>NZ_JBIVZM010000016.1:209562-220160 GCF_044759525.1 Streptomyces sp. NPDC101110 | reverse complement strand
CAGGAGAGGTGCCCGGAGCGGCTCAACGGGGACCAGAGAGCAATCTCACGGTCGGGCCCACAAAGCCCACGCAGGTTCGAATCCTGCCCTCTCCGCTCGCCGTATACGCCCCGGCAACCGACCTCCGGCGCGGCCCCGCCCCACCGGCCGCGCCGCCCCGGTGCCGCACACACCGTCGGTGACCCCCGCGCCGGCGGACACACGCGCCCCGGCGCACCCCCCGACACTGGGCGGTGCGCCGGGGCGCAGACACGTCCGCACCCACCACCCCCCTTCCGCTTAGCCTCTGATGTCCGGCAACCGCACAGGTCAGCACCCTTGTCGGCACAACTCGGACCCGTTCAGCAGAAAAATACCTTCTCAAAGGAATTATTCTGTGCCAGGATGGAGTCGGGAGGAAACCCCGGGACGGAAGCCGGCCGGGAGACCGCCACGCGGCCTCGACCGCAGAGACGGACCGCCGCCACCGGCCCCCCGACCACTCTCTGCCGCACTGATCGCCAAGGGGGAAACATGCTGAGGTTCTCGATCCTCGGGGCACTGCAGATCCGCACCGCGTCGGGACCGGCCGAGATCTCCGGCGATCTGCAACGGACCCTGGTTCAGACGCTGCTGGTCAGCGAGGGCCAGTCGGTCTCCGGTGAGGCCCTGGTCGAGGAGATGTGGGGCGAGGGCGCCCCGGACAACCAGGCCAACGCCCTGCAGGCCCATGTCAGTCGGCTGCGCCGCAAGCTGCGCGGCCTGGAGCCCGACCGCACCACCTCGCGCGTCACCATCCACCCCTCGGGCTACCGCCTGACGGTCAACGAGGGGGAGCTGGACGCCGCCGAGTTCGTCAGGACGGTCCGCCAGGCCGAGACCCTCGGTTCGGGCTCACCGGAGGAGGCGGCCCGGTTACTGAGGCAGGCCCTGGCCATGTGGCGGGGGCCGGTCTTCGGCGGCTTCACCGGCGGGACCCTGTGCCAACTCGCCGGCGCCCGCTACGAGGAGTACCGCATGCGGGCCATGGAGCTCCGCTTCGACGCCGAGCTGCGGCTCGGCCGGCACTCCGCCGTCCTGGCCGAACTCGCCGAGACCCACACGAGCCACCCGCTCCGGGAACGCTTCTGCGAGCAGCTGATGATCGCCCTGTACTGCGCGGGCCGCCAGGCCGACGCCCTGGACGTGTTCCGCCGTATGCGCCGCCACCTCGCCGACGAACTCGGCATCGAGCCCTCCCCCGCGCTGCGGCAGGTCGAGAGCGCCATCCTGTCCCACGACCCGGCCCTGTCCGGTGACGTGCGCGCTCCCCTGCTCCAACTCACCTGACGCCACCGGTCCCGACGCCGCGTAAGCGGCACGTCAGCCGCTGGTCAGCACTGCCTGGAACGATCCGGATCGGAAGTGGAAACCGCCCCCCGACCTTTGGAGAACCACATGACCACGAGCCAGTCGCCGGCCCGCGCCGTGACGACCCAGGGGCGCTCGGAGGCAGCGCGCCCGTTACGTCTCTTCCTCGGCCTCGACGCCGTCGTGACCGGCGGCAACGGCCTCATCTACCTGTTCGCCGCCGGCCCCGTGGGGGACCTGCTCGGCCTCGACACCGGCTTCCTCCGTGGCATCGGCGTCTTCCTCACCGTCTACGGCGCACTGGTCGCCGTGCTGGCCGGCCGTCCGGTGCCGTCCACCACGGCCACCAAGGTGGTCATCGAGGCGAACCTGCTGTGGGCGGTCGCGAGCGTGGCCGCCGTGGTCTTCGGCTGGCTGGACCCGAACACCGTCGGCACGGTGTGGACCCCGCTCCAGGCGGCCGTCGTCGCGGTCTTCGCCGTGCTCCAGATGAACGGTCTGCGCCGGCTCGGCAACTGACATCCCGTCCCATCAGGGGGAGACATGAGGTCACACGTCGCGGAGCTGGCCGGGATACGCCGCCAGGTGCTGGCCGGCCCGAGTGAGAAGGCGACGCGGGCACAGCACGCCAAGGGCAAGCTGACCGCGCGCGAGCGCATCGGCCTGCTGTTGGACGAGGGCTCGTTCCGCGAGATCGAGCAGCTGCGCCGGCACCGGGCGACCGGATTCGGTCTGGAGGACAGGAAGCCGTACACGGACGGTGTGATCACCGGCTGGGGCACGGTGGAGGGCCGCACGGTGTTCGTCTACGCCCACGACTTCCGGATCTTCGGCGGTGCGCTGGGTGAGGCCCACGCCACCAAGATCCACAAGATCATGGACATGGCCATCGCGGCGGGCGCACCGCTGGTCTCCCTCAACGACGGCGCCGGCGCCCGCATCCAGGAGGGCGTCACCGCGCTCGCCGGCTACGGCGGCATCTTCCAGCGCAACACCCGGGCGTCCGGCGTCATCCCGCAGATCTCGGTGATGCTCGGCCCGTGCGCCGGAGGTGCCGCCTACTCCCCCGCACTCACCGACTTCGTGTTCATGGTCCGCGAGACGTCGCAGATGTTCATCACCGGACCGGACGTCGTCAAGGCGGTCACCGGTGAGGAGATCACCCAGAACGGCCTCGGCGGCGCGGACGTGCACGCCGAGACCAGCGGCGTCTGCCACTTCGCCTACGGCGACGAGGAGACCTGCATCGCCGAGGTCCGCTACCTCCTGTCGCTGCTCCCGCAGAACAACCGGGAGAACCCGCCCGCGGTGCCGTGCGACGACCCGCACGACCGTCGCTGCGACACCCTCGCCGACCTGGTCCCGGCGGACGGCAACCGGCCCTACGACATGGCGGAGGTCATCGAGGAGATCGTCGACGACGGCGAGTACCTGGAGGTCCACGAGCGCTGGGCGCGCAACATCATCTGCGCGCTGGCCCGTCTCGGCGGGCAGGTGGTGGGCGTCGTCGCCAACCAGCCCCGGGTGCTCGCCGGTGTCCTGGACATCGAGGCCTCCGAGAAGGCCGCCCGCTTCGTGCAGATGTGCGACGCCTTCAGCATCCCGATCGTCACCCTCCTGGACGTCCCCGGGTTCCTGCCCGGCGTCGACCAGGAGCACGGCGGCATCATCCGCCACGGCGCCAAACTGCTGTACGCGTACTGCAACGCCACGGTGCCGCGGATCTCCCTGATCCTGCGCAAGGCCTACGGCGGCGCCTACATCGTCATGGACTCCCAGTCCATCGGCGCCGACCTCACCTACGCCTGGCCCACCAACGAGATCGCCGTCATGGGCGCCGAGGGCGCGGCCAACGTCATCTTCCGCCGCCGGATCGCCGAGGCCGAGGACCCCGAAGCCATGCGGGCCGAGCTGGTCAAGGAGTACAAGGCGGAACTGATGCACCCCTACTACGCGGCCGAGCGCGGCCTGGTCGACGACGTCATCGACCCCGCCGACACCCGCGAGATCCTCATCCGCTCATTGGCGATGCTGCGCACCAAGCACGCCGACCACCCCACCCGCAAGCACGGCAACCCCCCTCAGTGACGCCCACTGCCGCCCCACAGCGACGGAGGTCCCATGCTCACTCCCCCGCCCCCCATCCGCATCGAGAAGGGCCAGGCCACGGACGAGGAACTGGCAGCCCTCGCGGCCCTGTTGCTCAGCCGTGCCGCCCGGGCCGGCGTCGACGCGCAGGCGTCCACCCCCGGCACCACCTCCTGGCGCCCCCACCCCTTCCACGCCCCGCACAGCTGGCAGACGCCCTGAGCGACGACGCAGCGGCGGGCCGGTCCCCTCCCCTCGAGGGTGCCGGCCCGCCGCTTCGGCACACCCGACTCCCGCCGGGCCACGGGCGTCCCGCGGTCCGGTGCCTCGATCTGCCGCAGGCACCAGTGCACGGCGGCAAACAGGCCGAGCAACCCACCCGGACAACAAAGGCCCGGTTCAGGACCCCTTGCCCGCACGTTCGAGGACCGAGGGCCACGACGCCGGCGAGGCCAAGCGACTGGACGAGAGCGGCGGCGGCGAGCCTGCGCCCGCCCGCGGTGAGCCTCACGCCGCTTTCCCCGCCCATGCTCAAGATCAAAAACTTCGATTCCTGTCCTTCCTGCCTGGCCGAAGTGAGCGGAACAATCGTTCCGAGGTAAGCCGAGGTATCGCCCCTGGCGGCCCCGACCTGGGCTCACGCGGGATCCTGGCCGGCGGCCAGGGCACGCAGATGCCGGTGAAGGATCGCGCGCGCGTCCTCGGGCGGCATCAGATCGGGGTGGAGCACCCCGCCGAGGGTGAGACCGTCCAGGAGGGCGGCCAGCCGCTGGGTCTCCAGCGCGATGTCGAGGTCGCCGGGGATGCCACCGGAGCGCTGGGCCTCCAGCAGGACCCGACCGATCAGCTCGCGTGCCTCCTCGTGCATCCGGCGCGCGCAGGGCCGGAATTCCGGGCGGGTGCGCGCGGCGGTGACGAACGCCAGCCATACCACCGCCTCCTCGCGGCGGGTCTCGTCGAGGGGGAGGAACTCGGCGAACAACTCCTCGGTGCGGGCGCGGCGGTCGATGCCCGCGTCCGGGTCGAGGAGCTGCTCGGCGTGGCTGCGGATGCGGCCGTCGATGCGGCGCCGCAGCTCTTCCATGGTGAAGATCATCAGCTCGGTGTGGCTGGCGAAGTAGTGCCGCACGGAGCCGATGACGAGCCCGGCCTCCTGGGCGACGTTCCGCAGGGAGGCGCTTTCGAGGCCCTCCCTGCCCACGATGCGGAGAACGGCTTGGGCGACATCCTGACGCCGGGTTTCGGCTACGACGACTCTTGGCATGTTGTTGTTATAGCACGGGCTTGCTAAATTAATCCGGCGCGTCCCTGCTGGGGGCACGGACAGGCCAGGAACAAAGGGGTGCAGTGGTGGACACGTGGATGCTCGTAACGATCATCGCCATAGCCGCGGTCGCAGTGGTGATCAAGCGTCTGCTGGGCGAACCGCTCAACGCCCGGGACCTGTTCGCGCCACCGCTGGTCCTCACCGGCCTCGGGATCTGGGCCCTGACCGAGGTGAAGGGACTGACCGGTACGGACCTCGGCTGGGTCATCGCCGGTTCGGTGCTGGGTGTCGGGCTCGGCGCGGTGCGCGGCGCCACCATCCAGGTCTATCCCAAGGAAGGGATCCTCTACCAGCGCTACACCGGCAAGACGTTCCTCGTGATCATCGGTTCCCTGCTGGTGATGGCCCTCTTCGGCTTCCTCGCGGTACACATGGGGATGCAGGCGGAGGCGCGGCCGATCAACCTCTCCATCGGCGTCGGATTCCTGGGCGAGGCGCTGGTCGTCGGCGCCCGCGGGCTGTCCACGGGGGTTCCCTTCGCCCCCGAGAAGCCGCGGCGTTTCGAGCGGCCGCGCATCTGACGGCGGCCCGCCACGACGGCGAGACGAGGGGCCGGGAGACAGTGACTGTCTCCCGGCCCCTCGTCTCGTCATGTCGTCATGCCCGGAGGAGGCGGTCCGGGCATGACAGCTTCACGCGTACAGCTCCGGGCGCCGGTCGCGCAGGTACGTCGTGGAGGCGCGGGCGCGCTTGAGGACCAGCGGGTCGATGTCGGCCACGAGCAGGTCCTCGCGGTCCCCGGTGACGGCGTGCGTCGTGCCGTCGGGCGCCGCGACCGTGGTGTGGCCACAGAAACTGAGGCCGCCGTTGTCCCCGGTCCAGTTCGCGTACGCGATGTAGAGCTGGCTCTCGAAGGCGCGGGCCGGCACCAGCGTGCGGGCCACGAACTCCCAGGGCCGCATCAGTCCGGTGGGCACGAGCAGCAGATCAGTGCCGGCCAGAGCGTGCGCCCGCACCGTCTCCGGGAACTCCACGTCGTAACAGATCAGCATGCCGAGCGTCAGGGCGCCGAAGGACACCTGCACCACCCCTTCTTCCCCGGGGGTGAACCGGGCCCGCTCGGCCCGCCCATACAGATGTGCCTTGCGGTAGACCGCGAGCGTCTCACCCCCGGGCGCGACGAGGCGCGCGGAGTTGTACAGGGCGGGGCCGTCCGTCTCCGGCCAGCCGTGGACGATGCCGATGCCGAACTCCCGGGCGATGGCGGACACCTCCGCGCACAGCTCTCCATCCACGGGACCCGCGGCCTGGGCGAGATTGCCTGCCTGAAGGGGGTAGCCGCCGATCGAGATCTCGGGGGTGACGAGCAGCTTGGCCCCCTCATCGGCAGCGCGGCGCGCCGCTGTCCGCAGCTTCTCCAGAAGCTGACGCACATCGGTCGCGCCACAAGCCGCCTGTAGACAAGCGATCCTCACTGAGTGTTTCCTCCGGGGGAATCACCGGGCCCGGCCTGCGATTCCCGCGCGAGTCGCTCCAACTGCCGCTTGTCCGGCTTGCCGTTGCGGTTGAGCGGGAACCGGTCCAGGACGACGACCCGGTCGGGGTGCTCAAAGGGGGCAAGCATTTCACAGAGCCGGTCGCGCCAGTACGCGACCGTCTGCCCCCGCTCGTCCTCGACGAAGAACACCAGGCGCGATCCGCGCCGCTCATCGGGCAGCGGGACGATCCGGGCGGAGCAGTCCAGGGCGGCCACCTTGCGTTCGATCAGCTCCGGATAGAGCGTGTAACCCATCCGGTGCACAGCGAACTTGCGGCCGAGCGGGTACACGTTGCCGTGTTCGTCCAACTGGCCGAGGTCGCCGGTGCGCTGCCAGCCGTCGGCCGCGGGGATCAGGGCTCCGTCCTCGTCGAGGTGGCCCTCCATGCCGTCCGGGGTGTCCACCTCGATCTCGCCCGCCACGCCCGGTGCCACCTCATGGCCGTCCTCGTCGACCACCCGCAGGCGGATGCCCTCCATCGTGCGGCCGCAGGCGACCGGGTTCTCGATGGTGGCGAAGGCGATGTTGCCCAGCTCGGTGCTGCCGTAGCTGTCCAGCAGAGGGCGGCCGAACTCCGCGACGTACCGGTCGACGAGCGGCCCGTCCAGGGGCGCGGCGCCGACACAGAACATGCGCACCTGCTCGACGTCGGCGCGCAGCACGGGCTTGCGGCCGATCAGGTTGAGCATGCTGCGGTAGCTGGAGGGCGTCGCGTCGATCACCGTGACCCCGGTCTCGCCCGCCATCCGCAGGGCCCGGTCAAGCCGCTTGTACGGCGCGATCACCAACGAGGACCCGGTGATCCAGGCGATCAGCACCATGGAGAGCCCGTACTGGTGGGAGAAGGGCAGCAGCGGCATCAGCACGTCGTCCGCGACATGCCCCACCTGGTCGGCGTTGCGCCGCAGGTTCGTGAGGAACTTGGCGCCCGACTTGACGACGCCCTTGGGGGAACCGGTCGAGCCCGAGGTCCACATGATCAGGCCGTCGGGCCGCTCGCCCCACTCGTCGAACGACAACCGCTGTTCGGTGAGTTCGCGGCCCGCCGCGGCCACCAGGATCTCGTAGAGGTGGATGGCGTCCAGATCGTCGTCGATCGGCGCGTCGTCGTCGACGAGGAGGACCTTGGCGCCGGTGCGCCGGATGATGCGCCGGGTCTCCTCCGCGTGCTCCTGCTGGTCGACGAGGACGATGGAGGCGCCGAGGTGCATAAGCCCCAGCAGCGTCCCGACCCAACCCGCCGAGTTGCCTGCCTTGAGCAGGACGCGCTGGCCCGGGCCGACACCGCGGTCGCGGAGCGCGTCGGCGATGCGCAGGGCTCCCTCCTCCGTTGCGGAGAGGGTTTGAACCGAGTCGTGGGCAAATACCTTCGAGGTCACTGTCGGGAGGTTCCTTCCTCGGGCTCGGACATGACCGGTGCGCAGAGCCGCGGACCGGGAAGGCGACCGTCCACAAGGGCGGTCCATCGTCCGGGACGGTGAGGGAACCGTGCCGCTACTGATGCGTAACACGGGCCCCACCAAGGAAGTTAGGCAGTATGCCCCCACTCAGGAACCCTTAACCTCCCCCTAGGCTCCCTTGTTCTCCGCGACGAGGAGCTGATCGTGGACCAGGTTGGCGACCTGCCGGCGGCTGATGTCGAGGTAGCCCCGAGCCCCCGGGAACACCTCCAGGTCGAAGGTTCCGCTGGTGCGGTGCCGCCAGTTCCGCACCGCCGACACCGGCGCCCTTCGGTCCCTCTCGCCGGTGAGCGCCACGACCGGGCACCGTAACTCCGGTCCGCCGTCGCGGACTTCGCTCCGCGCGGCACCCACGGCGCCCGAGACGAACAGGGTCGCGGGGACGACGCCCGCCTCCCGCTCCAGCCTGCGCGCCACCCGGTACGCCAGGTCGGCGCCCCTGCCGTGCCCGAAGAGCGCCAGCGGCCGGTCCGTCCACTCCGCGAGGGTCTCGAAGGCGTCGTCGGCCAGGTCCGAGAGATCCCCGATCCGCGGGGGCGCGCTGCTGTCGAAGGCGTAGGAATGCTGGACCACCAGCATCTCGACGGACGGCAGCAGGAGTTCCGCCAGGCAGAGGAACGAGGACGTCGATTCGACACCGTGCGGAAAGGCGGCCAGCCTGAACTTGCCGGCGATCGAGGCATGCCGGATGCATATCAAATCCAGATCGGCACACACATGTGACACCAATAACCTTCCCCTTTCGAATCGATACTTACTTGTCACATACATCGATTAGCGCGACATTACGACGGAGTGAAACCGGCAACCTGGACCCTATGGTTGAGGTCCGGGTGGAGATACTGGCAGCTCAGGACCAATTTCGGCCACTACCGGCCGGCCGGGGCCCCGACCTGGTCTCCCCTGCACCCCACCCCCTGACCCCAGTTGAGTCCCGCAGGGGACACTAGGGGTTGTCCGCCGAATTCCGCGCGCAATACATTCTTTTCTCCCTGCGCTCAGCGCATCATGCGAGACCGGATGAGGCACCGCCGATGATCAAGGTACGAGACCTTGCCAAAACGTTCCGCAGCCGAAAAAACACCGTAGAGGCCGTCCGGGGCGTGGACATCGACGTCGCGGAAGGCGAACTGGTCGGATTCCTCGGCCCCAATGGCGCGGGAAAGTCCACCACGCTGCGGATGCTCTCCACGCTGCTGCGCCCCACCTCGGGCGTGGCGATGGTGGCCGGCTGCGATCTGCTCGACGACCCCGCCGGAGTGCGCCGCCGCATCGGTTACGTGGGGCAGGGCAACGGCGCCGGAGGCGACCAGCGCGTCGGCGAGGAGCTGATGACGCAGGCCCAGCTGTACGGCATCGACCGCAGGCAGGCCCGCCTGCGGGTCGAGGAACTCCTCGGCCAGTACGACCTCACGGGCATGGAGACCCGGACCGTGTCCACCCTCTCCGGGGGCCAGCGGCGGCGTCTCGACATCGTGATGGGCGTGCTGCACCGGCCCCAACTGGTCTTCCTGGACGAGCCGTCCACCGCCCTCGACCCGCAGAGCCGCAGCAACCTGTGGGACCACATCAGGTCACTGCGCGATCTGCACTCCACCACGGTGTTCCTCACCACGCACTACCTCGACGAGGTGGACGCCCTCTGCGAACGCATCCTGGTGATCGACGGCGGGCGGATCATCACCGAGGGCACCCCCGACGGCCTCAAGAGCGAGGTCTCCGGTGATCTGCTCGTCCTGGAGACCTCGGACCCGTCGAGCACGGCCGCGACCGCGGAACGCCTCCCGGGCGCCCGCGAGATCACCGTCGACGGCTCGACCGTACGGTTCCGGGTGCCGCTCGGCGGCTCGGTCCTCCCAGGCCTCCTGCGGGAACTCGACCGGAACCAGATCTCCGTCATGTCCGTACAGACCCACCGCCCGACCCTGGACGACGTGTTCCTCACCCTCACGGGCCGCAGTCTGCGCGACACGGACGCCGACTCCACCGACGAACAGGGAGAGTGACGGTGCACTACCTGAAGCAGACGCGCCTCATCTTCATCCGCTCCACCCGCCCGTGGGCCCGCAGCCCGCTCCAGCTCCTCGTCGGGATATCCGGCCCCCTGGTCTATCTCGTGCTCTTCGGCCCCCTGCTGAAGAACACACTGCCCGGCGACGTGGACGCCTGGCAGTGGTTCGTGCCCGGCATGCTGATGCAGCTCACCCTGTTCGGTGCCGCCTACGCCGGGTTCTCCCTCACTCCCGAGCTGCGCTCCGGGGTCATGGAGCGGCTGCGCGTCGCCCCCGTCAGCCGTGCCGCGCTGCTCTCCGGCCGCGTCCTGAGCGACCTGGCCCAACTGGGCATCCAGGGCGTCATGCTGCTCGCCGCGGCCACGGCCTTCGGTTTCCGCGCCCCGCTCCCCGCGGTCGTGCTGCTGCTGGCGCTGTCCTCCGTGCTCGCCGCCGGGATCAGCTCGGCCTCGTACGCGCTGGCCCTCATCCTCAAGCAGGAGAACCGCTTCGCCCCGCTGCTCAGCATGGTGCTGGTGCCGCTCATGCTGCTCTCCGGAGTGCTGCTCCCGATGAGTGCGGCGCCGGACTGGCTGTACGACCTGTCACGGGTCAATCCGCTGTCCCACGTGGTCGACGCGCTGCGTGCGATCACCGCCGGGGAGTACGCCTCCTCGACCACCCTGACCGGTGCCCTGGCCGCCCTCTCTTTGGTGGTCATCTTCGGCGCCTGGGGCATGCGGACCATGAACCGCGAACAGGGTTGAGGCCCCGCGGCACCCGGCCGGGTGCCGCGCGGGGGGGGGGGGCGGGGGCCCCCCCCCCCCCCCGGGGGGGGCGGGGGCCCCCCCCCCCCCCCCCCCCCCCCCCCCCCGCGCGGATGGACGACCAAGACCCCCCCCCCCCCCCCCCCCCCCCCCCCCCC
>NZ_JBIVZM010000016.1:0-209553 GCF_044759525.1 Streptomyces sp. NPDC101110 | reverse complement strand
ACTGCGCCTACGGATGGCAGCGGGCGGCCCCGGCGGGGGGCCGGCGCGGCGTCGGGGGGGGGGGGGGGGGGGGGGGGGGGGCCGCCCCCCCCCCCCCCCCGGGGGGGGGGGGGGGGCCCGGCTCCGTCACACGCGCCGCGGCAGCGGGTCAGTCCTTGATCTCGCAGATGACCGCCCCGGCCGAGACCGTCGCGCCCACCACGGCAGACAGGTCCTTGACGGTCCCGGCACGGTGGGCGGTGAGCGGCTGTTCCATCTTCATCGCCTCCAGGACCACGACGAGGTCGCCCTCCTCCACCTGGCTGCCGTCCGCGACGGCGAGCTTCACGATGGTTCCCTGCATCGGGGAGGTCAGCGACTCACCGGAGGCCGCCGCCGACGCATTGGAGCCGCTCTTGCGCCGCGGGGCCTTCCTGCCGCCACCGGAGGCGGCACCGGCGACCGCGGCGCCCAGGGACTCGGGGAGGGAGACCTCCAGGCGCTTGCCCGCGACCTCGACCACCACGGTCCTGCGGGCCGCGTCCACGGCGTCCGTCCCGGTGTCGGTGGCGGGTGCGGTGAAGGCCGGGATGTCGTTGACGAACTCGGTCTCGATCCAGCGGGTGTGGACCGTGAAGGGGTCACTGGAGCCGGTCAGTTCGGGGGCGAACGCCGGGTCCTTGACGACGGCACGGTGGAAGGGGATGGCGGTGGCCATGCCCGCCACATTGAACTCCGCCAGAGCACGCGCGGCACGCTGCAACGCCTGCTCACGGGTGGCGCCGGTGACGATCAGCTTGGCCAACAGCGAGTCCCAGGCCGGGCCGATGACCGAGCCGGACTCCACACCCGCGTCCAGACGCACACCCGGGCCCGAGGGAGCCTCGAACCTGGTGACCGTGCCGGGCGCGGGCAGGAAGTTGCGGCCCGGGTCCTCGCCGTTGATACGGAACTCGAGGGAGTGCCCGCGCAGTTCCGGATCGCCGTAGCCCAGCTCCTCGCCGTCGGCGATGCGGAACATCTCACGCACCAGGTCGATGCCGGCGACCTCCTCGGTGACCGGATGCTCGACCTGGAGGCGGGTGTTGACCTCCAGGAAGGAGATCGTGCCGTCCACACCGACGAGGAACTCCACGGTGCCTGCGCCGACGTAGCCGGCCTCCTTGAGGATCGCCTTGGACGAGGCGTACAACTCCTCGACCTGCGCCTCGGAGAGGAAGGGCGCCGGGGCCTCCTCCACCAGCTTCTGGTGGCGGCGCTGGAGCGAGCAGTCACGGGTGGAGACCACGACCACATTGCCGTGCTGGTCGGCCAGGCACTGGGTCTCCACATGCCGGGGCTTGTCCAGGTAGCGCTCCACGAAGCACTCGCCCCGCCCGAAGGCGGCCACCGCCTCGCGCACCGCCGAGTCGTACAGCTCCGGGACCTCTTCCAGGGTGCGGGCGACCTTCAGGCCGCGCCCGCCACCACCGAAGGCGGCCTTGATCGCGATGGGCAGGCCGTGCTCCTCGGCGAAGGCCACGACCTCCTCCGCACCCGAGACCGGGTCGGCGGTACCCGCGACCAGCGGGGCACCGGCACGCTGCGCGATGTGCCGCGCGGCGACCTTGTCCCCCAGGTCGCGGATGGCCTGCGGCGGCGGGCCGATCCAGATCAGGCCCGCGTCGATGACGGCCTGCGCGAAGTCGGCGTTCTCCGAAAGGAAGCCGTAACCGGGATGGATCGCGTCCGCCCCCGAATCCTTGGCCGCCGCCAGCACCTTGGAGACGTCCAGATAGCTGGTGGCCGGGGTGTCACCGCCCAGCGCGAACGCCTCATCGGCCGCCCGCACATGCAGAGCGTCCCGGTCGGGATCTGCGTAGACGGCTACGCTCGCGATCCCCGCATCCCGGCACGCCCGGGCAACACGGACAGCGATTTCGCCACGGTTGGCGATCAGGATCTTGTGCACGATGAACTCCTACGTCCCACGTGGTCGTTGATGGCGGCGACCGCCGCGCGGCGCCGGGCGGCCTGCCCGGCCGTGTCCCGGTCAGCCACCGAACCCGCCTCGCTCGGGCGGGCGTGTCATGCGCTGCGCGGGCGCGCCCCAGCGGCGGCGCGGCCACGGGCCCGCGGTGTCCCGGCTCGCCGTCCGCTCCGTCAGCAGCGTCGTCACCGCGACCACCACCGCGGCGAGTTCCTCTCCCGTCGGACGGCCTCGCTCCACCCGCAGCCCGGCTGCCTCGTGGGGGGTGGTGACCCCCTCGTCCCGAGCGCTCACAGGGGGATGTTGCCGTGCTTGCGCGGCAGCCGGTGGGCTCGCTTGCCGCGCAGTGTCTCCAGTGCGCCCGCGATGCTCGCCCGGGTCTCGTGAGGCATGATCACCGCGTCCACGTAGCCGCGCTCGGCGGCCGTGTACGGGTTGCACAGCGCCTGCTCGTACTCCTCGCGCAGCCGGGTCCGCTCGGCGGCCGGGTCCTCGGCCTCCGCCACCGCGCGGCGGTGCAGCACGCTCACCGCGCTCTCGCCTCCCATGACCGCGATCTCGGCGGTCGGCCAGGCCAGGTTGACGTCGATGCCCAGGTGCTTGGAGCCCATGACCCCGTACCCGCCGCCGTACGCCTTGCGCGTGACCACGGTGACCATCGGCACGGTGGCCTCGGCGTAGGCGTAGATGAGCTTGGCGCCCCTGCGGATGATGCCGCCCTGCTCCTGTTCGAGGCCCGGCAGGAAACCCGGCACGTCGACGAAGCTGAGGATCGGCACGTGGAAGGAGTCGCACATGCGGATGAAGCGCGCCGCCTTCTCGCTGGCGTCGATGTCCAGGGCGCCCGCCTGGACGATCGGCTGGTTGGCGACGATGCCCACGCTCTGGCCGTTGACCCGCCCCAGGCCACAGACGACGTTCTGCGCGAACAGCGGCTGCACCTCCAGGAGTTCACCGGAGTCGAGCACGGTACGGATGACCCTGCGCATGTCGTACGGCTGGTTGGGGCTGTCGGGGATCAGCGTGTCCAGGGCCAGGTCCGCCTCGGTGAGGCCCTCGGGCTCGGTCACGTCGTAGTCCGGCGGGTCCTCCATGTTGTTGGAGGGCAGATGGCTGAGCAGCAGCCGGACGTACTCGAACGCGTCCTTCTCGTCCTGCGCCAGGTAATGGGCGTTTCCGGAGACGGTGTTGTGGCTCAGCGCCCCGCCCAGTTCCTCACGCTGCACCGTCTGCCCCATGACGGTGCGCAGCACCTCGGGACCGGTGACGAACATGTGTGAGGTCTCCTCCACCATCACCACGAAGTCGGTGATCGCCGGCGCGTACACCGCGCCGCCCGCGCAGGGGCCCATCATCAGCGAGATCTGCGGGATGACGCCCGAGCCCTCGACGTGCCGCTTGACCAGCTCGGCGTAGTACGCGAGCGAGACCACGCCCTCCTGGATGCGGGCGCCGCCGGAGTCGTTGATGCCGATGATGGGGCAGCCGGTGCTGAGGGCCAGGTCCATCACCTTGACGATCTTCTCGCCGTACTTCTCGCCGAGGCTGCCGCCGAAGACCGTGAAGTCCTGGGCGAACACGCACACCTTGCGGCCGTCCACCTTGCCGTAGCCGGTGATCACACCGTCGCCCAGCGGACGGTTGCGCTCCATGCCGAAGTCGTGGCTGCGGTGGCGGGCGAAGGCGTCCAGCTCGACGAACGTCCCGGGGTCGAGCAGCGCGTCGATGCGCTCCCTGGCCGTCATCTTGCCCTTGTCGTGCTGACGCCTGACCGCGTCGGAGTCGGCGTGCGCGGCGAGTTCGTCGCGGCGGCGCCGCAACTCCGCCAGGCGCGCGGCCGTCCCGTTGCGGGGAGGGTTGTCGGACGTCTCTTCCGAAGCCATCAGGCGCTCCGCTCCGCTGCCACGGCAGGCTTCAGTTGGTTGTTCAGGTATCGCTCGCGGCAGGCTCGGCGCTGCACCTTGCCGCTGGTGGTACGGGGCAGGAGGCCGCGCCGTACGACGACGACCTCGTCCGTCTCCAGCCGTTGGCGTTCGTAGACGGCCCGGTGGACCAGGTCCTTCATTTCCTGCGGTCCTGTGCCCCGCAGGGCCCTGCCGTCGGCCTCGACGACGACGATCAGGCGCTCTCTCTCGCCGTCGTCCACGGAGAACGCCGCGGCGGCGTTCGGGTGCAGGCCCGGTGCCGCGTTCTCGGCGGACAGCTCGATGTCCTGCGGGTAGAAGTTCCGGCCGTTGCGGATGATGACGTCCTTGAACCGGCCGGTCACATACAGCTCCCCGTCGAGCAGGAAGCCCAGGTCGCCGGTGCGCAGATACGTCGCGTCGCCGGGGCCGTCCTGCCCGGCGATGACCGCTCGGAAGGTCTCCTCGCTCTCGCGCTCCCGCCCGAGGTAGCCGGCGGCGACGCACGGCCCGTTCACCCAGATCTCGCCGACCCGGCCCTCGGGGCACTCGGTCAGCGCCACGGGGTCGACGATCCGCACCCGGGTGCCGGACACGGGGAAGCCCGACCCCACCAGGGGCTGTGCTCCCACGGCGCCCGGGGCGCGCAGGTCCGCCCGGCCGGCCAGCAGGGCCTCCGCGGCCACCCAGAGGACGGTCGGCTCCTCGCCGAGGCGGCTGCCGGTGGCCTTGAGGGTGTTCTCGGCGAGGCCGTAGCCCGGGCTCATGGCGGCGGGGTCGAAGCCGGCCGGTGCGAACGTCTCCGCGAACGTGCGCACGGCTCGCCAGCGCACGGGTTCGGCGCCGTTGGCCGCCACCCGCCAGCTCGACAGGTCGATGTCCGCGGCGACCTTGCCGTCCTGCTGGGCCCGTACGCAGAGTTCGTACGCGAAGCTCGGCGCGGCGGCGTGCGTGCCGCGGAACCGCGCTATCGCCTCCAGCCAACGGCCGGGCCTGCGGATGAAGGCCTCGGGCGCCATCAGATAGGCGGGGATGCCCGAGCACAGGGGCATCAGCACGCCGAAGAGCATGCCCATGTCGTGGAAGAGCGGCAGCCAGGAGACGACCACACCGTCGGGTCCGGCCGGCCACAGCTCCTCGGTCTCAGCGACGTTGCTCAGGAAGTTGGCGTGGGTGACCATCACGCCCTTCGGGTCGCCGGTGGAGCCCGAGGTGTACTGGAGCAGCGCGATGTCCTCGGGGCCCGGGCCCTCGCCCGTCCACGGGGCGTCCGGCAGCGCCTCGGTGTCGATGAGCGTGAGCCCGGCCAGCTCGGGCAGATCGCCGAACCGTTCCTCCAGGTCCCGCTTGACGGCGCCGGTGGTCAGGACGGTGCTGGTACCCGCGTCGTCCGCGATGCGGCGCAGCCGCTCCACGCCGCGCCGCCGGGTGGGCACCTGGACCGGGGCGCCGGCCACTCGCGCGTACATGCAGCCGAGCAGCGCTCGTACGAACTCCAGACCCGAGGGGTAGAGCAGCACGGCGTTGCCGCCGCTCAGCCCGGCCCGCTCCAGGGCGGCGGCGCGGGAGCCCGCGTCGGCCTCCAGCTGCCGGTAGGTGAGGGACCCGCCGGGCTCCTCACCGTCGCGCAGGAATACGTAGGCGGCTTCGTCGGGCTGCTTCTCGCAGCGCAGACGGAGCGCCTGAGGCAGAGTCGAGACGTTGCCCGCCCGCACATCCGGTCCGGTCCTGGTCATGTTGGTGATACCTCGTTCCGCGAGGAGCATGGGGATTGATGGACAAACACAACCGGCTCAGGCGTAGGGCAGTTCCACCGGGGCGAGCCGGTCGAAGAGGTCGCCGGGGCCGGGGTTGGCCGCCGGGGTGCGGCCGCCCAGATGGTTGACCACGCCCCACACCGCGTTCAGCGCGGTGGTCACCGCGCCCTCGGCGAAGCCCGCGGTCCAGGAGACGTCGTCGCCGCTGAGGAAGAACCCGCGGTGCGACGCGTCCATCCGGTCCTGCATGAAGTGGGTGAACAGCCGCCGCTGGTACCGGTACTGGCCCGGCAGGTTCGCCTTGAACGCGCCCATGAAATGGGGCTCGTTCTCCCAGGTGACGGTGATCGGCTCATCGATGATGTGCGACCGGATGTCCACCCCCGGGTAGATCTCGCCGAGCCGGTCGAGGAGTACGTCCAGGCGCCGGCCCGGGGAGAGGGTGGAGAACTTCAGCGAGTCGTCGTTCCAGGTGTACGACAGGCACATCACGCCAGGTCGGTCCGCTCCGTTGTCGAAGAGGTACACGCCGCGGGCGATCCGGTCGGTGAGGGTCATGCCCATCGTCTCCCGGCCGGTGCGCGGGTCGATGTCGCGCCAGAACGGGCGGTCCGTGAGGACGAAGACCTTGGAGGAGCTCATGTAGTGCGTGCGCTCCACCGCCGTCCAGTGTTCGGTCGGCAGCAGCCCCGGTTCGCAGTCGATCCGGTTCAGCAACGTCCACAGGTGCGGCGTGAACACCACCGCCGGGTAGGCGCTGACGTCCCCGGACGCGTCCTCGACCACGTAGTCGGATCCCTTGCGCCGCAGTCCCACGACGCCGGGTCGCGGGCCGCCGCCGTGCAGTGTGGAGAGGGAGGTGCCCTCGGGCCAGTGGACCGGTGACGCGGGCCGCCGCTCCCACAGGCCACGGGGCAGTTGCTGCACACCGCCGACGATGGAGAGCTGGTCGTCGTCGGCCTCGGTGAAGACGACCCGCAGGATCTCCAGGACGGAGTTGGGGAAGTCGGTGTCCCAGCCGCCCGTGCCGAAGCCGACCTGGCCGAAGACCTCACGGTGCCGGAAGGAGTGGAACGAGGACGAGGACGCCAGGAAGCCGTAGAAGGACTGGTCGTCGAGGTCGCGGACCAGACGGTTCCAGACGGCCTTGAGGGTCACGACGTCGCGCTGCTGGATCGCGCCGCGCACCGTCGACAGTTCGGCCAGCTCCTGGAGCGTCTTCTCCCAGGCCTCGGCGACCTCTTGGTAGAGCGGCGGCAGGTCGTCCTGCGAACGGGCCCAGTGCTGGCGGCCGTTGACGTCGATGAGCGTGCCGGGGGTGTCCGGTGCCAGCGGGTTGGGGAACGGCCGGGTGTCCAGGCCGAGCAGGTCGATGTAGTGGAACAGGGCCCGCGCCGACTTCGGGAAGCGCATCGCCCCGAGTTCGGCGACGTATTCGGGGCGGCTCGCGAAGGGGACGGCCCGCATGCGGCCGCCCAGCTCGCCGGCCTCGTACACGACGGGCCGCAGGCCGAGCCGCATCAGTTCGTACGCGGCCGTCAGCCCGGAGATGCCACCACCGATCACGGCCACCGGCGTGCCGGCGCGATCGGGGGGCAATTCCCCGAGACCGGCGGGATGGCGCAGCCAGTCGTCGTAGGAGAAGGGGAAGTCCGGAACAAGCATGCTCATTGAAGCCGGGCTGGGTGACGTCATCAGGAATACCCTTCGGGCCGTTTCGGCGATGCTGGTCGGGGAATCAATGGAATTCCGGGAGGCTCCGCCCGCTCACGCCGCGCGAGCCGCATGTCGATGCCGTCGGTGTGGCCCGGCCGGATCGAATGGGGAACTGCCGGCCGAGGACCGCCTGCTCCGGCAGGCACACGCTATTTTCCGCCGGGCGGCACAGGCAACCCCTATCCCCCCTGCCTGTGTGACATGCGGGACGGGTCGGCGCGGTGACCGCGGGCCGTGCCGTGAACGTCAAGGGGTGTCTACGGGGTTGCCTTAGGGGGCCTATGGGGTGGCCGGGGGCCTGCCGGCCCCCATAGCGTCGGCCATGCTGTCCGCTGGCTGACTGTGGGTGAAATCTGATGGAAGAGAAGACAGCTGTCGTATTTCCGGGGATGGGGCCGTCAAGCTTTTCCGCGGTCGGCAAATTCATGGTTCTCGACAGGTACGCGAGGCGCCGCATATCGGCCGCCGACAAGGCGCTCGGGTACTCGCTCCTAGACCGGTTCCACGGAGCCGAGGACGACTACTCGGAGTACACGCAGGTGGCCTTCCTGGCGAACTCCCTCGCGCTGGCCGACCGCGCCGAGGACCTCCTCGGGATGCGCCCCGACTACTGTGTCGGGCCGAGCTTCGGGCAGAAGGCCGCGGCCGCCTGGACAGGGGCGCTCGACTTCGCGGACACCGTCCGCATGACGGCTGAACTGGCCCGATGCGAGCAGGAGTTCTTCGCTTCCGAGCACCAGGACGTGGTGACCCACTCCTGTGTGCGGGTCCCGGCGGAACCCTTCCAGGAGTATCTGGACGGGCTCACCGCGAACGGCGACTGGTACGACATCTCCGGCCGGCTCGACGAGGGCTTCCTCATGGTGTCGGTGCGGGAGCACCTCCTGGACGGCCTGAAGAGGGCCGTCGGCGCCATGGGCGGCTACTCCATGTACACGATGCGCCCGCCCGTGCACGCCGAGGCGTTCGGCGGGCTGCGCCGCAAGGCCGACGAGGAGGTCTTGTCCCGGTACGAGATCCGGGACCCGAAGCTCACCGTCGTCGCCGACCAGGACGGCAGTGTCGTGCGCACCGCGGACGCCATGCGGACCATGCTGCTCGACACGTTCGACAAGGCCATCAACTGGCCCGAGGTCGTCGATTCACTGCTCGGCCTCGGTGTGCGGAAGCTCTACATCACCGGTCCCGACAATCTGTTCCGGCGGGTGAAGTGCACCACCCGGAACTTCGACGTCGTGGCCGTCGATCCGAAAAGCGTTCTCCGGTCCACTCTGCGGCCCGCGAAAAGCTGATGCGCTGCGGTGCGCAATTCCCTGTCCGCCGTCCTCGCGGCATCGAATGCCACCGCATCACCAATCCCTGTACCGGCAATGCCCCAAGGGGTGCGTAGGGGTGTGACCGCCACTCGGCGTCCACATACTCTCGCGTGAAGTCCGGTTTCTTTGAACAGCCATGTCGGCAGAGTTGTGGAGCGAGCGATGGTAGGCCAGTCCGGAGAATTCCGTTCGCAGGCTGAACTGACCGGGCCGGAGCAGGAACACCACCTGCTCGCCTTCGTCACCGGTCTGACCGAGGACGTGCTCAAGAGCGCGGACCGAGAGGTGCCCAACGGGATCGACCCCGAGAGTTCCTTCCTCGAACTGGGCTTCCACTCGCTCGCCGCCGTCGACTTCCACAGCCGGCTCGTCGCGGCCACCGGGCTGCGCCTGCCCGTGACTCTGCCCTTCGACCATCCCACCCCGCGGGAGCTCGCGCGCGAACTCCAGCGCCTCCTGTACGGCTCCGCCGCGGACGCGGGCGCCCTGGGCGAGCAGCTGGGCTCCGCCGCGGCCGACGACGAGCCGATCGCCGTCGTCGGCATGGCGGTGCGGCTGCCCGGCGGCGTCAGCACCCCCGAGGGGCTGTGGCGGCTCCTCTCCGAGGGCGGCGACGCGATCTCCGACTTCCCCACCCGCCGCGGCTGGGACCTCGACGGCCTGTACTCTCCCGACCCCGACGACGCGGGCAAGAGCTACACCCGCCGGGGCGGATTCCTGCACGACGCAGGTGAGTTCGACGCGGACTTCTTCGGCATCAGCCCGCGCGAGGCGCTCGGCATGGACCCGCAGCAGCGGCTCCTGCTGGAGAGCACCTGGGAGGCCCTCGAACGCGCGGGCATCGATCCCAAGTCCGTCCGCGGCAGCCAGACCGGTGTGTTCGTCGGCGTCGAGAACCAGGAGTACGGCCCGCGTCTACAGGATGCGGCCGAGGGTTTCGAGGGCTACTTGCTGACCGGCAACGCCGCCAGCGTGGCCTCGGGCCGTCTCGCCTACACCTTCGCCTTCGAGGGTCCCACCATCACGGTCGACACCGCCTGCTCCGGCTCGCTCGTCGCGCTCCACCTCGCCGTGCAGGCCCTGCGGCGCGGCGACTGCCCTCTCGCTGTGGCGGGCGGCGCGGCGGTCATGTCGAGCCCCGGCGGGTTCCTCGCCTTCAGCCGGCAGCGCGGCCTCTCCGCCGACGGGCGCTGCAAGGCGTACTCCGCGGACGCCGACGGCACCGGATGGGGCGAGGGCGTCGGCATCGTCGTCCTGGAGAGGCTCTCGGAGGCCCGGCGCAACGGCCACCAGGTCCTCGCGGTGGTGCGCGGCACCGCCGTCAACTCCGACGGCGCGTCCAACGGCCTGACCGCCCCCAGCGGTCTCGCCCAGCAGCGCGTCATCCGCCGCGCCCTCGCGGACACCGGCCTCGCCGCGACGGACGTCGACGCGGTCGAGGGCCATGGCACCGGTACGCGTCTCGGCGATCCGATCGAGGCGCAGGCGCTGCTTGCCACGTACGGGCAGGGGCGCGAGGGCGGGGAGCCGCTGTGGCTCGGCTCGCTGAAGTCGAACGTCGGCCACACGCAGGCCGCGGCCGGGATCGCCGGTGTCATCAAGATGGTCCTCGCGATGCGGGAGGGTGTGCTGCCGCGGACGCTGCATGCCGACGAGCCGTCCCCGCACGTTGACTGGTCGGCGGGGAACGTGGCGCTGCTGACCGAGGCGCGCGAGTGGCCGCGGACCGGGCGTCCGCGCCGGGCCGGTGTCTCGTCGTTCGGCATGAGCGGCACGAACGCGCACGTGGTGCTGGAGGAGGCGCCGGCCGAACTTTCCGAGCCGGTCTCCGAGACCCCGCTCTCCGAGGCGCCGGTCGTCGACGGGGTCGTGCCGTGGGTGCTCTCCGGTAAGACGGAGGACGCGCTGCGGGCGCAGGCCGAGCGGCTGCACTCCTTCGTACAGGAGAACTCCGACCTGCGTCCGGCGGACGTGGGCTACTCCCTCGCCGTCACGCGGGCCCGGTTCGAACACCGGGCCGTGGTGGCGGGCGCGAGCCGCGAGGAGCTGCTGGCCGGCCTTGAGGCTCTCGCTGCCGGGGAGGTACCGGGCGGTGCGGTGATCTCGGGGAGCGCGCGCCGCGGTCGGGTCGCGTTCCTGTTCACGGGGCAGGGGAGCCAGCGGGCCGGGATGGGCCGCGAGCTGTATGACACGTATCCGGTGTTCGCCGCGGCCTTCGACGAGGTGTGCTCCTACCTCGACCTGCATCTGGAACGTCCGCTGAAGGATGTCGTCTTCGGCACGGACGAGGCGGCTGCCGGTCTGATCGATGAGACGGTGTTCACGCAGGCCGCGCTCTTCGCCATCGAGGTCGCACTCTTCCGCCTGGTTGAGGCTTGGGGCCTGACCCCTGACTTCCTCATCGGCCACTCGGTGGGTGAGCTGGCCGCCGCGCACGTAGCCGGTGTCTTCGATCTCGAGGACGCGGCGATCTTGGTGACCGCGCGGGGCCGGCTCATGCAGGCGCTCCCGACCGGTGGGGCCATGGCCGCGATCCAGGCCACCGAGGCCGAGGTTCTGGAGACGATC
This sequence comes from Streptomyces sp. NPDC101110, assembly GCF_044759525.1. Taxonomy (NCBI): domain Bacteria; kingdom Bacillati; phylum Actinomycetota; class Actinomycetes; order Kitasatosporales; family Streptomycetaceae; genus Streptomyces; species Streptomyces sp. NPDC101110. Next base: position 198,344 of record NZ_JBIVZM010000016.1, on the reverse strand, counting down.
GAGGGCCGCGAGCACGAGATCGCCATCGCCGCCATCAACGGACCCACCTCGGTCGTGATCTCCGGTGACGAGACCGCCGTAGTCGAGGTGCTGGAGCACTGGCGCGAGCAGGGCCGCAAGGTCCACCAGCTCCGTGTCAGCCACGCCTTCCACTCCCCCCGCATGGAACCCATGCTGGAGGAATTCCGCTGGCACGCCCGGGTGATGACCTACTCCGCGCCGCGGATCCCGATCGTCTCCAACGTGACCGGTGAGCAGGCCACCGCGGAAGAACTGTGCTCACCGGAGTACTGGGTGCGGCACGTGCGTCAGGCCGTGCGTTTCCGGGACGGCGTCACCTGCCTCGCCGAGCGGGGCGTCACCTCCTTCGTGGAGCTGGGCCCCGACGGCATCCTCTCGGCGATGGGCCAGGAGTCCCTGCCCGATGCCGAGGGCGTGGTCTTCGCCCCGGCCCTGCGCAGGGGCCGCCCCGAGGGCGAGGCCTTCACCTCCGCCATGGCCCGTCTGCACGTGAACGGCGCGGAGCTGGACTGGGACGGCGTCTTCGCGGGCCGCGGCGGACAGCGCGTGGACCTGCCGACGTACGCCTTCCAGCGTCGGCACTACTGGCTGGAGACGCCCACCCTCTCCGGGGACGCCACGGGCTTCGGGCAGTCGGCGACGGGACATCCGCTCCTGAACGCGGCGGTCGCGCTGCCGGAGTCGGACGGGACACTGCTGACGGGACGCCTGTCTCTCCAGTCGCACGGGTGGCTCGCGGATCACGCGGTGCTGGGTTCGGCCGTCGTATCGGGCTCGACCCTGGTCGAGCTGGCCATCCACGCCGGTGACCAGGTCGACTGCGGGTCCCTGGAGGAGCTGACGCTCCAGACCCCGCTGGTCCTGCCCGAGCAGGGCGCGGTGGCGCTGCGGCTGGCCGTGGACGCCGCCGACGACGCGGGCCGCCGCCCGGTCCGCTTCTTCTCCCGCTCGGACGAGGCGGCGCCCGGTAGCCAGTGGACGCTGCATGCCACCGGCACGCTGTCGGGGGCCGCGGAGCCCGCGGCGTTCGACTTGTCGGTGTGGCCGCCGCAGGGCGCCGCCTCCCTCGATACAGATGCGGTCTACGAGCGTCTCGCCCAGGCCGAACTGTCCTACGGCCCGGTCTTCCAGGGCCTGCGTGCCGCCTGGCGGCTCGGTGACGACATCTACGCCGAGGTCGCCCTCCCCGAAGGCACCTCCACCGACGGCTTCGGACTGCACCCCGCACTCCTGGACGCCGCCCTGCACGCCCTGCCCCTCACCCCCCACGAGCAGGCACGCACCACCTCCACCTGGAACCACGTCACCCTCCACGCCACCGGCGCCACCACCCTGCGCGTCAAACTCTCCACCACCAACGGCACCCTCACCGCCGCCGATGACACCGGCGCACCCGTCCTCACCGCACAAACCATCACCTGGCGCCAGACCACCCCCGACGAACTCACCACCGGACACAGCGGATTCCACAACTCCCTGTACCGCCTGGACTGGCCCGAACTGAACCCGGCACCCGCCGAACCCCAGACCTGGGCCATGCTGGGCGACGAACCGAACCTCTTCACCGACGGACCGGCGTTCCCCAGCCTGGCTGAACTCGCCGCCGCCGACACCATCCCCCAGATCGTCTTCGCCCCGCTGACCGCCTACGACGACACCGACGCGGCCACCGCAGCCCACCAGGCCACCCAGCATGCTCTGACGCTCATTCAGGAATGGCTGGCCGAGGACCGGTTCGCCGGGTCTCGCCTGGCCCTCGTCACCCGTGGTGCCATCGCCGCCCGGCCCGGTGAAGACGTGGCCGATCTGGCCAACGCGCCCGTCTGGGGCCTCGTACGCTCCGCGCAGGCCGAGAACCCCGACCGGTTCGTCCTCATCGACACCGACGACGCGTCGCCCGAACTCGCCACTCTCTGGCCGCTCCTGGCCTCCGACGAGCCCCAAGCCGCACTCCGTGACGGTTCGGCGCGCGTGCCGCGCCTGGTCCGGGTGCCTGTCGCCGACGGCGATCCGGCGGCCCTTGACCTGGATCCGGCCGGGACCGCCCTCATCACCGGCGGCACCGGCGCCCTGGGCTCCCTCGTCGCCCGCCACCTCATCACCGAACACGGCGTACGCCACCTGCTGCTCACCAGCCGCCGAGGACTCGACGCCGAAGGCGCCCCGCAGCTCGCCGCCGAACTGACCCAACTCGGCGCCGACACCGTGGAGATCGCCGCCTGCGACGCCGCCGACCGCGGCTCCCTCGAAACGCTGCTCAACTCGGTCGACAGCGGGCGTCCGCTGACCGCCGTGATCCACACCGCCGGTGTCCTGGACGACGGCGTCATCAACGCCCTCACCCCCGAGCGCCTCGACGCGGTTCTCCTCCCCAAGGCCGACGCCGCCGTCCATCTGCACGAGCTGACGAAGGACCTGAACCTCTCCGCGTTCATCCTCTTCTCCTCCTCCGCCGGCCTCTTCGGGGATCCGGGCCAGGGCAACTACGCCGCCGCCAACACCTTCCTCGACGCACTCGCCCACCACCGCCACGCACTCGGCCTCCCCGCCACCTCACTCCAATGGGGCCTGTGGGAACAGCGCAGCGGCATCACCGGACACCTCACCACCGCCGACATCGAGCGCATCCACCGCTCCGGCATGACCCCCCTCCCCACCACCCACGCCCTCCAACTCCTCGACACAGCACGCACCTCGGGCGCCGCTGTCGCGTCGCCCATGAGCCTGGACCTCGCCGCGTTCCGTGCGCCTTCGGCCACGGTCCCCGCCCTGTTGCGCGGGCTGGTCGGCATGCCGGCGCGCCGGGTCGCGGCGAGCGGGGCGGCGGGCGGAACGTCCGCCTTGGCCCGCAGGCTGTCCGGGCTCTCGCCCGCCGAGCGGACGAGTACCTTGCTGGAACTCGTACGCGGTCACGTCGCGTCCGTGCTCGGTCACGGCGACGCGCGGGCGATCGAGCCGGGGCGGGCCTTCAAGGAGGTGGGGTTCGACTCGCTGACCGCGGTCGAGCTGCGCAACCGCCTGAACACCCTCACCGGTCTCCGCCTCCCTGCGACCCTCACGTTCGACTACCCGACCCCGTCGGCGCTGGTGGAGCACCTCCTCGCCGAGACGTTCGCCGACCAGTCCGCCATCGCCGGCCCCGTGACCCCGGCCGCCGGGCCGCTCCACGACGACGAGCCGATCGCCATCGTCGGCATGGCCTGCCGCTTCCCCGGTGACGTCGCCTCGCCGGACGACCTCTGGCGCATGGTGGTCGGGAAGGGCGAGGGTCTCTCCGCGTTCCCCACCGACCGCGGCTGGGACATCGAGGGCGTGTACGACCCGGACCCGGCGCGCGTCGGCACGACGTACGTCCGCCAGGGGGGATTCGTCTCCGCGGCGGAATTCGACGCCGAGTTCTTCGGGATCTCGCCGCGTGAGGCGCTGGCGATGGACCCGCAGCAGCGGCTGCTCCTCGAAGCGTCCTGGGAGTCGCTGGAGGCCGCGGGGATCGACCCGGCGTCCGTACGCGGCAGCCAAACCGGCGTCTTCGCCGGCGTCATGAACACCGATTACTTCCCGAGCCTCCAGTCGGCCCCCGAGGACCTGGAGGGCTACCTCAGCACCGGCACGTCCGGCAGCGTCGCCTCGGGCCGCATCTCGTACGCGCTCGGCCTCGAAGGCCCGGCCGTCTCCGTCGACACCGCGTGCTCGTCCTCGCTCGTCGCCCTGCACCTGGCCGTGCAGTCGCTGCGCCGGGGAGAGTGCACGCTGGCGCTTGCCGGTGGTGTCACGGTCATGTCGACGCCGGACACCTTCGTGGACTTCTCGCGCCAGCGCGGCCTCGCCCCCGACGGCCGCTGCAAGGCATTCGCCGGTGCCGCCGACGGCACGATCTGGGCCGAGGGCGTGGGCATGCTGCTCGTCGAGCGGCTCTCGGACGCCGAGCGCAACGGCCACAAGGTGCTCGCGGTCGTCCGCGGCACGGCCGTGAACCAGGACGGTGCGTCGAACGGCCTGACCGCTCCGAACGGCCCCTCGCAGCAGCGCGTCATCCGCCAGGCCCTGGCGTCGGCGGGCCTGACGCCCGGTGACGTGGACGCGGTGGAGGCGCACGGCACGGGCACGCGGCTCGGCGACCCGATCGAGGCCCAGGCCCTGCTCGCCACCTACGGCCAGGGTCGCGAGGGAGCCGAACCGCTCTGGCTCGGCTCCGTGAAGTCCAACATCGGTCACACCCAGGCGGCAGCCGGTGCCGCGGGCATCATCAAGATGGTCGTCGCGATGCGGGAGGGTGTCCTCCCGCAGACCCTGCATGTGGACCAGCCGTCGCCCGAGATCGACTGGTCGGCGGGTGACGTCCGGCTGCTGACCGAGGCGCGGGAGTGGCCGGACACCGGGCGTCCGCGCCGAGTGGGCGTCTCGTCCTTCGGTATCAGCGGTACCAATGCGCATGTGATTCTGGAGCAGGCGCCGGCTGCCGTCGACACCACCGTCGAGGAGGCGGGCTCCGAGGCTCCGGTCGTCGGTGGCGTGGTGCCGTGGGTGCTGTCCGGTAAGACGGAGGAGGCGCTGCGGGCGCAGGCCGAGCGGCTGCACTCCTACCTGCGGGAGAACTCCGAGCTGCGTGCGGCCGATGTGGGCTACTCCCTCGCTGTGACGCGGGCCCGCTTCGAGCACCGGGCCGTCGTCACCGGCTCCGATGTGGACGAACTCCTTTCGGGTGTACGGGCGTTGGCGGACGGAGATGCGTCGGGCGCCGTGGCCTCGGGGAGCGTGCGCCGCGGCAAGCTGGCGTTCCTGTTCACGGGGCAGGGCAGCCAGCGGGCCGGAATGGGCCACGAGCTCTACGAGACCTATCCGGTGTTCGCTGCCGCTTTCAATGAGGTGTGTGCCCGCTTCGATGGGCAGCTGGAGCGTCCGCTGAAGGATGTCGTCTTCGGCACGGACGGGACGGACGCCGGTCTGATCGACCAGACCGTGTACACCCAGGCCGCGCTCTTCGCCATCGAGGTCGCGCTGTTCCGGCTCGTCGAGGCGTGGGGGCTGACCCCTGACTTCCTCGTCGGGCACTCCGTGGGTGAACTGGCCGCCGCCCATGTGGCCGGGGTCTTCACCCTGGAGGACGCCGTCAAGCTTGTCGCCGCGCGTGGGCGGCTTATGCAGGCGCTGCCCGCCGGTGGGGCCATGGCAGCGATCCAGGCCACCGAAGCTGAGGTTCTGGAGACGCTCGAAGGCCGCGAGCACGAGATCGCCATCGCCGCCATCAACGGACCCACATCCGTCGTGATCTCCGGCGACGAGACCGCCGTAGTCGAGGTCCTCGAGCACTGGCGCGAGCAAGGCCGCAAGGTCCACCAGCTCCGCGTCAGCCACGCCTTCCACTCCCCCCGCATGGAACCCATGCTCGATGAGTTCCGCACCATCGCAGCGGGCCTGACCTACGGCACCCCGAGCATCCCGGTCGTCTCCAACCTCACCGGCCAGCTCGCCACCCCCGAAGACATCGGCTCACCCGAGTACTGGGTCCGCCACGTCCGCCAAGCCGTCCGCTTCGCCGACGGCATCACCCACCTCGCCGAACAAGGCGTCACCACCTACATCGAGCTGGGCCCCGACGGCACCCTCTCCGCCCTGGCCCAGGAAATCGCGTCCGACAGCGAAGAAGCACTCTTCACGCCCGTACTCCGCAAGAACCGCCCCGAAACCGAAACACTCACCCAGGCCATCGGCACCGCCCACAACCACGGCGCCGAACTCAACTGGGACGGCGTCTTCGCAGGCCACGACGCCCGCCGCGTCGACCTGCCCACCTACGCCTTCCAGCACCAGCACTACTGGCTGGAGCAGGCTGCCCCCACCGGCAGCCTTGCCCCTGCCGGCCTGGCGTCGGTCACGCACCCGCTGCTCGGCGCGGCGGTCGCGCTTCCCGCGACGGGAACCATCCTGCTGACCGGCCGTCTCTCGCTGCAATCCCACGACTGGCTCGCGGAGCATGTGGTGATGGGCGTCCCGATGGTGCCCTCGTCGGTCCTGGTGGAGCTGGCGACCCAGGCGGGGGACGAAGCCGGTTGCGGTGGGCTGGCGGAGCTGACGCTCCAGGCTCCGCTCGTACTGCCCGCACAGGGTGCCGTCGCCCTCCGGGTGACCGTGGACAACACCGACGAAGACGGGCACCGGGCCGTCACGATCTACTCGCGCGCCGAAGAGGCCTCGATCGACGAGCCGTGGGTGTGCCACGCCACGGGCCGCGTCACCGGAGTGGCCCAGGATGCCGACTTCGACCTGTCGGTGTGGCCGCCGCAGGGCGCCGCCTCCCTCGATACAGATGCGGTCTACGAGCGTCTCGCCCAGGCCGAACTGTCCTACGGCCCGGTCTTCCAGGGCCTGCGTGCCGCCTGGCGGCTCGATGACGACATCTACGCCGAGGTCGCCCTCCCCGAAGGCACCTCCACCGACGGCTTCGGACTGCACCCCGCACTCCTGGACGCCGCCCTGCACGCCCTGCCCCTCACCCCCCACGAGCAGGCACGCACCACCTCCACCTGGAACCACGTCACCCTCCACGCCACCGGCGCCACCACCCTGCGCGTCAAGCTCTCCACCACCAACGGCACCCTCACCGCCGCCGACAACACCGGCGCACCCGTCCTCACCGCACAAGCCATCACCTGGCGCCAGACCACCCCCGACGAACTCACCACCGGACACAGCGGATTCCACAACTCCCTGTACCGCCTGGACTGGCCCGAACTGAACCCGGCACCCGCCGAACCCCAGACCTGGGCCATGCTGGGCGACGAACCGAACCTCTTCACCGACGGACCGGCGTTCCCCAGCCTGGCTGGACTCGCCGCCGCCGACACCATCCCCCAGATCGTCTTCGCCCCGCTGACCGCCTACGAGGACACCGACGCGGCCACCGCAGCCCACCAGGCCACCCACCACACCCTGGCCCTGGTCCAGGAGTGGCTGGCCGAGGACCGCTTCGCCGACTCCCGTCTCGTCTTCGTCACGCGTGGTGCCATCGCCGCCGGTCCCCACGACGCTGTCACCGACCTGGCCAACGCACCCGTGTGGGGCCTGGTACGCGCAGCCCAGTCCGAGAACCCCGACCGCTTCCTCCTCCTCGACACCGACACCGAGTCGCCCGAACTCACCACTCTCTGGCCGCTCCTGGCCTCCGACGAGCCCGAAGCCGCACTCCGCGACGGCGCCCTGCGCGTGCCGCGCCTGGCCCGCCCGGCCCTCGCCGAGACCACCGCTTCACCCCTGGACCCGTCCGGGACCGCCCTCATCACCGGCGGCACCGGCGCCCTGGGCTCCCTCGTCGCCCGCCACCTCGTCACCGAACACGGCGTACGCCACCTCATCCTCACCAGCCGCCGAGGACTCGACGCCGAAGGCGCCCCGCAGCTCGCCGCCGAACTGGCCGAACTCGGCGCCAACACCGTGGAGATCGCCGCCTGCGACGCCGCCGACCGTGAGGCCGTCGCGGCCCTCCTCGCCGGTGTCCCCGCCGAGCGTCCCCTCGATGCCGTGATCCACACGGCCGGTGTCCTCGACGACGGTGTCATCAACGCCCTCACCCCCGAGCGTTTCGACACCGTGCTCCGCCCCAAGGCGGACGCCGCGCTCAACCTCCACGACCTCACCAAGGACCTGGACCTCTCCGCCTTCGTCCTCTTCTCCTCCGCCGCCGGTGTCTTCGGCGACGCGGGCCAGGCGAACTACGCGGCCGCCAACACCTTCCTCGACGCACTCGCCCACCACCGCCACGCGCTCGGCCTGCCCGCCACCTCACTCGCGTGGGGCTTCTGGGAGCAGCGCAGCGGCATCACCGGACACCTCTCGGACGCCGACATCGAGCGCATCAAGCGCTCCGGCATGCTGCCGATCTCCTCGCAGCTCGGCATGTCCCTCTTGGACGCCGTCATCTCGTCGTCGGACGAGGCACTGCTCGTGCCCATGCCACTCGATCTCGCCGCGCTGCGCGGCCAGGGCACAGCTCTGCCCGCGCTGCTGGGCGGTCTGGCCGGATCTCCCGCCCGCCGTGTCGCCGGCGGTAAGAGCACCGGCGCCGAGACGCCATCGCTGGCTCTCCGCCTCGCCGGGCGTCCGGCAGGTGAGCAGAGCGGCGTACTGCTCGACCTGGTGCGCACTCACGTCGCGGCCGCTCTGGGCCACGGCAGCGCGGACGCCGTCGCGCCGAAGCGCGCCTTCAAGGAGTTGGGCTTCGACTCCCTCACCGCGGTCGAACTGCGCAACCGCCTGGGCGGCGAGACCGGGCTGCGGCTCCCCGCGACCCTGGTCTTCGACTACCCGACGCCCGCCGCACTCGTCGACTTCCTGCGCACCGAACTCCTCGGCGCCACGGGGACCGACGCGAGCGGCACGACCGCCAACTCGCAGGTGGTTCCGGTCGGCACGCCGGGGTCGGACGACGACCCCATCGTGATCGTGGGTATGAGCTGCCGCTTCCCCGGTGGGGTGTCCTCCCCGGAGGAGCTGTGGCAGCTGCTGCTCGACGGGCGTGAAGGGCTCTCACCGTTCCCGACGGACCGCGGCTGGGACGTCGAAAGCCTGTACGACCCGGATCCGGCGAAGACGGGCACGACCTACGTCCAGGTCGGTGGGTTCCTGGAGAGGGCGGGCGACTTCGACCCCGCGTTCTTCGGGATCTCGCCGCGCGAGGCGCTCGCCACGGACCCCCAGCAGCGTCTGATGCTGGAGGCGGCCTGGGAGGCCTTCGAACGTGCGGGTATCGACCCCGATTCGGTGCGCGGCAGCCAGACCGGTGTCTTCGCCGGTGTGATGGCCACCGACTACTTCCCGGGCCTCCAGTCGGTCCCCGAGGACCTGGAGGGCTACCTCAGCACCGGCACGTCCGGCAGCGTGGCCTCGGGCCGCATCTCGTACGCGCTCGGCCTCGAAGGCCCGGCCGTCTCCGTCGACACCGCGTGCTCGTCCTCGCTCGTCGCCCTGCACCTGGCCGTGCAGTCGCTGCGGCAGGGTGACTGCTCGCTGGCGCTGGTCAGCGGTGTCACCGTGATGGCGGGGCCGGACACGTTCGTCGACTTCTCGCGCCAGCGCGGTCTCGCCCCCGACGGCCGCTGCAAGGCCTTCGCCGGTGCCGCCGACGGCACCGCGTGGGCCGAGGGCGTGGGCATGCTGCTGGTCGAAAAGCTGTCGGACGCGCGGCGCAATGGCCACCAGGTGCTCGCCGTCGTCCGTGGTTCCGCCGTCAACCAGGACGGCGCCTCCAACGGTCTGACTGCTCCGAACGGCCCCTCGCAGCAGCGCGTCATCCGCCAGGCCCTCGCGTCGGCGGGCCTGACGCCCGGTGACGTGGACGTGGTCGAGGCGCACGGCACGGGCACGCGGCTCGGTGACCCGATCGAGGCCCAGGCGCTGCTCGCCACGTACGGCCAGGGCCGCGACGCGGACCAGCCGCTGTGGCTCGGCTCCGTGAAGTCCAACATCGGTCACACCCAGGCGGCAGCCGGTGTCGCCGGTGTCATCAAGATGGTCATGGCGATACGGGAGGGTGTCCTCCCGCGGACCCTGCATGTGGATCAGCCGTCGCCCGAGGTCGACTGGTCGGCGGGTGCGGTGTCGCTCCTGACCGAGGCACGGGAGTGGCCGCAGACCGGGCACCCGCGCCGGGCCGGCATCTCGTCGTTCGGCCTGAGCGGCACGAACGCGCACACCATCATCGAGCAGGCGCCGGTCGATGACTCCGAAGCGTCCGCCGAGGCGGGCTCCGTGGCCCCTGTCGTCGGTGGGGTCGTTCCGTGGGTCCTGTCGGGCAAGACGGAGGACGCGCTGCGGGCGCAGGCCGTGCGGCTGCACTCCTTCCTGCGGGACAACTCCGACCTGCGTCCGGCCGATGTGGGCTACTCCCTCGCCGTCACCCGGGCCCGCTTCGAGCACCGGGCCGTCATCACCGGCTCTGACCTGGATGAACTCCTGGCAGGAACCGCCGCGTTGGCGGCCGGCGAACACTCCGGGTCTGTGACCACGGGCAGCATGAGCAGCGGGAGGCTGGCCGTCCTGTTCACGGGGCAGGGCAGCCAGCGGGTCGGAATGGGCCGCGAGCTTTATGACACGTATCCGGTGTTCGCCGCTGCCTTTGATGAGGTGTGTGCGCACTTTGACGGGCTGCTGGAGCGTCCGCTGAAGGATGTGGTCTTCGGTACGGACGAGACGGACGCCGGTCTGATCGACCAGACCGTGTACACGCAGGCCGCACTGTTCGCCATCGAGGTCGCACTCTTCCGCCTGGTGGAGGCGTGGGGTCTGACCCCTGACTTCCTCGTCGGGCACTCCGTGGGCGAACTGGCCGCCGCGCACGTCTCCGGGCTCTTCACCCTCGACGACGCGACCAAGCTCGTCGCCGCACGCGGACGCCTCATGCAGGCCCTCCCCGCCGGTGGCGCCATGGCCGCGATCCAGGCCACCGAAGCTGAGGTTCTGGAGACGCTCGAAGGCCGCGAGCACGAGATCGCCATCGCCGCCATCAACGGACCCACATCCGTCGTGATCTCCGGTGACGAGACTGCGGTAGTCGAGGTGCTGGAGCACTGGCGGGAGCAGGGCCGCAAGGTCCACCAGCTCCGCGTCAGCCACGCCTTCCACTCGCCCCGCATGGAACCCATGCTGGACGAGTTCCGCACCATCGCAGCGGGCCTGACCTACGGCACCCCGAGCATCCCGGTCGTCTCCAACCTCACCGGCCAGCTCGCCACCCCCGAGGACATCGGCTCACCCGAGTACTGGGTCCGCCACGTCCGCCAAGCCGTCCGTTTCGCCGACGGCATCGCCTACCTGGCCGAGCAGGGCGTCACGTCCTTCATCGAGCTGGGCCCCGACGGCACCCTCTCCGCCCTGGCCCAGGAAATCGCGTCCGACAGCGAAGAAGCACTCTTCACGCCCGTACTCCGCAAGAACCGCCCCGAAGCGGAAACCCTCACCCAGACCATCGCCACCGCCCACATCCACGGCGCCGAACTCAACTGGGACGGCGTCTTCGCAAGCCGTGGCGCACGCCGCGTCGACCTGCCCACCTACGCCTTCCAGCACCAGCACTACTGGCTGCAAGCGACGGCCTCGTCCGGCGACGCCACCGGTCTCGGGCTCGGCACCACCGGACACCCGCTGCTCGGCGCCACCATCGCCCTTCCGGAGTCGGACACCACCGTCCTCACCGGTCGGCTGTCCCTCCAGTCACACCCCTGGCTGGCCGACCACACCGTCATGGGCACGGCCATGGTGCCGGGCTCGGCGCTGGTCGAGCTGGCGATCCACGCCGGTGACCAGGTCGGGCACGGCACGATCGACGTCCTGACGCTCCAGGCCCCGCTGGTCCTCCCCCAGCGCGGTGGCATCGCGCTGCGCGTGACCGTGCAGGAGGCCGACGAGAACGGGCTCTGCACGGTGCGGATCTTCTCCCGGCCCGAGGAGGCGGAAGCGGACGAGGCATGGGTGCTCAACGCGGACGGCGTGCTGTCCGCCATGGCTGAGGGAGCGTCCGGGGAAGAGTCTCTCGATCTGTCGGTGTGGCCGCCGCGGGGTGCCGTCGCGATCGACGTCGACACCACCTACGAACACCTCACACACGCCCAACTGACCTACGGGCCCGCCTTCCAGGGCCTGCGCGCCGCCTGGCGTCTCGAAGACGACATCTACGCCGAGGTCGCCCTCCCCGAAACCGCCACCACCGACGGCTTCAGCCTCCACCCCGCACTCCTCGACGCCGCCCTGCACGCCCTGCCCCTCACCCCCCACGAGCAGGCACGCACCACCTCCACCTGGAACCACGTCACCCTCCACGCCACCGGCGCCACCACCCTGCGCGTCAAACTCTCCACCACCAACGGCACCCTCACCGCCGCCGATGACACCGGCACACCCGTCCTCACCGCACAAACCATCACCTGGCGCCACACCACCCCCGACGAACTCACCGCCGGACACCACCCCTTCCACGACTCCCTCTTCCACGTGCAATGGCCACAGCTGCCCCTCCCCCCGGCCAACCCGGGCGCGAGCATCATGTCGGCCGTCGTCGGCGCGGATCCGGCGGAGCTGGCGGAGTTGGCTCAGGCAGAGAGCGTGCCCGCCGTGGTGTTCGTACCGCTCACGGCCACAGCCACGGCCGGTCCTTCCGAGGCGGACGTCGCGGGCACCGTCCGTGCGACCGCGCATCGCGTCCTGGAGCTCCTCCAGGGCTGGCTCGCGGAAAGCCGTTTCGCCGACTCCCGCCTGGTCTTCGTGACCCGGGGCGCGGTCGCGACGGGTGCGGACGACGGCGTCGAGGACCTCGTGCACGCCCCTGTCTGGGGCCTCGTACGGTCGGCGCAGGCCGAGAACCCGGGGAGGTTCGCCCTCATTGACCTGGAGGCGACCGACGCCGCCGGGGCCGAACTCCTCACGGCTGTCACCGCCACGGGTGAGGAGCAGGTGGCCGTGCGCGGCGGCAAGGCCCTCGTCCCGCGCCTGGCCCGCTTCTCCAGTCGGGAAGCTGAGCCGGGAGCCGGTATCGACAACCGGGGCACGGTCCTGATCACGGGTGGCACCGGCTCGCTCGGCGCGCTGTTCGCCCGTCACCTCGTCACCGAGTACGGCATACGACACCTCGTCCTCACCAGCCGCCGAGGCCGTGCCGCCGAGGGTGCCGACGACCTGGCCGGCGAACTCAGCGCCCTCGGCGCGAGCACCGTCACCGTCGCCGCCTGCGACGCCGCGGACCGTGAAGCCCTCGCGGCCCTCATCGCCGACGTCCCCGCCGAGCACCCCCTCACGGCGGTCATCCACACCGCCGGTGTTCTCGACGACGGGGTCATCGACTCCCTCACCCCGGACCGGCTCGACGCGGTCCTGCGCCCCAAGGCGGACGCCGCCGTCCATCTGCACGAGCTGACGAAGGACCTCGGCCTCTCCGCGTTCGTCCTCTTCTCCTCCGCGGCCGGTGTGTTCGGCGAGGCCGGGCAGGGCAACTACTCGGCCGCCAACAGCTTCCTGGACGCGCTGGCCTCCCACCGCCGCGCCCAGGGACTGCCCGCCACCTCACTCGCCTGGGGCTTCTGGGAGCAGCGCAGCGGCATCACCGGACATCTCTCGGTCGCCGACATCGAGCGCATGAGGCGTGCCGGGACCGTGCCGCTCACCTCGGAGGAGGGGCTCGCGATGTTCGACGCCGCGGTCCGCGGCACGGAGGCGACGCTCGTCCCGATCCCGCTGGACCTGGCGGCGCTGCGAACACAGGGCGGTACCGTTCCGGCGCTGCTCCACAAGCTCGTCGGATCTCCCGCGCGGCGCACGGCCCGGACCGGGACCGTGGCCGCCGGATCGGGTCTGGCGCAGCGCCTGGCCGGTCTGTCGCGGGGCAAGCAGGACAGCGTGCTGCTGGACCTCGTACGTACGCACGTGGCCGCCGTTCTCGGCCACGGCGGCGCGGACGCGATCGAACCGGGGCGCGCTTTCAAGGAGTTGGGCTTCGACTCGCTGACCGCGGTCGAACTGCGCAACCGCCTGGGCGGCGAGACCGGGCTGCGGCTCCCCGCGACCCTGGTCTTCGACTACCCGACGCCCGCCGCGCTCGTCGAGTACATCGGCGGTGAGGTTCTCGGGCAGGACGCCGGGACGGCCCTCGCCGTCGCCGCGCCGGCCGAGACCGCCGTGGCGACGGACGACGACCCGATCGCGATCGTGGGCGTCGCCTGCCGCTACCCCGGTGGGGCCACGTCCTCCGAGGCACTGTGGCGACTGCTGCTCGCGGGCGAGGAGGGCCTGACGGACTTCCCGGCCGACCGCGGCTGGGACCTCGACGCCCTCTTCGACTCCGACCCCGACCGCGTCGGCACCACCTATGCCCGGGTCGGCGGCTTCCTGGAGAGTGCCGGCGACTTCGACCCCGCGTTCTTCGGGATCTCGCCGCGTGAGGCGCTGGCGATGGACCCGCAGCAGCGACTGCTCCTCGAAGCCTCCTGGGAGGCGCTGGAGCGCGCCGGGATCGACCCGGCGTCCATCCGCGGCAGCCAGACCGGCGTGTTCGCCGGTGTCATGAGCTCCGACTACTACTCGGGCCGCGACTCCGCCCCGGAGGGCGTCGAGGGCTACCTCGGCACCGGCAACTCGGGCAGCGTCGCCTCGGGCCGCGTCTCGTACGTGCTCGGCCTCGAAGGCCCGGCCGTCTCCGTGGACACCGCGTGCTCGTCCTCGCTCGTCGCCCTGCACCTGGCCGTGCAGTCGCTGCGCCAGCGGGAGTGCTCGCTGGCACTGGTCGGTGGCGTCACCGTCATGGCCAGCCCGGACACGTTCGTCGACTTCTCGCGCCAGCGCGGCCTCGCCCCCGACGGCCGTTGCAAGGCCTTCGCGGCGGCCGCGGACGGCACCGGCTGGGCGGAAGGCGTGGGCATGCTGCTCGTCGAGCGGCTGTCGGAGGCGCGCCGCAACGGCCACACCGTTCTCGCGCTGGTGCGCGGCACGGCCGTCAACCAGGACGGCGCGTCGAACGGGCTCACCGCCCCGAACGGCCCCTCGCAGCAGCGCGTCATCCGCCAGGCCCTCGCCAACGCGCGGCTGACGCCCGCCGAGGTGGACGCCGTGGAGGCACACGGCACCGGCACGCGGCTCGGCGACCCGATCGAGGCCCAGGCGCTGCTCGCCACGTACGGCCAGGGCCGCGAGGGCTCCGAGCCGCTGTGGCTCGGCTCCATCAAGTCCAACATCGGACACAGCCAGGCGGCTTCGGGCGTGGCGGGCATCATCAAGATGGTCATGGCGATGCGGGAGGGGCTGCTGCCCAAGACCCTGCACGTCGACGAGCCGTCGGCGGAGGTGGACTGGTCGGCGGGCGACGTGCGGCTGCTGACCGAGGCCCGCGAGTGGCCCGAGGCCGGGCGCCCGCGCCGGGCCGGCGTCTCGTCCTTCGGCATCGGTGGCACCAACGCCCATGTGATTCTGGAGCAGGCGCCGGTCGATGACTCCGAGGCCGCTGTCGACGAGGGGGGCTCCGAGGCTCCGGTCGTCGGTGGGGTCGTTCCGTGGGTCCTGTCGGGCAAGACGGAGGGGGCACTGCGGGCGCAGGCCGAGCGGCTGTACTCGTTCGTACGGGAGAACTCCGAGCTGCGTCCGGCGGACGTGGGGTACTCCCTCGCTGTGACGCGGGCCCGCTTCGAGCACCGGGCCGTCGTCACCGGCTCCGATATGGACGAACTCCTCGCGGGTGTGCAGGCGTTGGCGGACGGAGATGCGTCGGGCGCGGTGACCTCGGGCAGCGTACGCCGCGGCAAGCTGGCGTTCCTGTTCACGGGGCAGGGCAGCCAGCGGGCCGGAATGGGCCGCGAACTGTACGAGACCTATCCCGTGTTCGCTGCTGCCTTTGATGAGGTGTGTGCGCACTTTGACGGGCTGCTGGAGCGTCCGCTGAAGGATGTGGTCTTCGGCAGGGACGAGACGGACGCCGGTCTGATCGACCAGACCGTGTACACGCAGGCCGCGCTCTTCGCCATCGAGGTCGCACTCTTCCGCCTGGTGGAGGCCTGGGGGCTGACCCCTGACTTCCTCGTCGGGCACTCCGTCGGTGAACTGGCCGCCGCCCATGTGGCCGGGGTCTTCACTCTCGACGACGCGACCAAGCTCGTCGCCGCTCGTGGACGCCTCATGCAGGCCCTCCCCGCTGGCGGGGCCATGGCAGCCATCCAGGCCACCGAAGCTGAGGTTCTGGAGACGCTCGAAGGCCGCGAGCACGAGATCGCCATCGCCGCCATCAACGGACCCACATCCGTCGTGGTCTCCGGTGACGAGACCGCGGTAGTCGAGGTGCTGGAGCACTGGCGCGAGCAAGGCCGCAAGGTCCACCAGCTCCGCGTCAGCCACGCCTTCCACTCCCCCCGCATGGAACCCATGCTGGACGAATTCCGCACCATCGCGGCGGGCCTGACCTACGGCACTCCGAGCATCCCGGTCGTCTCCAACCTCACCGGCCAACTCGCCACCCCCGAAGACATCGGCTCACCCGAGTACTGGGTCCGCCACGTCCGCCAAGCCGTCCGCTTCGCCGACGGCATCACCCACCTCGCCGAACAAGGCGTCACCACCTACATCGAGCTGGGCCCCGACGGCACCCTCTCCGCCCTGGCCCAGCAAACCCTCACCAACACAGAAGAGGCACTCTTCACCCCCGTACTCCGCAAGAACCGCCCCGAAACCGAAACCCTCACCCAAGCCATCGGCACCGCCCACATCCACGGCGCCGAACTCAACTGGGACGGCGTCTTCGCAGGCCGGGGCGCACAGCGCGTCGATCTTCCGACCTACGCCTTCCAGCACGACCGCTACTGGCTCGAAGCGCTCGCTCCCCTCGGCGACGCCTCCGGGCTGGGCCAGGCGCCCGCCGGGCACCCGCTGCTCGGCGCCACCATCGCCCTTCCGGAGTCGGACACCACCGTCCTCACCGGTCGGCTGTCCCTCCAGTCACACCCCTGGCTGGCCGACCACGTGGTGCTCGGGTCGGCGTTGCTGCCCGGGTCCGTCCTCGTCGAGCTGGCGATCCACGCCGGCGACCAGGCGGGCTGCGGCAACCTGGCGGAACTGGCCGTCCAGACCCCGCTCGTGCTCCCGCAGCGCGGTGGAAGTGCCGTACGCGTGACCGTGGAGGCCGCCGACGCGAGCGGTGACCGGCGCGTGGTGATCTACTCGCGGCCCGACGACGCCGACGCGCGAACCCCGTGGACCCTGCACGCCGAGGGCGTACTCACGGACGGTACGACCGTTGGCGACTTCGAGCTGTCGGTGTGGCCGCCCGAGGGTGCCACGGAGGTCGGACTCGAAGGACTGTACGACGACTTGACGAACATCGGCGCCGAGTACGGGCCGGTCTTCCAGGGGCTGCGCAAGGTCTGGCGGCTCGGCACCGACACGTACGCCGAGATCGCGCTTCCCGAGGGGACCTCGACCGACGGCTTCGGGCTCCATCCTGCGCTCCTCGACGCCGCGCTGCACACACTGCACCTCGACTCACTCGACACCCTCGGCGCGGGCGAGGACGGTCGGATCTCCCTGCCGAACGCGTGGAGCGGCGTCACGCTCCACGCGACGGGCGCCTCCCTGCTGCGCGTACGCATCACCGAGCACCTCGGCGTACAGATCGCGGACGGGTCCGGCTCGCCCGTGGCGACGATCGCCGCGCTCGGGCTGGAACCGGTGACGGACGAGGCGGTCTCCGCGGGCCGCACCGGGTTCCATGAGGCGCTGTTCCACTCCGAGTGGGCGCCGTTGGCGCTCGGCGCGTCCGGCACTGCCGCGCCCGACATCGCCGCCGGGTGGGCCGTGCTCGGGGGCGACACGCTGGGCCTGCCGTTCGACGGCGCGGCGTGGTACGCGGACTTGAGCGAGCTGTCCCGGGAGGGGTCCGTACCGTCGGTGGTGTTCGCACCCCTGAGTTCCACGCCCGACACGCCTGGCACTGGCACACCTGACACTGACACGCCTGAGTCGAGCGGCGGGGCCGCTCAGGGCGATGCGCGGGGTCTCGCTCAGGCAGCGCACGACGCGCTGTACGGGGCGCTGGGCCTGGCCCAGGAGTGGCTGGCCGACGAGCGGTTCGCCGATTCACGGCTCGTGCTCGTGACGCAGGGGGCAGCCGCCACCGGCCCCGACGAGGACGTTCCGGACCTGGAGAACGCCGCCGTCTGGGGGCTGATCCGCTCGGCGCAGACCGAGAATCCGAACCGGTTTGTACTCCTTGACGTACGCGGTGACGAACTCACCGCCGAACTGCTCGCCGCCGCCCTCGACTCCGGTGAGCCCGAGCTGGCCGTCCGGGGAGACCAGGTGTCCGCGCGGCGCCTCGCCCGCGTTCCCGCCGCCGGGGTGCCCACGACGGCCCCTGTCGAACTGGACCGGGCGGGCACCGCGCTGATCACCGGCGGTACCGGCACACTCGGTGCGCTGGTGGCGCGGCACCTGGTGACCGAGCACGGCGTGCGCCGTCTCCTCCTGACCAGCCGGCGCGGTCTCGATGCCGAGGGCGCACCGGAGCTGGCCGCCGAGCTGACGGCACTCGGCGCGCAGGTGGAGATCGCCTCCTGCGACGTGACGGACTTCTCGGCGCTTGCCTCTCTGGTGAAGTCCGTGCCGGTCGACCATCCGCTCACGGCGGTCGTGCACACCGCCGGGGTGATCGACGACGCCACGATCGGCTCGCTCACACCTGAGCGGCTCGGCCGGGTGCTGCGTCCGAAGATCGACGCCGTGCTCAACCTCCACGAGCTGACCCGGGACCTGGACCTGTCGGCCTTCGTCCTCTTCTCCTCCGCCGCCAGCCTCTTCGGTGAGGCGGGCCAGGCCAACTACGTCGCGGGCAACTCCTTCCTCGACGCCCTGGCGCAGGCCCGGCGCGCCGACGGCCTCGCGGCCACCTCGCTCCAGTGGGGCTTCTGGGGGCAGCGCAGCGGCATCACAGGCCACCTCTCGGCGGCCGACGTACAGCGCATGGAGCGCGGTGGCATGCTGCCGATCTCCTCGGAGCTTGGCATGTCGCTGTTCGACGTGGCCCGCGAGTCCGGTCGTCCCGTGGTCGCCCCGGTGCGCCTCGATCTCACCAGGCTGCTCGCTCAGGAGGGCGGTTCGGACGAGGCTCTGCTGCGCGGGCTGCGGCGTGGTCCCGGCCGGCGCGCGGCGGCGGCCGGCGGGCCCGCCGGTCACGGGGGGACGCTCACCGACCGGCTCACCGGGCTCAGTGGTACGGAGCAGGACGCGCTGCTGCTGGAGTCCGTGCGGACCCATGTCGCGGCGGTGCTCGGCCACAGCGGTGGCGCGGGCCTCGAACCGGGGCGCGCCTTCAAGGAGTTGGGCTTCGACTCGCTGACCGCGGTCGAACTGCGCAACCGTCTGGGCGCGGAGACCGGCCTGCGGCTGCCGGCCACTCTCGTCTTCGACTATCCGACGCCGCTCGCGCTCACCGGATATCTGCGCGCCCAGCTGGTGCCGGCCGGCGAGGACCCCGACACCGGCGCCGACCCCGAGGAGGCGCGTATCCGCTCCGCCCTCGCGGCGGTCCCGCTGGCCCGCTTCCGCGAGGCCGGTGTGCTGGATCTCCTGATGGACCTGGCCGGTCTGGGTGACGCGGACCCCGCGCCCGAGGACGACGGCCGATCCGACGCGATCGACGACATCGACGCGATGGACACCGAACACCTGATCCGTATGGCGCTCGGAAACGCCGACTCATGACGTCTGATGCTGATGTGACGTCTGTTGTGACGTCTGATGTGTGGAGCTCTTGATGACAACGTCCCAGGCACAACTCGTCGAGGCGCTGCGTGCGTCGATCAAGGAAGCCGAGAGCCTGAAGCAGCAGAACCGGCAACTCGTCGGTGCGGCGACGGAGCCGGTCGCGATCGTCGGCATGGCGTGCCGCTACCCGGGCGGGGTCGCTTCGCCCGAGGACCTGTGGAGGCTGGTGTCGGACGAAGTCGACGCGATCTCCGGGTTCCCGACGGACCGCGGCTGGGACATCGAGGGGCTGTACGACCCCGACCCGGACAAGCCCGGCAAGATCGTCTCGCGTGAGGGCGGATTCCTCTACGAGGCGGGGGACTTCGATCCGGCGTTCTTCGGGATCTCGCCGCGCGAGGCGCTGGCGATGGACCCGCAGCAGCGGCTGCTCCTTGAGGCCTCGTGGGAGGCGTTCGAGCGCGCCGGTCTCGATCCCGAGGCGATGCGCGGCAGCCAGACGGGCATGTTCGCCGGGGTGATGAGCTCGGACTACTACTCCGAGTTCACCAAGTCCGTCGAGGGGCTTGAGGGCTATCTCAGCACCGGCAACTCGGGCAGTGTCGCCTCGGGCCGCGTCTCGTACGTGCTCGGCCTGGAGGGCCCGGCCGTCTCGGTGGACACCGCGTGCTCGTCCTCGCTGGTGGCCCTGCATCTGGCGGTCCAGTCGCTGCGCCGGGGAGAGTGCTCACTGGCGCTTGCCGGTGGTGTCACGGTCATGTCGACGCCGGACACGTTCGTCGAGTTCTCGCGCCAGCGGGGCCTCGCCCCCGACGGCCGCTGCAAGCCCTTCGCGGGCGCGGCGGACGGCACCGGCTGGGCGGAGGGCGTGGGCATGCTCCTCGTCGAACGCCTCTCCGACGCCCGCCGCAACGGTCACCAGGTGCTTGCGGTGATCAGGGGTACGGCCCTCAATCAGGACGGCGCGTCGAACGGTCTGACTGCGCCCAACGGGCCCTCCCAGCAGCGCGTCATCCGGCGGGCACTGAGCAACGCCGGACTGTCGACGAGCGACGTCGACGCGGTCGAGGCGCACGGCACGGGGACGCGGCTCGGCGACCCGATCGAGGCGCAGGCCCTCCTTGCCACGTACGGCCAGGGCCGCGAGGGCGCGGAACCGCTCTGGCTCGGCTCCATCAAGTCCAACATCGGTCACAGCCAGGCGGCTTCGGGCATCGCGGGCATCATCAAGATGGTCATCGCCATGCGGGAGGGCCTGCTGCCGAAGACCCTGCACGTCGATGAGCCGGCCCCCGAGGTGGACTGGTCGGCGGGCGACGTCCGCCTGCTGACCGAGGCCCGCAAGTGGCCGCAGGTCGACAGGCCGAGACGGGCAGCGGTGTCGTCGTTCGGCATGAGCGGTACGAACGCGCACGTGGTACTGGAGCAGGTGCCGGCGGCGGACCTCGGAGCAGGCGAGACACCGATCGTCGCCGGCTCCGTGCCGTGGGTCCTCTCGGGCAAGACCGAGGACGCGCTGCGGGGTCAGGCCGACCGGCTGCTCTCCTTCCTGGAGCGCAAGCCCGAGCTGGGCCCGGCGGATGTCGGCTACTCCCTGGCGGTGTCGCGCGCACGGTTCGAGCACCGGGCCGTGGTCACGGGGGCGAGCCGTGAGGAGCTGCTGGCCGGCCTGCGGTCGGTGGCTGCCGGGGAGGCACCCTCGGGGAGCGTCAGCCGTGGCCGACTGGCCTTCCTGTTCACGGGGCAGGGCAGCCAGCGGGCCGGAATGGGCCGCGAGCTCTACGAGACGTATCCGGTGTTCGCCGCCGCATTCGATGAGGTGTGTGCCCGCTTCGATGGGCAGCTGGAGCGTCCGCTGAAGGATGTCGTCTTCGGCACGGACGGGACGGACGCCGGTCTGATCGACCAGACCGTGTACACGCAGGCCGCGCTCTTCGCCATCGAGGTCGCGCTGTTCCGGCTCGTCGAGGCGTGGGGGCTGACCCCTGACTTCCTCGTCGGGCACTCCGTGGGTGAACTGGCCGTGGCCCATGTGGCGGGGGTCTTCACTCTGGAAGATGCCGTCAAGCTCGTCGCCGCGCGTGGGCGGCTTATGCAGGCCCTGCCCGTCGGTGGGGCCATGGCCGCGATCCAGGCCACGGAGGCGGAGGTCCTGCCACTTCTGGAAGGCCGTGAGCACGAGGTCGCCATCGCCGCCATCAACGGGCCCACGTCCGTCGTGGTCTCCGGTGACGAGGCTGCGGTGATCGAGGTGCTGGAGGACTGGCGGGAGCAGGGCCGCAAGGTCCACCAGTTGCGCGTCAGCCACGCCTTCCACTCACCGCGCATGGAACCCATGCTGGACGAGTTCCGCACCATCGCCTCCGGGCTTGCGTACCGGACTCCGAGCATCCCGGTCGTCTCCAACCTCACCGGCCAGCTCGCCACCCCTGAAGACATCGGCTCACCCGAGTACTGGGTACGCCACGTCCGCCAAGCCGTCCGCTTCGCCGACGGCATCACCCACCTCGCCGAACAAGGCGTCACCACCTACATCGAGCTGGGCCCGGACGGCACCCTCTCCGCCATGGCCCAGGAGACCCTCACCGACACCGACACCGCGGCCTTCAGCCCCGTACTCCGCAAGAACCGCCCGGAAGCGGAGACCCTCACCCAGGCCATCGGCACCGCCCACATCCACGGCGCCGAACTCGACTGGGACGGCGTCTTCGCAGGCCGGGGCGCACGCCGCGTCGACCTGCCCACCTACGCCTTCCAGCACCAGCGCTACTGGCTGCGGGCGACCGCCCCGGCCGGTGATGCCTCAGGCCTCGGGCTGGACACGACAGCACATCCGCTGCTCGGTGCCGCCGCGGTCCTCCCCGAGACCGGTGGCGTGCTGCTCACAGGCCGGCTGTCGCTTCAGTCGCAGCCGTGGCTGGCCGACCACACCGTCATGGGCACGGCCGTGGTGCCGGGCTCGGCGCTGGTCGAGCTGGCGATCCACGCCGGTGACCAGGTCGGCTGCGGGTCCCTGGAGGAGATCACGCTCCAGGCCCCGCTCGTCCTGCCCGAGCAGGGCGGCGTAGTGCTGCGGCTGACGGTCGATGCCGCCGATGAGCGGGGGGGCCGCCGGGCAGTGGCGATCCACTCCCGGCCCGACAGTGCCGGGGACGACGCGTCTTGGTCCAAGAACGCCGTGGGCCTGCTCACGGACGAAACGTACGACGGGGGCTCCGATCTGTCGGTGTGGCCGCCGCGGGGTGCCGTCGCGATCGACGTCGACACCACCTACGAACACCTCACACACGCCCAACTGACCTACGGGCCCGCCTTCCAGGGCCTGCGCGCCGCCTGGCGTCTCGAAGACGACATCTACGCCGAAGTCGCCCTCCCCGAAACCGCCACCACCGACGGCTTCAGCCTCCACCCCGCACTCCTCGACGCCGCCCTGCACGCCCTGCCCCTCACCCCCCACGAGCAGGCACGCACCACCTCCACCTGGAACCACGTCACCCTCCACGCCACCGGCGCCACCACCCTGCGCGTCAAACTCTCCACCACCAACGGCACCCTCACCGCCGCCGATGACACCGGCACACCCGTCCTCACCGCACAAACCATCACCTGGCGCCACACCACCCCCGACGAACTCACCACCGGACACCACCCCTTCCACGACTCCCTCTTCCACGTGCAATGGCCACAGCTGCCCCTCCCCCCGGCCAACCCGGGCGCGTGGGCGGTGGTGGGTGAGCCGGACGGCTTCGGCGACGACGGTCCGGTCTTCGCGGACCTGGCCGAACTGGCCGGCGCCGACACGGTTCCCGAGGTCGTGCTCGCTCCCCTGGCGGGATACGGGGACACCGACACGGCCACCGCCGCGCATCGGGCCACCCGCCACGCACTCGCCCTCGTCCAGGGCTGGCTGTCGGAGGACCGGTTCGCCGGATCCCGCCTGGTCCTCGTCACCCGTGGTGCGGTCGCCGCCCGGCCCGGTGAAGACGTGGCCGATCTGGCCAACGCGCCCGTCTGGGGTCTCGTACGCTCCGCGCAGGCCGAGAACCCCGACCGGTTCCTGCTCCTCGACACCGACGAATCCGCCGGGCTCGCGGTCCTGTGGCCGCTACTGCGGGCCGGTGAGCCACAGGCAGCCGTGCGGGAAGGGGCCGTGCACGTACCGCGGTTGAGCCGGGTCGCCAAGGCCGACGACGCCGGTGAGATCGCCACACCCGGCCCGGACGGAACCGCTCTGATCACCGGAGCCGGCACCCTGGGCGGCCTCGTCGCCCGCCACCTCGTCACCGTGCACGGCGTACGACACCTCATCCTCACCAGCCGGCGCGGGCAGAGCGCGGACGGCGCGCCCGAGCTGGCCGCCCAGCTGACCGAACTGGGCGCGCACAGCGTGCAGTTCGCCGCCTGTGACATCGCGGACCGCGAGGCCCTCGCGGCTCTCCTGGCCGGCATCCCCGTCGACCGCCCCCTCACCGGCGTCTTCCACACCGCCGGTGTCGTCGACGACGGTCTGGTCACCTCCCTCGCCCCCGAGCGCCTCGACGCGGTCCTGCGGCCCAAGGTCGACGCTGCTCTCAACCTCCATGACCTCACCAAGGACCTGGACCTCACCGCCTTCATCCTCTTCTCCTCCTCCGCAGGCCTCTTCGGGGATCCGGGCCAGGGCAACTACGCCGCCGCCAACACCTTCCTCGACGCACTCGCCCACCACCGCCACGCACTCGGCCTCCCCGCCACCTCACTCCAATGGGGCCTGTGGGAACAGCGCAGCGGCATCACCGGACACCTCACCACCGCCGACATCGAGCGCATCCACCGCTCCGGCATGACCCCCCTCCCCACCACCCACGCCCTCCAACTCCTCGACACAGCACGCACCTCGGGCTACCCGGTGCTCTCCCCCATGGGGCTGCACCCGGCTCGTATCCAGGTGGACGACGGTCCGGCGTCCGCGATCCTGCGCAAGCTCGTACGCGTACCGGCGCGGCGCGTGGCGCACGCGAACGCCGGCGCCGCCGGTGGCGCGAAGGCCCCGTCCTTCGCCGAGCGCCTCGCCGGACTGTCACCCGCCGCGCAGCTGAGAACCGTCCTGGAGCTGGTGGCATCGAACGTGGCGGCGGTGCTCGGGCACTCGCAGACCGGCTCGATCGACGCCGAGCGGAGCTTCAGGGAACTGGGCTTCGACTCGCTGACCGCGGTCGAACTGCGCAACCGCCTGAACGCGCGCATCGGCGCGAGCACCGGGCTCCGCCTCTCGTCCACCCTGGTCTTCGACTACCCGACCCCGCAGGACCTGGCGGAGTACCTGTGCGGCGAGATGGTCGGCGGTGCCGCGGACGCGGCCGCCGCCGCGCCCGTCGGCTCGGTCCTGTCCGAGCTGGACCGCCTGGAGTCGGCGATGTCCCGCGTCGCGCTCCACGGCGACGCGGGCAGCGAAGCAGGCAGTGACGGGCACGGCGACGCGGGTGAGCGGGCGGAGAGGGTCACGGAACGGCTGAAGAGCCTGCTCTCCAAGTGGAACGAAATCCAGGGCGCCACGACCGGGGCGGCCGCGGACAGTGACGACGATCTCGAATCGGCGACCGCCGACGAGATGCTTGCCCTTATCCAGCGGGAATTCGGCAAGGCCTGAGAATCCGCCGCGTACCGGGATCCAGTGAGATCCCGGTACCGGCATCTCCGGCTCTCGCGCAGCATTTGACTTCGATAGGTGATAAATCTGATGGCGCAGGACGAGAAACTTCTGGAAAATCTCAAGTTCGTGACGGCCGAGCTGCGCCGGACCCGTCATCGCCTGGTCGAGGTCGAGGAAGCGGAGCACGAGCCGATCGCGATCGTGGGCATGGCCTGCCGGTTCCCCGGCAAAGTGACATCGCCCGAGGACCTGTGGCGGCTGGTGGCGGACGGGGTCGACGCGATCTCCGACTTCCCCGAGGGCCGCGGCTGGGAACTGGACACGCTGTACGACCCGGACCCCGACCGCCCCGGCACGACGTACGTGCGCCAAGGCGGTTTCATCGAGGACGCCGACGCGTTCGACCCGGCGTTCTTCGGGATCTCACCGCGTGAGGCCGTCGCGATGGATCCCCAGCAGCGTCTCGCCCTGGAAACGTCATGGGAAGTGCTGGAGCGTGCCGGGATCGACCCCGGTTCACTCAAGGGCAGCTCGACCGGCGTATATCTGGGAATGATCCACAACGAATACGGTTGCATTCTCCCGTCCGTGCCGGCCGATATCGAGCCGTTCCTGTCCAATGGAAATGTCAACAGCGTCGCCTCGGGACGGATCGCCTACAGTCTCGGCCTCCAGGGGCCCGCGATCACGCTGGACACCGCGTGCTCGTCGTCCCTGGTCTCCCTGCACCTCGCCGCCCAGGCGCTGCGGCGCGGCGACTGCGCGCTCGCGCTCGCCGGCGGGGCCCAGGTCCAGGCGACGCCCATCTCCTTCACCGACTTCGCCCGGCAGCGGGGACTCGCGACGGACGGCCGCATCAAGGCGTTCGCGGACGGCGCGGACGGCACGATCTGGGGCGAGGGCGTGGGCATGCTCCTCCTGGAGCGGCTCTCGGACGCGCGGCGCAACGGTCGCGAGATCCTCGCCGTGATACGCGGTTCCGCCGTCAACCAGGACGGTGCGTCGAACGGCCTCACCGCCCCGAACGGCCCCTCCCAGCAACGCATGATCCGCCAGGCACTCGCGGACGCCCGGCTGACGGCGGCGGAAGTCGACGTGGTCGAGGCGCACGGCACCGGGACCACGCTCGGCGACCCCATCGAGGCACAGGCCCTCATCAACACCTACGGGCAGGGGCGCGAGGGGGCCGAGCCGCTGTGGCTCGGCTCGGTGAAGTCGAACCTCGGTCATACGCAGGCCGCCGCGGGAGTCGTCGGCGTCATCAAGATGGTCATGGCACTGCGCCACGGCGTCATGCCCAAGACCCTCCATGTCGACGAGCCCTCGCGGAAGATCGACTGGTCGGCGGGCGACGTCCGCTTGCTGACCGAGGCCCGCGAGTGGCCGGACACAGGGCGCCCGCGCCGGGCCGGCGTCTCGTCCTTCGGCCTCAGCGGCACCAACGCGCATGTGATTCTGGAGCAGGTACCGGCCGCCGAGGCCGAGCCGCCTTCCGAGACTCCGGTCGTCGGTGGGGTCGTTCCATGGGTGCTGTCCGGTAAGACGGAGGAGGCGCTGCGGGCGCAGGCCGAGCGGCTGTACTCGTTCGTACGGGAGAACTCCGAGCTGCGTGCGGCCGATGTGGGGTACTCCCTCGCTGTGACGCGGGCCCGCTTCGAGCACCGGGCCGTCGTCACCGGCTCCGATGTGGACGAACTCCTTTCGGGTGTACGGGCGTTGGCGGACGGGGATGTGTCGGGCGCCGTGGCCTCGGGGAGCGTGCGGCGCGGCAAGCTGGCGTTCTTGTTCACGGGGCAGGGCAGCCAGCGGGCCGGGATGGGCCGTGAGCTTTACGAGGCGTATCCGGTGTTCGCTGCTGCCTTTGATGAGGTGTGTGCGCACTTTGACGGGCACCTTGAGCGTTCGCTGAAGGACGTCGTCTTCGGCACGAGCGGCGGGGACGCCGGTCTGATCGACCAGACCGTTTACACGCAGGCCGCGCTCTTCGCCATCGAGGTCGCGCTGTTCCGGCTGGTCGAGGCGTGGGGTCTGACCCCTGACTTCCTCGTCGGGCACTCCGTGGGCGAACTGGCCGCCGCGCACGTCTCCGGGGTCTTCACTCTCGACGACGCGACCAAGCTCGCCGCCGCTCGTGGGCGCCTCATGCAGGCCCTCCCCGCCGGTGGGGCCATGGCAGCCATCCAGGCCACCGAAGCTGAGGTTCTGGAGACGCTCGAAGGCCGCGAGCACGAGATCGCCATCGCCGCCATCAACGGACCCACATCCGTCGTGATCTCCGGTGACGAGGCTGCGGTGATCGAGGTGCTGGAGCACTGGCGCGAGCAAGGCCGCAAAGTCCACCAACTCCGCGTCAGCCACGCCTTCCACTCCCCCCGCATGGAACCCATGCTCGACGAGTTCCGCACCATCGCAGCAGGCTTGGCCTACGGCACCCCGAGCATCCCGGTCGTCTCCAACCTCACCGGCCAGCTCGCCACCCCCGAAGACATCGGCTCGCCCGAGTACTGGGTCCGCCACGTCCGCCAGGCCGTCCGTTTCGCCGACGGGATCGCCCACCTGGCCGAGCAGGGCGTCACGTCCTTCATCGAGCTGGGCCCCGACGGCACCCTGTCCGCCCTGGCCCAGGAAATCGCGTCCGACAGCGAAGAAGCACTCTTCACGCCCGTACTCCGCAAGAACCGCCCGGAAGCGGAAACCCTCACCCAGGCCATCGGCACCGCCCACATCCACGGCGCCGAACTCGACTGGGACGGCGTCTTCGCAGGCCGGGGCGCGCGCCGCGTCGACCTGCCCACCTACGCCTTCCAGCACCAGCACTACTGGCTCGAAGGGCCCGCCTCCGCTCATGACGCCGCCGGCCTGGGGCTCGTAGGGAGTGAGCACGCGCTGCTCGGAGCCGCCGTGACCCCCGCCGACTCCGACAGCCTGCTGCTCACCGGCCGGGTCTCCCTCCGCACGCACCCGTGGTTGGCCGACCATGCCGTCATGGGCACCGTGCTGGTTCCCGGCACCGGGCTCGTCGAGCTGGCGATCCACGCGGGTGGTCAGGTCGGTTGTGGTCAGGTCGAGGAGCTGACGATCCAGGCTCCGCTCGTACTGCCGCAGGCCGGGGCGCTTCAGTTGCAGGTGCTCGTGGGCGCCCCCGACTCGTCGGAGCGCCGCGCGGTCGGCATCTACTCGCGTCCGGACAACGCCGTGGACGAACCATGGACGTCACACGCCGTGGGTGTGCTCGCGCCGACCGTGGCGGCCGTGGACGCCGATCTGATGTCCTGGCCGCCGGCCGGTGGTGACGAGGTCGCGCTCGACGGTCTGTACGAGGGTCTGGTCGAGCACGGCTACGAGTACGGGCCCACCTTCCAGTGCCTGCGCTCGGTCTGGGTGCGTGGCGAGGAGATCTTCGCGGAGGTCGAGCTGGCCCCGGGCACCGGGACCGACGGGTTCGTCGTGCACCCCGCGCTTCTCGACGCCGCGCTGCACGCCGTCATCGTCGGCGCCGAGCACGCCGCGCGGAGCGGTGGCGGGGGCGAGGAGGCCGAGGTGCGGCTCCCGTTCTCGTGGGCCGGTGTCAGCTTCCACGCCGAGGGCGCCTCGCGTCTGCGGGTACGCCTTAGTGTCGACAGCGACCGGCGGATCACGCTGGCGGCCGCCGACACCACCGGTGCCCCGGTCGTCTCCGTGGAGGGCCTGGCGACGCGTCCCGTCTCGGCGGGGCAGTTGTCCTCGGCCGGCGGGGCGTGGCACGAGTCGTTGTTCCGCGTCGACTGGGTGAGCGCCCCGGATGTCGCGGCGGCGCCGATCGCGTCCGCCGGCGGGCGGTGGGCGGCTGTGGGGACCGATGGGTTCGGTCTGCACGGTGTGCTGCGGGAGGCCGGCGGCTCGGCCGAGCCGACGGTCCACGCGGACCTCGCCGGTCTCGCGGCGGCCCTCGACGCGGGCGCGCCCGTGCCGGAGATCGTCTTCGTGCCCTTCGCGCCGGTCGTCTCGTTGAATCTCTCGGGCCTGGCGGAGGGTGCTCGCGCCGCTTCCGTACGGGCGTTGGAGACCGTACGGGCGTGGCTGGCCGATGAGCGGTTCGGGGGGTCGCGGCTCGTCCTGGTCACCCGCGGGGCGACGGCCGGGCGTGCCGACATGGCTCCCACCGACCTCGTGCACGCACCCCTATGGGGTCTGGTCCGCTCGGCCGAGGCCGAGAACCCGGGGCAGTTCGTCCTCCTCGACCTCGACCCGGCCGGTGCGGAGACCGTGACGCGTGACGTGCTGGCCTCGGCGGCCGTCTCCGAGGAGCCCGAGCTGGCCGTGCGCGGCGGCGCCCTGTACGTGCCGAAGCTCGCCAGGACCGAGGCGCCCGCCGAGCCCGCCCGCCCGCGGCTCGACCCCGAGGGCACGGTCCTGATCACCGGTGGTACCGGCACGCTCGGCGCGCTGGTGGCGCGGCACCTGGTGAGCGAGTACGGCGCCCGCCGTCTGCTGCTGGTGAGTCGCCGCGGGGCGGCGGCAGCGGGCGTCTCCGAGCTGGTGGCCGAACTCGGCGCGCTCGGGGCCGAGACGACCGTCGCCGCGTGCGACGCCGCGGACCGGGAGGCTCTGGCGGCTCTTCTGGGCGGTGTGCCCGCGGACCGTCCGCTGACCGCTGTCGTGCACACGGCGGGCGCCCTCGACGACGGTGTGGTCGGCTCGCTCACCCCCGAGCGCCTTGAGGCGGTCATGCGGCCGAAGGTCGACGCGGCGGTCAACCTGCATGTGCTGACCCAGGACCTCGACCTGGACGCGTTCGTGCTCTTCTCCTCGGCCGCGGGTGTCTTCGGCGGCCCCGGCCAGGCGAACTACGCCGCGGCGAACGTGTTCCTCGACGCTCTCGCGCGCCACCGCAGCGCCGTCGGCCTCCCCGCCCACTCACTGGCCTGGGGCCTGTGGGAGCAGCGCAGCGACCTGACCGCGAACCTCGCCACCGGTGACGTACGGCGCATCACGGGATCGGGGCTGGCCACGATCTCCTCGGTCGAGGGGCTCGCCCTGTTCGACGCCGCGCTGGCCACCGCGGAGGCCGTCTCCGTGCCGGTGCGCCTCGACCTCCCCCGACTGCGCGCCCAGGCCTCGTCCGGTGAACTGACCGCTCTGCTCGACCGGCTGGTCAAGGCACCGGCACGGCGTACGGCGCCGACCGCGGCGGACGCGGAAGCACAGGGCAGTTCGCTCGCGCAGCGGTTGTCGGGGCTCGCCGCGGACAAGCAGGCCGGCGTGCTGCTGGAGCTGGTCCAGGTGAACGTCGCCAAGGTGCTCGGCCTGACCAGCAGCAGGCAGGTCGAGCCGGACCGCGGTTTCCTGGACCTCGGTGTCGACTCGCTGACCGCCCTGGAGCTGCGCAACCGGCTGGGCGGCGCGACCGGCCTCCGGCTCCCCGCGACCCTGATCTTCGACTATCCGTCGGCGGGCGCGGTCGCCAAGTATCTCGGCACGCAGTTCTCCGCCGACGCCGCGGGGCCGGGTGCCACCCCGGTCCATGCCGATCTCGGCCGCCTTGAGGCCACCGTCTCCGCCGCCGAGCTGTCCGACGAGGACCGCGACAAGGTCGTCAACCGGCTCCAGTCCCTGCTGGCCGCGCTCGGCCGCCCGGTCGTCGTAGGGGGTGGCGCCGGGGCCGCTGCCACGGACCTCACGTCGGCGAGCGACGACGAGATGTTCGCCATGATCGACCAGGAGCTGGGTCTGTCCTGACCACGGCAATTCTCTCCGGCCCAGGGCCGGTCACCTCCCCAAAGGAGCGTGGCCGGCCCTGGGGGGCGTAGGGGGGCTCTTAGGGAAGGTTAGGGGTGCCGCGGTCGGTGGTCATCTCCTAGCGTCGTATGTGAAGTCATGTCGATGTGTCCCCCGTGCTCATACACAGCCGGTTCGAGGCATCGCCGAATGGGTCTCCCAGCCGGGGAGTCACGTCGTAAAAGGACTTCCGCCCGGGTTTCGCGTGCGGCGCGATCTCATGTATTGCCCAGGTGCCCAAGTGCTGTCCGTCCTCAAGAGGTTGCTTTAGATGCAGAATGAGCAGAAGCTTCGCGACTACCTCAAGCGGGTAATGGCCGATCTGCAGCAGACGAAGCAGCTGTTGAGCGCGGCCGACTCGCGGGCACACGAGCCCATCGCGATCGTGGGCATGAGCTGCCGTTATCCGGGCGGCGCCAATTCCCCCGAGGAGTTGTGGCAAATGGTCGCCGAGGGCCGGGACGCCGTGTCCGACCTTCCCACCGACCGCGGCTGGGACATCGAGCGGCTGTACAGCCCCGACCGCGAAAAGCCGGGCACTTTCTACAACCGCGAGAGCGGATTCCTTTACGACGCCGCACAGTTCGACCCGGCGTTCTTCGGGATCTCGCCGCGCGAGGCGCTGGCGATGGACCCGCAGCAGCGACTGCTCCTCGAAGTCGCCTGGGAAGCCTTTGAGCACGCCGGAATTGACCCGCACGCGATGCGCGGAAGCAAGACCGGTGTATTCGCGGGCGTGATGTACCAGGACTACGCCACTCGGCTCGACCGAATCCCCGACGGCGTGGAGGGATATCTCAGCACCGGCAACGCGTACAGCGTCACATCGGGACGCATCTCTTACACCCTCGGGCTCGAGGGCCCGGCCGTCTCCGTCGACACCGCCTGCTCCTCGTCGCTGGTGACGCTGCACCTGGCCGTCCAGGCGCTGCGCAACGGCGAGTGCTCCATGGCCCTGGCCGGCGGCACCACGGTCATGTCGACCCCCGAGGCGTTCATCGACCTCGCCCGGCAGGGCGGCCTCTCCCCCGACGGCCGCTGCAAGGCCTTCTCCGACCTCGCGGACGGCGCCGGCTTCGCCGAGGGCGTGGGCATGCTCCTCGTCGAGCGGCTCTCGGACGCGGAGCGCAACGGCCACAAGGTACTCGCGGTTGTCCGCGGCTCGGCCATCAACCAGGACGGCGCGAGCAGCGGCCTGACCGCCCCCAACGGCCCGTCCCAGCAGCGCGTCATCCGCCAGGCCCTCGACAACTCCCAGCTCTCCTCGGACCAGATCGACCTCGTCGAGGCGCACGGCACGGGCACCACGCTCGGTGACCCCATCGAGGCGCAGGCGCTCATCAACACCTACGGTCAGGAACGCCCGGCCGAGCAGCCGCTGTGGATCGGCTCCTTCAAGTCCAACGTCGGTCACACGCAGGCCGCCGCAGGCGTCGGCGGCGTCATCAAGATGGTGATGGCACTGCGCAACGGCATCATGCCGAAGACGCTGCACATCGACGAGCCCTCCACCAAGGTCGACTGGTCGGCGGGCGCCGTCTCGCTGCTGACCGAGGCGCGGGAGTGGCCGGAGACGGGGCGGCCCCGACGGGCCGCGGTCTCCTCGTTCGGCATCAGCGGCACGAACGCGCACATCATCCTGGAGCAGGCTGCCGCCGAGCCCTCCGCCGAGGAGCCGCCCGCCGTCACGCAGCAGGCGGACGCCCCCGTGCCGTGGGTGATCTCGGGCAAGACCGAGGCCGCGCTGCGGGCCCAGTCCGAGCGCCTGACGTCGTTCCTCGCCGGGCGACTGGGCCTCGGCCCCGCGGATGTGGGTTACTCGCTCGCCGTCTCTCGCGCGCGCTTCGAGCACCGGGCCGTCGTCACGGGTACGAACCGCGCGGAACTGCTGGCCGGCCTGGAAGCCGTGGCCACCGGCAAGTCCGCCGCGGGGGTCGTGGAGGGCGCGGCGACCGCCGGAACGGTCGGCAAGCTGGCGTTCCTGTTCACGGGGCAGGGCAGCCAGCGGGCCGGAATGGGCCGCGAGCTCTACGAGACCTATCCGGTGTTCGCTGCCGCTTTCGATGAGGTGTGTGCCCGCTTCGATGGGCAGCTGGAGCGTCCGCTGAAGGATGTGGTCTTCGGCACGGACGAGACGGACGCCGGTCTGATCGACCAGACCGTGTACACGCAGGCCGCGCTCTTCGCGATCGAGGTCGCGCTGTTCCGCCTGGTGGAGGCCTGGGGGCTGACTCCTGACTTCCTCGTCGGGCACTCCGTGGGCGAACTGGCCGCCGCGCACGTCTCCGGGCTCTTCACCCTCGACGACGCGACCAAGCTCGTCGCCGCTCGTGGACGCCTCATGCAGGCCCTCCCCGCCGGTGGGGCCATGGCAGCCATCCAGGCCACCGAAGCTGAGGTTCTGGAGACGCTCGAAGGCCGCGAGCACGAGATCGCCATCGCCGCCATCAACGGGCCCACGTCCGTCGTGGTTTCCGGTGACGAGGCTGCCGTGATCGAGGTGCTGGAGCACTGGCGGGAGCAGGGCCGCAAGGTCCACCAGTTGCGCGTCAGCCACGCCTTCCACTCACCGCGCATGGAACCCATGCTGGACGAGTTCCGCACCATCGCCTCCGGGCTTGCGTACCGGACTCCGAGCATCCCGGTCGTCTCCAACCTCACCGGCCAGCTCGCCACCCCCGAAGACCTCTGCACCGCCGACTACTGGGTCCGCCACGTCCGCCAAGCCGTCCGCTTCGCCGACGGCATCGCCTACCTGGCCGAGCAGGGCGTCACGTCCTTCATCGAGCTGGGCCCCGACGGCACCCTCTCCGCCCTGGCCCAGCAAACCCTCACCGACACCGCGACCTTCAGCCCCGTACTCCGCAAGAACCGCCCCGAAGCCGACACCTTCACCCAGGCCATCGCCCGAGCCCACGTCCACGGCGCGGATCTCGACTGGGACGGCGTCTTCGCAGGCCACGACGCCCGCCGCGTCGACCTGCCCACTTACGCCTTCCAGCACCAGCGCTACTGGCTCGAAGCCGCTGAGCCCGTGGAGGCGGCGGCCGCTCATGCCGCCGCCCCCGAGGAGACGCGTTTCTGGGAGGCCGTGGAGCGGGAGGACACGGCCGCGCTGGCCGCCGCGCTCGACTTCGACGGTGAGGTCGAGCCCGAGTGGCTCGAAGCCGCGCTGCCGGTCCTGTCGACGTGGCGGCGCCAGAACCGGCGGAAGAACACCGTCGACGCCTGGCGGTACCGCGTCACCTGGAAGCCCCTGTCCGTCGCCCCGGCCAAACGTCTCTCCGGCACCTGGCTGCTGGTGGTTCCGGCCGACGGTGACACCTACGCATGGGTGCCCGCCGCCGAGCAGGCCCTGCACGGCCGGGGTGTCACGACCGTACGGGTGGAGTGGAGCGCGACCGGCTCGGACCGCGCCTCGCTCGCCGGGCTGATCCGTGAGGCCGTGGGCGACCGCGCCGTCGACGGTGTGCTCTCGCTGCTCGCCCTCGACACGGCACCGCACCCCGGCCACCCCCACGTGGCGTCGGGGCTCGCCGGGACGCTCGAACTCGTCCAGGCCCTCGGCGACTCCGGGGTCGAGGCGCCGCTGTGGCTCGCCGGCCGCGGCGCCGTGTCCGTCGGCCGCTCGGACCGGGCCGCCGACCCGGCGCAGGCCCAGGTCTGGGGCCTGGGCCGGGTGGCCGGGCTCGAACACCCCGACCGCTGGGGCGGTCTGCTCGACCTGCCCGAGACGGTCGACGCGCCCGCGCTCGCCCGCTTCACCGACGTCCTGTCCGGTCTCGGCGCGGAGGACGAGCTGGCGATACGTTCGACGGGGATCTTCGGCCGTCGTCTCGTCCGGGCGCCGCTCGCCGACTCGGCCGGCGGTTCGTGGACGCCGCGCGGCACGATCCTCATCACCGGCGGTACGGGCGCGCTCGGCGGCCATGTCGCCCGCTGGGCGGCGGCCAACGGTGCCGAGCACCTGGTCCTCACCAGCCGGCGCGGCGATCAGGCGCCCGGCGCCGAGGAGTTGCGTGCCGAACTCACCGGGCTCGGGACCGCCCAGGTCACCATCGCCGCGTGTGACGCGGGCGATCGCGACTCGCTGGCCGCCGTCCTGACGGACCTGGAGGCCGACGAGGCCCGGCCGCTGACGGCGGTCGTGCACGCTGCCGGTGTCGGCGACACCGGGTCGCTCATGGACAGCGCCCTCGACGAGGTGGCCGCCGTCGTCGCGGCCAAGACGGCGGGCGCCACCCACCTCGACGACCTGCTCGGCGACACGCCTCTGGACGCCTTCGTCCTCTTCTCCTCCGCCGCCGCGGTGTGGGGCGGCGCCGATCAGGGCGCCTACGCCGCGGGCAACTCCTTCCTCGACGCGTTCGCCGAGCGGCGCCGCGCCAACGGCCGTACCGCCACGTCCATCGCCTGGGGCCTGTGGGGCGGCGGCGGCATGGGCACCGACGGCGACGAAGAGGCCATGCTGCGCGTCGGCCTCAAGCGCATGAACCCCGAACTCGCCGTGTCCGCCCTGGTCCAGGCCGTGGCGCACGACGAGACCACGGTGTGCGTGTCCGACCTCGCCTGGGACCGGTTCGCCCCCGCCTATTCCGCCATCCGCCGACGTCCCTTCATCGAGGACCTTCCCGAGGTACGGAGCGTCCTGGAAGCGGAGACGGCGGGTCCCGCGGAGCCCGCGGGCGGCAACGCGCTCGCGCGGCGACTGAGCGGCCTGTCGGCGGGCGAGCAGCGGGAACTGGTCCTCGACCTCGTCCGCACGCAGGCCGCCGCCGCACTCGGCCACGCCGACGCGACGGCGATCGAACCCGGTTCGGCCTTCCGCGAGCTGGGCTTCGACTCGCTCACGGCGGTCGACATCCGCAACCGCCTGAACGGCGCGACCGGGCTCACGCTGCCCACGACGCTCGTCTTCGACTACCCGAACGCCGACGCCATCGCCGGGTTCGTCCTCACCGAGCTGCTCGGCACCGACGACACCGGCGCGACCGACCCGGCGCGTCAGGCCGCCCTCACCGGCCCGGCGGCGGACGACGAGCCCATCGCCATCGTCGCGATGAGCTGCCGCTACCCAGGCGGTGTCAGCACGCCCGAGGAACTCTGGCAGCTCGTCCTCGAAGGCCGCGACGCCATCTCCCCGTTCCCCACCGACCGCGGCTGGCCCATCGACGACCTGTACGACCCGGACCCGGAGCGCAGCGGGACCACGTACGCGTACGAGGGCGGCTTCATCGACGGTGCCGGCGGCTTCGACGCCGGGTTCTTCGGGATCTCGCCGCGCGAGGCGCTGGCGATGGACCCGCAGCAGCGACTGCTCCTCGAAGCCTCCTGGGAGGCCCTGGAGCGTGCGGGCATCGACCCCCTGTCGCTGCGCGGCAGCCAGGGCGGCGTCTTCATCGGCGCCGGTTCCCAGGGGTACGGCATCGACGCGCACGACGCCCCCGAGGGCACCGAGGGCTACTTCCTCACCGGCACCCAGTCCTCCGTCATCTCCGGCCGCGTGTCCTACACGCTGGGGCTGGAGGGCCCCGCGGTGACCGTCGACACGGCCTGCTCGTCCTCGCTCGTCGCGCTGCACCTGGCCGCGCAGTCGCTGCGCCAGGGCGAGTGCGATCTGGCACTGGCGGGCGGTATCACCGTCATGGCGACCCCGGGCGCCTTCATCGAGTTCAGCCGGCAGCGCGGCCTCTCCGGTGACGGCCGCTGCAAGGCCTTCGCGGGCGCCGCGGACGGCACCGGATGGTCCGAGGGCGCGGGGCTCCTTCTGCTGGAGCGGCTCTCCGACGCGGAGCGCAACGGCCACCAGGTCCTCGCCGTGGTCCGAGGCTCCGCCGTCAACCAGGACGGCGCCTCCAACGGCCTCACCGCCCCCAACGGCCCTTCCCAGCAGCGCGTCATCCGCCAGGCGCTGGCAGGCGCGGGCCTGGAGCCGGGCGACGTGGACGTGGTCGAGGCGCACGGCACGGGTACGCGGCTCGGCGACCCGATCGAGGCGGGCGCGCTGCTGGCCACCTACGGCCAGGGCCGCGACGCGGACCAGCCGCTGTGGCTCGGCTCGATCAAATCCAACATCGGCCACACCCAGACGGCCGCGGGTGTCGCGGGTGTCATCAAGATGGTCATGGCGATGCGGGAAGGCCTGCTGCCGAAGACCCTGCACGTCGACGAGCCGACCCCGCAGGTCGACTGGTCGGCGGGAGCTGTCTCCTTGCTGACCGAGGTACGGGAGTGGCCGGAGACCGGGCACCCGCGCCGGGCCGGCATCTCGTCGTTCGGCGTCAGCGGTACGAACGTCCACACCATCATCGAGCAGGCGCCGGCCACGGCGGGGGAGGCGGAGGCCTCCGAGACCGTCGAGGCTCCTGTTGCTGGTGGGGCCGTGCCGTGGGTGCTCTCCGGTAAGACGGAGGACGCGCTGCGGGCCCAAGCCGAGCGGCTGCACTCCTACCTGCGGGAGAACTCCGAGCTGCGTCCGGCGGACGTGGGCTACTCCCTCGCCGTGACGCGGGCCCGCTTCGAGCACCGGGCCGTCGTCACCGGCTCGGATGTCGATGAACTCCTCGCGGGCGTGCAGGCGTTGGCCGCCGGGGATGTGTCGGGTGCGGTGACCTCGGGGAGCGTGCGGCGCGGCAAGCTGGCGTTCCTGTTCACGGGGCAGGGCAGCCAGCGGGCCGGAATGGGCCGCGAACTGTACGAGACGTATCCCGTGTTCGCTGCTGCCTTTGATGAGGTGTGTGCGCACTTTGACGGGCACCTTGAGCGTCCGCTGAAGGATGTCGTCTTCGGTACGGACGAGACGGAAGCCGGTCTGATCGACCAGACCGTGTACACGCAGGCCGCGCTCTTCGCCATCGAGGTCGCGCTGTTCCGCCTGGTCGAGGCGTGGGGGCTGACCCCTGACTTCCTCGTCGGGCACTCCGTGGGCGAACTGGCCGCCGCGCACGTCTCCGGGGTCTTCACCCTCGACGACGCGACCAAGCTCGTCGCCGCTCGTGGACGCCTCATGCAGGCCCTCCCGGCCGGTGGGGCCATGGCCGCGATCCAGGCCACCGAAGCTGAGGTTCTGGAGACGCTCGAAGGCCGCGAGCGCGAGATCGCCATCGCCGCCATCAACGGACCCACATCCGTCGTGGTCTCCGGTGACGAGGCTGCGGTGATCGAGGTGCTGGAGCACTGGCGTGAACAGGGCCGCAAGGTCCACCAGCTCCGCGTCAGCCACGCCTTCCACTCCCCCCGCATGGAACCCATGCTGGACGAGTTCCGCACCATCGCGGCAGGCCTGACCTACGGCACCCCGAGCATCCCGGTCGTCTCCAACCTCACCGGCCAGCTCGCCACCCCCGAGGACATCGGCTCACCCGAGTACTGGGTCCGCCACGTCCGCCAAGCCGTCCGCTTCGCCGACGGCATCACCCACCTCGCCGAGCAAGGCGTCACCACCTACATCGAGCTGGGCCCCGACGGCACCCTCTCCGCCCTGGCCCAGGAAATCGCGTCCGACAGCGAAGAAGCACTCTTCACGCCCGTACTCCGCAAGAACCGCCCCGAAGCGGAAACCCTCACGCAGGCCATCGCCACCGCCCACATCCACGGCGCCGAACTCAACTGGGACGGCGTCTTCGCAGGCCGGGGCGCCCGCCGCGTCGACCTGCCCACCTACGCCTTCCAGCACGACCACTACTGGCTGGAGATGGGCGTCCCCGCGGGCGACGTCTCCCTGCTCGGGCAGTCCGCGACCGAGCACCCGCTGCTCGGTGCCGCTGTGGTGATGCCCGACTCGGACACGCTCGTCCTCACCGGGCGCATCTCGTTGCAGAGCCACCCGTGGATCGGAGACCACCGCGTGATGGGGTCGGCCCTGCTGCCCGGGACCGGTCTGGTCGAGCTGGCGATCCACGCCGGTGACCAGGTGGGCTTCGGCCACGTCGACGAGCTGATGCTCCAGGCCCCGCTGGTCCTCCCCGAGCGCGGTGCCGTCGTCCTGCGCGTGACCGTGGAGGTCGTGGACACGCTCGGGCGGCGTCCGGTGGCCGTCTTCTCCCGTCCCGAGGGCTCGGAAGCAGAGCCGTGGACCCGTCACGCCGCCGGTTTCCTGGCGGAGAGCGCGCCGGAGGCCTCCTTCGACCTGTCCGTGTGGCCGCCGAAGGGCGCCGAGTCCCTTGAGGTCGCGGACCTCTACGAGAGCCTTTCCGGTACGGGACTGTCCTACGGGCCGGTGTTCCAGGGCCTGCGCGCCGCCTGGCGGCTGGACGAGGCCGTCTACGCCGAGGTCGCCCTCCCCGAGTCCACCCCGACCGGCGGCTTCGGGCTCCACCCCGCGCTGTTCGACGCCGCCCTGCACGCCACTTCGCTGAGCGCGTCGCCGCAGGAGGACACGGGGACCGGTCTGCCGTTCGCGTGGAGTGGTGTGTCCCTGTACGCCACGGCCGCGTCGACCCTGCGCGTACGGCTGACGCCGACCGGAACCGACGGGTTGGCCCTCGCCATGGCGGACGAGGCCGGTGCGCCGGTCGCCTCGACCGACTCCCTCGTCTTCCGCCAGGTCACGGCCGAGCAGCTCTCGGCGGGCCGAGGTGGCTTCACCGACTCGCTGTTCCGCGTGGAGTGGCCCGAGTTGTCCGTGCCGTCGGCCGCGCCTGCGACCTGGGCGGTGCTCGGTGAGCCGGGCTCCTTCGCCGAGGGCCGGGCCTTCCCGGGCCTGGCCGAGCTGGCCGGCGCCGAGACGATCCCCGAGGTCGTGTTCGTCCCGCTGACCGACCGCGAGGGTACGGACACGGCCGCTGCCGCCCATCGGGCCACGCATCACGCGCTGGCCCTCATCCAGGGCTGGCTCGCGGAAGACCGGTTCGCCGACTCACGCCTGGTGTTCGTCACGCGCGGCGCCGTCGCCGCCGGACCGGACGACACCGTCCGTGACCTGGTCAACGCGCCTGTCTGGGGCCTCGTACGGTCCGCGCAGGCCGAGAACCCCGACCGGTTCGTACTCATCGACACCGACAGCGACACCGACAGCGGCACAGGCACCGGCACCGGCACCGGCACCGGCACCGGCACCGAGGGCGCGTCGCTCGAACTCGCCCTGCTGTGGCCCTTCCTCGCCTCCGACGAGCCGGAAGCAGCGCTGCGTGACGGCGTCGTACGGGCGCCCCGGCTGGCGCGCGTGCCCGCCGCCGATGCCGAGACGGCGGCCGTCGTGCCGGACCCGTCCGGAACGGTCCTTATCACCGGCGGCACCGGCGCCCTCGGCTCGCTCGTGGCCCGCCACCTCGTGGCCGAGCACGGCGTACGCAACCTGCTGCTCACCAGCCGCCGAGGACTCGACGCCGAAGGCGCCCCGCAGCTCGCCGCCGAGCTGGCCGAACTCGGCGCGGACACCGTCGAGATAGCCGCCTGCGACGCCGCCGACCGCGACGCGCTGGAGGCCCTGCTCCACTCGATCGACGCCGGACGTCCGCTGACCGCCGTGGTCCACACGGCCGGCGTTCTGGACGACGGAGTCATCGGCTCCCTCACCCCCGAACGCCTCGACACCGTCCTGCGCCCGAAGGCCGACGCCGCCCTCAACCTCCACGAACTCACGTGGGACCTGGGGCTCTCCGCCTTCGTCCTGTTCTCCTCGGCCGCGGGCGTCATGGGCAACGCGGGCCAGGGCAACTACGCCGCCGCCAACACGTTCCTCGACGCTCTCGCCCACCACCGCCACTCGCTCGGCCTGCCCGCGACCTCACTCGCGTGGGGCGTCTGGGAGCAGGCGGGCGGCATGACCGCGGACCTCGGGGACACCGACGCCAACCGCATGAGCCGCGGCGGCATGAGCGGCCTCACCCACGCCGAGGGCCTGCGGCTCCTGGACGCCGCATGGACGACCGGCGCCGCCCTGCTCGTGCCGACGCACATGGACCTGGCCGCCGTGCGCGCCCAGGCCGCTTCGGCGGGCGTACCGCCCCTCATGCGCGGACTCGTCCGCTCCCCCGCACGCCGGACCGCTCACACCGCGGCCGTCGAGACCGGCGCCCTCGCGCAGCGCCTCACCCCCCTCACGCGCGAGGAGCGCCAGGCACACCTCCTCGACCTGGTGCGCACCCACGTCGCCCACGTCCTGGGTTACGACAACCCTGCCTCCGTCGAACCGGCCCGCGCCTTCAAGGAGTTGGGCTTCGACTCGCTCACCGCGGTCGAGCTGCGCAACCAGCTCAACACCGCGACCGGCCTCCGCCTCCCCGCCACCCTCGTTTTCGACTACCCGAACCCGCTGTCCCTGGTCGACTTCCTGCTCACCGAGTTCGGCGGTACGGACACCGTGGAGGCGGCGGCGTCCGCTCCCGTGGTGCTCACCGACGACGAGCCGATCGCGATCGTCGGCATGGCCTGCCGCTACCCGGGCGGAATCACCACGCCCGAGGGGATGTGGCAGTTCCTGATGCGGGGCGGCGACGGAACCTCGCGGTTCCCCACCGACCGCGGCTGGGACGTCGAGGACCAGTTCATCGAGGACCCGGAGCGCCCGGGCACGAAGTACGCGCTGGCCGGCGGATTCCTGCACGACGCACCCGAGTTCGACCCCGGCTTCTTCGGGATCTCGCCGCGTGAGGCGCTGGCGATGGACCCGCAGCAGCGACTGCTCCTCGAAGCGTCCTGGGAGGCGTTCGAGCGGGCCGGGATCGACCCGGCCTCCGTACGCGGCAGCTCGACCGGTGTGTTCGCCGGTGTGATGTACCACAACTACGCCGCTCGCGTGACGGACATCCCCGACGGGGTCGGCGGTTTCCTCGGCACCGGCAACTCCAGCAGTGTCGTGTCCGGCCGTGTCTCGTACACGTTCGGTCTTGAGGGTCCGGCCGTGACCGTGGACACCGCATGCTCGTCCTCGTTGGTCACGCTGCACCTGGCGGTTCAGGCGCTGCGTCGCGGGGAGTGCTCGCTGGCGCTGGCCGGCGGTGTCACCGTCATGCCGAACCCGGATACGTTCATCGACTTCGCCCTCCAGGGCGGCCTGGCCGGTGACGGCCGCTGCAAGGCCTTCGCCGGTGCCGCGGACGGCACCGCGTGGTCCGAGGGCGTGGGCATGCTGCTCGTCGAACGGCTCTCGGACGCCAAGCGCAACGGCCACCAGGTCCTCGCCGTCGTCCGCGGCTCCGCCGTCAACCAGGACGGCGCGTCCAACGGCCTCACCGCCCCCAACGGGCCCTCCCAGCAGCGCGTCATCCGCCAGGCCCTGGCGTCGGCGGGCCTGACACCCGGTGACGTGGACGTGGTCGAGGCACACGGCACGGGCACGCGGCTCGGTGACCCGATCGAGGCGCAGGCGCTGCTGGCCACGTACGGCCAGGACCGCGAGGGCTCCGAGCCGCTGTGGCTCGGCTCGATCAAGTCCAACCTCGGCCACACCCAGGCCGCCGCCGGTGCCGCCGGCATCATCAAGATGGTCATGGCGCTGCGCCACGGCGTCATGCCCAAGACCCTGCACATCGACGAGCCCTCCCCGCACGTCGACTGGTCGACGGGCGACGTCTCCCTGCTGACCGAGGCACGGGAGTGGTCCGGCTCCGACCGGCCGCGCCGAGCAGCGGTGTCGTCCTTCGGCATCAGCGGCACCAACGCGCACATCATCCTGGAGCAGGCGCCGGCTGCCGTCGACACCACCGTCGAGGAGGCGGGCTCCGAGGCTCCGGTCGTCGGTGGGGTCGTTCCGTGGGTCCTGTCGGGCAAGACGGAGGGGGCGCTGCGGGCGCAGGCCGAGCGGCTGCACTCCTTCGTACGGGAGAACTCCGAGCTGCGTCCGGCGGACGTGGGCTACTCCCTCGCCGTGACGCGGGCCCGCTTCGAGCACCGGGCCGTCGTCACCGGCTCCGATATGGACGAACTCCTCGCGGGTGTAAAGGCGTTGGCGTCCGGGGATGCGTCGGGCGCGGTGACCTCGGGGAGCGTGCGGCGCGGCAAGCTGGCGTTCCTGTTCACGGGGCAGGGCAGCCAGCGGGCCGGAATGGGCCGCGAACTGTACGAGACGTATCCCGTGTTCGCTGCTGCCTTTGATGAGGTGTGTGCGCACTTTGACGGGCTGCTGGAGCGTCCGCTGAAGGATGTGGTCTTCGGCAGGGACGGGACGGAAGCCGGTCTGATCGACCAGACCGTGTACACGCAGGCCGCGCTCTTCGCCATCGAGGTCGCGCTGTTCCGCCTGGTCGAGGCGTGGGGGCTGACCCCTGACTTCCTCGTCGGGCACTCCGTGGGCGAACTGGCCGCCGCGCACGTCTCCGGGCTCTTCACCCTCGACGACGCGACCAAGCTCGTCGCCG
Organism: Streptomyces sp. NPDC101110; assembly: GCF_044759525.1. Taxonomy (NCBI): domain Bacteria; kingdom Bacillati; phylum Actinomycetota; class Actinomycetes; order Kitasatosporales; family Streptomycetaceae; genus Streptomyces; species Streptomyces sp. NPDC101110. The sequence goes on along the minus strand of NZ_JBIVZM010000016.1, from coordinate 155,414 downwards.
CTCGTGGACGCCTCATGCAGGCCCTCCCCGCCGGTGGGGCCATGGCCGCGATCCAGGCCACCGAAGCTGAGGTTCTGGAGACGCTCGAAGGCCGCGAGCACGAGATCGCCATCGCCGCCATCAACGGACCCACATCCGTCGTGGTCTCCGGTGACGAGACCGCGGTAGTCGAGGTGCTGGAGCACTGGCGTGAACAGGGCCGCAAGGTCCACCAGCTCCGCGTCAGCCACGCCTTCCACTCCCCCCGCATGGAACCCATGCTGGACGAGTTCCGCACCATCGCGGCAGGCCTGACCTACGGCACCCCGAGCATCCCGGTCGTCTCCAACCTCACCGGCCAGCTCGCCACCCCCGAGGACATCGGCTCACCCGAGTACTGGGTCCGCCACGTCCGCCAAGCCGTCCGCTTTGCCGACGGGATCGCCTACCTGGCCGAGCAGGGCGTCACGTCCTTCATCGAGCTGGGCCCCGACGGCACCCTCTCCGCCCTGGCCCAGCAAACCCTCACCAACACAGAAGAGGCACTCTTCACCCCCGTACTCCGCAAGAACCGCCCCGAAACCGAAACCCTCACCCAAGCCATCGGCACCGCCCACATCCACGGCGCCGAACTCAACTGGGACGGCGTCTTCGCGGGCCGGGGCGCGCGCCGCGTCGACCTGCCCACCTACGCCTTCCAGCACCAGCACTACTGGCTGGAGGCGACGGCCGCAGCCGGTGATGCCACGAGCCTTGGCCTCGGTAAGACCGGGCACCGGCTCCTCGGCGCGGCGATGTCGCTGCCCGAGACGGACAGCATTGTCCTGACGGGCCGCCTCTCGCTCCAGTCGCACGCCTGGCTCGCCGACCACACCGTCATGGACACCGTCCTCGTCCCCGGGACCGGACTGGTCGAGCTGGCCATCCACGCCGGCGACCAGGTCGGATGCGGGTCCCTGGAGGAGCTGACGCTCCAAGCCCCGCTGGTCCTTCCGGAGCGTGGCGGCATCGCCGTACGTGTGGCCGTGGACGCGGCCGACGGAAGTGGGCGGCGGCAGGTCGCGATCTTCTCGCGGCTCGACGAGGCGGATGCCGCGGTGCCGTGGACGCGTCACGCGGTCGGCCTCCTCGCGGAGAGCACGCCGGAGGCGTCCTTCGACCTGTCCGTGTGGCCGCCGAAGGGCGCCGAGCCCCTCGGCGTGGAGGGTCTCTACGAGAACCTCGCCGATGCGGGTCTCTCGTACGGGCCGGTGTTCCAGGGCCTGCGTGCCGCCTGGCGGCTCGGTGACGACGTCTACGCCGAGGTCGCCCTCCCCGAGGACACCACCACCGACGGCTTCGGACTGCACCCCGCACTCCTGGACGCCGCCCTGCACGCCGTAGCCCTCGGCGACTTCACCGAAACAACCGACCACGCACACCTGCCCTTCGCCTGGACCGGCGTAACCCTCCACGCCACCGGAGCCTCCGTACTCCGCGTCAAACTCACACCCGCCGGCACCGACGCCGTATCCATCACCGCAACCGACGAAACCGGCACCCCCGTCGCCACCGCGGACTCCCTCGTACTCCGCGCCATCACCACCGAACAACTCACCGCAGGCACCGGGAACTTCAACGACTCGCTGTTCAGCATCGAGTGGCGCGATCTGTCGTCGGCACCCGCCGAAGCTCAGACGTGGGCCGTGCTGGGCGACGAACCGGGTCTCTTCACCGATGGACCGGCGTTCCCGGGCCTGGCTGAACTGGCCGCCGCCGACACCATCCCCCACGTCGTCTTCGCCCCGCTGACCGCCTACGACGACACCGACGCGGCCACCGCAGCCCACCAGGCCACCCACCACACCCTGGCCCTGGTCCAGGAGTGGCTGGCCGAGGACCGCTTCGCCGACTCCCGTCTCGTCTTCGTCACGCGCGGTGCCATCGCCGCCGGTCCCAACGACGCTGTCACCGACCTGGCCAACGCACCCGTGTGGGGCCTGGTACGCGCAGCCCAGTCCGAGAACCCCGACCGCTTCCTCCTCCTCGACACCGACACCGAGTCGCCCGAACTCACCACTCTCTGGCCGCTCCTGGCCTCCGACGAGCCCGAAGCCGCACTCCGCGACGGCGCCCTGCGCGTGCCTCGCCTGGCCCGCCCGGCCCTCGCCGAGACCACCGCTTCACCCCTGGACCCGTCCGGGACCGTCCTCATCACCGGCGGCACCGGCGCTCTGGGCTCCCTCGTCGCCCGCCACCTCGTCACCGAGCACGGCGTACGCCACCTGCTGCTCACCAGCCGCCGAGGACTCGACGCCGAAGGCGCCCCGCAGCTCGCCGCCGAACTGACCGAACTCGGCGCCGACACCGTGGAGATCGCCACCTGCGACGCCGCCGACCGCGGCTCACTGGAGACGCTGCTCAACTCGGTCGACGACGCGCGCCCCCTCACCGCCGTCATCCACACCGCCGGCGTCCTCGACGACGGAGTCATCAACTCCCTCACCCCCGAACGCCTCGACGCGGTCCTGCGTCCCAAGGCGGACGCCGCCCTCAACCTCCACGACCTCACCAAGGACCTGGACCTCTCCGCCTTCGTTCTCTTCTCCTCGGTCGCCGGCGTCATGGGCAGCCCGGGGCAGGGCAACTACGCCGCCGCCAACACGTTCCTCGACGCTCTCGCCCACCACCGCCACACGCTCGGTCTGCCCGCCACCTCACTCGCGTGGGGCGCCTGGGAACAGACCGGCGGCATGACCGCGGACCTCGGCGACACCAACGCCAACCGCATCAACCGCGGCGGCATGACCGGCCTCACTCACGCCGAAGGCCTGCGTCTCCTCGACACCGTGTGGACCACCGAGCAGGCCCTGCTCGTACCCATGCACATGGACCTGGCCGCCGTGCGCGCCCAGGCCACCTCGACGGGCGTACCGCCCCTCATGCGCGGACTCGTCCGCATCTCCACCCGCCGCACCGCCCACGCGGCGACCGTCGAAACCGGCGTCCTGGCGCAGCGCCTCGCCGGACTCTCCCCCGAAGAGCGCCACACGTTGCTCCTCGACCTGGTCCGTACGAACGTCGCCCACGTCCTGGGTTACGAGGACACCGCCACCGTCGAACCGTCCCGCGCATTCAAGGAGTTGGGCTTCGACTCGCTCACCGCGGTCGAACTGCGCAACCAGCTCGGCACCGCGACGGGCCTCCGGCTTCCCGCCACCCTCGTCTTCGACTACCCGAACGCGACGGCCGTCGCCGAGTACCTCATCGGTGAAGTCATGGGCACCCAGCCCGAGGCGACCGCCGTGGTGGTCCGCGACAACGCCGACGACGACCCGATCGCGATCGTCGGCATGGCCTGCCGCTACCCGGGCGGAATCACCACGCCCGAGGGGATGTGGCGGTTCCTGCTCGACGGCGGTGACGGCATCACCCCCTTCCCCACCGACCGCGGCTGGGACCTGGACGGGCTCTTCGACGGCGACACGGAGCGGTCCTCGTCGGAGTACGCGCTGGAGGGCGGCTTCCTGCACCGGGCCGCCGACTTCGACCCGACCTTCTTCGGGATCTCGCCGCGTGAGGCGCTGGCGATGGACCCGCAGCAGCGACTGCTCCTTGAGGTCTCCTGGGAGGCGCTGGAGCGCGCGGGCATCGACCCGGCCTCCGTACGCGGCAGCTCGACCGGTGTCTTCGCCGGTGTGATGTACCACAACTACGCCTCCCGGCTCACCGAGGTGCCGGACGAGGTGGCGGGCTTCCTCGGCAACGGCAGTGCGAGCAGCATCGCGTCCGGCCGTGTCTCGTACACGTTTGGGTTCGAGGGTCCGGCCGTGACCGTGGACACCGCGTGCTCGTCCTCGCTCGTCGCCCTGCAAATGGCGACGCAGTCGCTCCAGCGTGGTGACTGCTCCATGGCTCTTGTGGGTGGTGTGACGGTCATGCCGACGCCGGACACCTTCTCCAGCTTCGCCCTTCAGCGCGGCCTCGCATTGAACGGCCGTTGCAAGCCGTTCGCGGGCGCCGCCGACGGCACCGGCTGGTCCGAGGGCGTGGGCATGCTCCTCGTCGAACGCCTCTCCGACGCCAAGCGCAACGGCCACCAGATCCTCGCCGTCGTCCGCGGCTCCGCCGTCAACCAGGACGGCGCCTCCAACGGCCTCACCGCCCCCAACGGGCCCTCCCAGCAGCGCGTCATCCGCCAGGCCCTGGCGTCAGCGGGCCTGACACCCGCTGACGTGGACGTGGTCGAGGCACACGGCACGGGCACGCGGCTCGGCGACCCGATCGAGGCCCAGGCCCTGCTCGCCACCTACGGCCAGGACCGCGAGGGAGCCGAACCGCTCTGGCTCGGCTCGATCAAGTCCAACCTCGGCCACACCCAGGCCGCCGCCGGTGCCGCCGGCATCATCAAGATGGTCATGGCGCTGCGCAACGGCGTCATGCCCAAGACCCTGCACATCGACGAGCCCTCCCCGCACGTCGACTGGTCGACGGGTGACGTTGCCCTCCTCACTCAGGCCCAGCAATGGCCCGAGACCGGCCGCCCCCGCCGAGCCGCCGTCTCCTCCTTCGGCATCAGCGGCACCAACGCCCACGTGATTCTGGAGCAGGCGCCGACCGTCGACGCCGAGGCAGTCCCCGAGGCTCCTGTTGCTGGTGGGGTCGTGCCGTGGGTGCTCTCCGGTAAGACTGAGGACGCGCTGCGGGCCCAAGCCGAGCGGCTGCACTCGTTCGTACGGGAGAACTCCGAGCTGCGTCCGGCGGACGTGGGCTACTCCCTCGCTGTCACCCGGGCCCGGTTCGAGCACCGGGCCGTCATCACCGGCTCTGACCTGGGTGAACTCCTTGCGGGTACTGCCGCGTTGGCGGCCGGGGATGTGTCGGGTGCGGTGACCTCGGGCAGCACGAACAGCGGACGGGTCGCGTTCCTGTTCACGGGGCAGGGCAGCCAGCGGGCCGGAATGGGCCGCGAACTTTATGACACGTATCCCGTGTTCGCCGCGGCCTTCGACGAGGTGTGTGCGCACTTTGATGGGCAGCTGGAGCGTCCGCTGAAGGACATCGTCTTCGGCACGAGCGGCGGGGACGCCGGTCTGATCGACCAGACCGTGTACACCCAGGCCGCACTGTTCGCCATTGAGGTCGCGCTGTTCCGCCTGGTGGAGGCCTGGGGGCTGACCCCTGACTTCCTCGTCGGGCACTCCGTGGGTGAACTGGCCGCCGCCCATGTGGCCGGGGTCTTCACTCTGGAAGATGCCGTCAAGCTCGTCGCCGCGCGTGGACGCCTCATGCAGGCCCTCCCGGCTGGCGGGGCCATGGCCGCGATCCAGGCCACCGAAGCTGAGGTTCTGGAGACGCTCGAAGGCCGCGAGCACGAGATCGCCATCGCCGCCATCAACGGGCCCACGTCCGTCGTGGTCTCCGGCGACGAGGCTGCCGTGATCGAGGTGCTGGAGCACTGGCGGGAGCAGGGCCGCAAGGTCCACCAGCTCCGCGTCAGCCACGCCTTCCACTCCCCCCGCATGGAACCCATGCTCGACGAGTTCCGCACCATCGCAGCGGGCCTGACCTACGGCACCCCGAGCATCCCGGTCGTCTCCAACCTCACCGGCCAACTCGCCACCCCCGACGGCATCAGCTCACCCGAGTACTGGGTCCGCCACGTCCGCCAAGCCGTCCGCTTCGCCGACGGCATCACCCACCTCGCCGAACAAGGCGTCACGTCCTTCATCGAGCTGGGCCCCGACGGCACCCTCTCCGCCCTGGCCCAGGAAATCGCGTCCGACAGTGAAGAAGCACTCTTCACGCCCGTACTCCGCAAGAACCGACCGGAGGCCGAAACCCTCACCCAGGCCATCACCCAAGCCCACGTCCACGGGCAGGAGCTGAACTGGGACGGCCTCTTCGCAGGCCGGGGCGCGCGCCGCGTCGACCTCCCCACCTACGCCTTCCAGCACCAGCACTACTGGCTCCACGCGACGGCCTCGTCCGGCGACGCCACCAGTCTCGGGCTCGGCACCACCGGGCACCCGCTGCTCGGCGCCACCATCGCTCTCCCCGACTCCGACAGCGTCCTGCTCACCGGCCGGCTCTCCCTCCAGTCACACCCCTGGCTCGCCGACCACACCGTCATGGACACTGTCCTCGTCCCCGGCACCGCGCTGGTCGAGCTGGCCATCCACGCCGGTGACCAGGTCGGCTGCGGGTCCCTGGAGGAGCTGACGCTCCAGACCCCGCTCGTACTCCCGCGACAGGGCGGTATCGCCCTCCGCGTGACCGTGGCCGCCGCCGACGACGAGGGTCACCGCCGCGTCACCGTCCACTCACGGCTGGACGACGCCGAGGCGGAGACGCCGTGGACGTCCCACGCCACCGGGCTCCTGTCCGAGGGAGGTTCCTACGGTGGCGCCGACCTGTCCGTCTGGCCGCCCGAGGGTGCCGATGTCCTCGAACTCGACGGGCTGTACGAGGGTCTGGCGAGTGTCGGCCTCACCTACGGCCCGGTCTTCCAGGGCCTGCGCGCCGCCTGGCGGGTCGGCACCGACATCTACGCCGAGGTCACGCTCCCCGAGGGCACCGAGACCGACGGCTACGGACTGCACCCCGCGCTCCTCGACGCCGTGCTGCACGCCGTCTCCCTGGGTGACTTCACCGAAGCGTCGGACGAGGCACTTCTGCCGTTCGCCTGGAGCAGTGTGTCCCTCCACGCCACCGGTGCCTCCGCGCTCCGCGTCAAGCTCTCGGCAGCCGGCACCAACGCCGTGTCGATCAGCGCGGTCGACGGAAGCGGTACGTCTGTCGCGGCCGTGGAGTCGCTGATGCTGCGGCCGGTGGACTCCGCGCAGCTCGCCACCGACCGGCACGCCTTCCACGAGTCACTGTTCGAGGTGGACTGGACGGGCATCTCCGTCCCGGTTCCCGTGCGCAGGACCCTGGCCGTGATCGGCACCGATGCCGGGCTGCCGTCCGGCGCCCCGGAGTCCGCGACGTATGCCGGCCTCGACGCCCTCGCCGAGGCCGTCGCATCCGGTACGCCCGTGCCGGACGTCGTCCTCGTGGAGTCGGCCGCAACCGATGAGGGCATGGACACGGCTGATGCCGCACACCTCGCCGCTCACCGGACGCTGGCCCTCGTGCAGGACTGGCTGGCCGAGGACCGCCTCGCGGACTCCCGCCTGGTATTCGTCACGCGCGGTGCCGTCGCCGCCGGTCCCGGCGACGCTGTCACCGACCTGGCCAACGCTCCCGTCTGGGGCCTCGTACGCTCCGCGCAGGCCGAAAACCCCGACCGGTTCGTCCTCATCGACACCGATGACGCGTCGCACGGCGCCTGGGACAGGCTCGCCTCGGTGGCATCGACCGGTGAGCCGGAGGCAGCGCTGCGCGGTGACTCCGTGCTCGTGCCGCGGCTGGCCCGCGTGCCTGTCGCCGAGGGCGATCCGGCGGACTTCCGCCTGGACCCGGCCGGGACCGTCCTCATCACCGGCGGCACCGGTGCCCTCGGCTCGCTCGTCGCCCGCCACCTCGTCACCGAACACGGCGTACGCCACCTGCTGCTCACCAGCCGCCGAGGACTCGACGCCGAAGGCGCCCCGCAGCTCGCCGCCGAACTGACTCAACTCGGCGCCGACACCGTGGAGATCGCCGCCTGCGACGCCGCCGACCGCAACTCCCTCGAAACGCTGCTCAAGTCCATCGACCACGAGCGTCCACTGACCGCCGTCATCCACACGGCCGGCGTCCTCGACGACGGAGTCATCAACTCCCTCACCCCCGAACGCCTCGACACCGTGCTCCGCCCCAAGGCGGACGCCGCCCTCAACCTCCACGACCTCACACGCGAACTGAACCTCTCCGCCTTCGTCCTCTTCTCCTCCGCCGCCGGTGTCCTCGGCAACCCCGGCCAAGCCAACTACGCCGCCGCCAACACCTTCCTCGACGCCCTCGCCCACCACCGCCACACCCACGGACTGCCCGCCACCTCACTCGCCTGGGGCGCCTGGGAACAGGCGAACGGCATGACCGCCGACCTCACCGACGCCGACCGGCACCGCCTCAACGGCCTCACCGAAACGGAAGGCCTCCACCTCCTCGACGCCACATGGCGTCAGCACCAGCCCCTCCTCGTGCCCATGCACCTCGACCTGGCCGCCGTACGCGCCCAGGCCACCTCGACCGGCGTACCCCCGCTGCTCCGCGGACTCGTCCGCGCACCCAACCGCCGCAGTGCGCGGCAGGCCACCGCGGTCGTCGAGTCGCAGGCGTTCACGGAGCGTCTCGCCGGCCTCACCGCGGAGAAGCGCGCGGAGCTGCTGCTCGACCTCGTCCGTACGCGGACGGCCGCCGTCCTCAGTTTCGCGGGACCCGATGACATCGACCCGAAGCGCGGCTTCCTGGAGCTGGGTGTCGACTCGCTGACGGCCGTCGAACTGCGCAACCAGCTCGGCAAGGCGACCGGGCTCCGGCTGCCGGCCACGCTGATCTTCGACTACCCGGCCCCGGCCGCCGTGGCCGACTACCTCGCGGCGGAACTCGGCACGGAGACGGGCGCGTCCGCGCTGTCCGTCCACTCCGAGCTGGACAAGCTCGAATCGCTGCTCGCGGAGATCGGCGGCGGCGCCGACGAGCGTTCCGCGATCACCGCCCGGCTGCGGGCCGTGATGTCGAAGTGGACCGACGCCCAGACCGAAACGAACGGCGCGGCACCGGACGACGCGCTGGAGTCGGCGACAGCCGACGAGTTGTTCGACTTGCTCGACAACGAACTTGGCCAGTCCTGAAACCCGCACGTCGTAGCCCTCACAGTGGAGTGACCTCAGTGTCGAACGAAGAAAAATTGGTCGACTACCTCAAGCGGGCGACGGCCGACCTGCGCGATACCCGGCGCCGCCTCCAGGAGGCGCAGGACAAGGATCGCGAGCCGATCGCCGTCATCGGCATGGCCTGCCGCTACCCGGGTGGAATCACCACGCCCGAGGAGATGTGGCAGCTGGTCGCCGACGGGCGGGACGGCATCACGGAGGTCCCCGCCGATCGCGGGTGGGACCTCGACGCCCTGTCACTCGCGGACGAGGAGGCGGTCGGCGAAACCGGCGAGAAGCGGGTGCCGCGCGGTGGATTCCTGGAAGGCGCCGGGGACTTCGACCCCACCTTCTTCCGGATCTCGCCGCGTGAGGCGCTGGCGATGGACCCGCAGCAGCGACTGCTGCTCGAAGCCTCCTGGGAGGCTTTCGAGCGGGCCGGGATCGACCCGGAGTCGATGCACGGCAGCAAGACCGGTGTGTTCGCGGGCCTGATGAACAACACCGACTACACGCCGTCTCCCGCGCAGGAGGGCATCCCCGAGGGCCTGGAGGGCTTCCTGGGCACGGGCGGCTCCGGCAGCGTCGCCTCCGGCCGCGTCTCCTACACCCTGGGTCTGGAAGGCCCCGCCGTGACCGTGGACACGGCGTGCTCGTCGTCCCTCGTGACACTGCACCTGGCCGCCCAGGCGCTGCGCAACGGCGACTGCACCCTCGCCCTGGCCGGTGGCGCCACCGTGATGGCCACTCCCGGTACGTACCTGGAGTTCTCACGCCAGCGGGGCCTCGCGCTCGACGGCCGCTGCAAGGCCTTCGCCGACGCGGCCGACGGAACGGGGTTCTCCGAGGGCGTCGGCATGCTGCTCCTGGAGCGGCTCTCGGACGCGGAGCGCAACGGCCACAAGGTGCTCGCGGTCGTCCGCGGCTCGGCCGTCAACCAGGACGGCGCGAGCAGCGGCCTGACCGCCCCCAACGGCCCGTCCCAGCAGCGCGTCATCCGCCAGGCCCTCGCGAACGCCGGCCTGTCGACGGCCGATGTGGATGTCGTCGAGGCCCACGGCACGGGCACGCGGCTGGGTGACCCGATCGAGGCCCAGGCGCTGCTGGCCACCTACGGCAAGGAGCGTTCCGCGGAGCAGCCCCTGTGGCTGGGGTCGTTCAAGTCGAACGTGGGTCACACGCAGGCGGCGGCCGGTGTCGCGGGCATCATCAAGATGGTCCTCGCGCTGCGCGCGGGTGTCATGCCGAAGACCCTGCACGTGGACGCTCCTTCCTCGAAGATCGACTGGACCGCGGGCGCGGTGTCGCTGCTGACCGAGGCACGGGAGTGGCCGGAGACCGGCCGACCCCGACGGGCCGCGGTGTCGTCGTTCGGCGTCAGTGGCACGAACGCCCATGTGGTGCTGGAGCAGGCCCCGACCGCCGACACCGAAGCGGCCCCCGAGGCTCCTGTTGCTGGTGGGGTGGTGCCGTGGGTGCTCTCCGGTAAGACGGAGGGGGCGCTGCGGGCGCAGGCCGAGCGGCTGCACTCCTTCGTACGGGAGAACTCCGAGCTGCGTCCGGCGGATGTGGGCTACTCCCTCGCTGTGACGCGGGCCCGCTTCGAGCACCGGGCCGTCGTCACCGGCTCCGATATGGACGAACTCCTGGCGGGTGTACGGGCGTTGGCGGACGGAGATGCGTCGGGCGCCGTGGCCTCGGGGAGCGTGCGCCGCGGCAAGCTGGCGTTCCTGTTCACGGGGCAGGGCAGCCAGCGGGCCGGAATGGGCCACGAGCTTTACGAGACGTATCCCGTGTTCGCCGCCGCATTCGATGAAGTGTGCGCGCACTTTGACGGGCACCTTGAGCGTCCGCTGAAGGACGTTGTCTTCGGCACGGACGGGACGGAAGCCGGTCTGATCGACCAGACCGTGTACACGCAGGCCGCGCTGTTCGCCATCGAGGTCGCGCTGTTCCGACTGGTGGAGGCGTGGGGTCTGACCCCTGACTTCCTCGTCGGGCACTCCGTGGGCGAACTGGCCGCCGCGCACGTCTCCGGGGTCTTCACCCTCGACGACGCGACCAAGCTCGTCGCCGCTCGTGGACGCCTCATGCAGGCCCTCCCCGCCGGTGGGGCCATGGCAGCCATCCAGGCCACCGAAGCTGAGGTTCTGGAGACGCTCGAAGGCCGCGAGCACGAGATCGCCATCGCCGCCATCAACGGACCCACATCCGTCGTGGTCTCCGGTGACGAGGCTGCGGTGATCGAGGTCCTCGAGCACTGGCGGGAGCAGGGCCGCAAGGTCCACCAGCTCCGCGTCAGCCACGCCTTCCACTCCCCCCGCATGGAACCCATGCTGAACGAGTTCCGCACCATCGCAGCGGGCCTGACCTACGGCACCCCGAGCATCCCGGTCGTCTCCAACCTCACCGGCCAGCTCGCCACCCCCGAAGACATCGGCTCACCCGAGTACTGGCTACGCCACGTCCGCCAAGCCGTCCGCTTCGCCGACGGCATCACCCACCTCGCCGAACAAGGCGTCACCACCTACATCGAGCTGGGCCCCGACGGCACCCTCTCCGCCCTGGCCCAGCAAACCCTCACCAACACAGAAGAGGCACTCTTCACCCCCGTACTCCGCAAGAACCGCCCCGAAACCGAAACACTCACCCAGGCCGTCGCCCAAGCCCACATACGCGGACGGCATCTCGACTGGGACGGCGTCTTCGCAGGCCGGGGCGCACAGCGCGTCGATCTTCCGACCTACGCCTTCCAGCACGAGCGCTACTGGCTGGACATGCCGGCCCCCGGTGGTGACGCGACCAGCCTCGGCCTCGGGACGACCGGGCATCCGCTGCTGGGCGCCGCCGTGACCATCCCGGAGTCCGACGAGGTGCTCCTCGCGGGGCGGCTGTCCCTCCAGTCGCACCCCTGGCTCGTCGACCACACCGTCATGGACACCGTCCTCGTCCCCGGGACCGGACTGGTCGAGCTGGCCATCCACGCCGGCGACCAGGTCGGCTGCGGGTCCCTGGAGGAGCTGACGCTCCAGGCCCCGCTCGTACTCCCCGAGCACGGGGGTGTAGCGCTGCGCGTCGCAGTGGAGGCCGCCGACGAGGGGGGACGCCGGTCCGTCGCCATCTATTCACGCCGCGACGACGCCGAGCCCGACACCTCATGGACCCTGCACGCGGTCGGCTCGCTGAACGACACCGCCCCGGTCGCCTCGCCCGAGCTGTCGGTGTGGCCGCCGAAGGGCGCCGAGGCCGTGGAACTCGACGGTCTCTACGTCGACTTGACGGCGGTCGGTCTCTCGTACGGGCCGGTGTTCCAGGGCCTGCGTGCCGCCTGGCGGCTCGGTGACGACGTCTACGCCGAGGTCGCCCTCCCCGAGGACACCTCCACCGACGGCTTCGGACTGCACCCCGCACTCCTGGACGCCGCCCTGCACGCCGTAGCCCTCGGCGACTTCACCGAAACAACCGACCACGCACACCTGCCCTTCGCCTGGACCGGCGTAACCCTCCACGCCACCGGAGCCTCCGTACTCCGCGTCAAACTCACACCCGCCGGCACCGACGCCGTATCCATCACCGCAACCGACGAAACCGGCACCCCCGTCGCCACCGCGGACTCCCTCGTACTCCGCGCCATCACCACCGAACAACTCACCGCAGACATCGGGAACTTCGCCGAGTCCCTGTTCCACGTGGAGTGGCCGGAGCTGTCGGTGCCGGACGCCGAGTCCAAGGCCTACGCCGTACTGGGTGGGGCGACCTCCTTCGCGAACGGTCCTCTGTTCGCGGACCTGACCGGCCTCGTCGCCGCCGACACGATCCCCGAGGTCGTCTTCGTCCCCCTCGATGCCGAGGAGGGCACGGGTACAGCGGACGCCGCACGCCTCGCCGCTCACCGGGCCCTGGCCCTGGTTCAGGAGTGGCTGGCGGAAGACCGCTTCGCCGACTCCCGCCTGGTCTTCGTCACGCGCGGTGCCATCGCCGCCGGTCCCGAGGACGCTGTCACCGACCTGGCCAACGCTCCCGTCTGGGGCCTCGTACGGTCCGCGCAGGCCGAGAACCCCGACCGGTTCGTCCTGATCGACACCGATGAAGTGTCGCCGGAACTCGGCGCGCTGTGGCCGGTCATCGCCTCCGACGAGCCCGAGGCCGCGCTCCGTCACGGCACGGTTCGCGTGCCGCGTCTGGCCCGGGTGCCCGTCACCGGCACCGACCCGGCGACCCTTGACCTGGACCCGCCCGGGACCGTCCTTATCACCGGCGGCACGGGTGCTCTGGGCTCCCTGGTCGCCCGCCACCTCGTCACCGAACACGGCGTACGCCACCTCATCCTCACCAGCCGCCGAGGACTCGACGCCGAAGGCGCCCCGCAGCTCGCCGCCGAGCTGACCGAACTCGGCGCCGACACCGTGGAGATCGCCGCCTGCGACGCCGCCGACCGCGGCTCACTGGAGACGCTGCTCAACTCGGTCGACGACATCCGCCCCCTCACCGCCGTCATCCACACCGCCGGCGTCCTCGACGACGGAGTCATCAACTCCCTCACCCCCGAACGCCTCGACGCGGTCCTGCGTCCCAAGGTCGATGCCGCCCTCAACCTCCACGAACTCACGCGGGATCTCGGGCTCTCCTCCTTCGTCCTCTTCTCCTCCGCCGCCGGTGTCCTCGGCAACCCCGGCCAAGCCAACTACGCCGCCGCCAACACCTTCCTCGACGCCCTCGCCCACCACCGCCACACCCTCGGCCTCCCCGCCACCTCACTCGCCTGGGGCGCCTGGGAACAGACCGGCGGCATGACCGCCGACCTCACCGACGCCGACCGGCACCGCCTCAACGGCCTCACCGAAACGGAAGGCCTCCACCTCCTCGACGCCACATGGCGTCAGCACCAGCCCCTCCTCGTGCCCATGCACCTCGACCTGGCCGCCGTACGCGCCCAGGCCACCTCGACCGGCGTACCCCCGCTGCTCCGCGGACTCGTCCGCGCACCCAACCGCCGTAGTGCCCGCACCGGCGTTCCGGGGGCGGCGCGCGGCGAGTGGGCGAAGCAGCTGGTCGCGCACGCGCCCAGTGAGCGGCACGCGTTCGCGCTCGGGCTGGTCAGGGCGCGGGTCGCCGCGGTGCTCAGCTATCCCGATGCCGAATCGGTCGACCCCGAGAAGGCGTTCAAGGAGTTCGGGTTCGACTCACTGACGGCCGTCGAGTTCCGCAACCAACTCGGTACGGCTGTCGGGCTCCGTCTCCCCGCCACCCTCGTCTTCGACCACCCGAACGCGACGGCCGTCGCCGACTTCTTGGTGGCCGAGCTGACGGACACCCATGCGGTGATCGAGGCCGCGGCCTCGGCGGACGCGCCCGCCGACGACGAGCCCATCGCGATCGTCGGCATGGCCTGCCGCTACCCGGGCGGAATCACCACGCCCGAGGGGATGTGGCGGTTCCTGCTCGACGGCGGTGACGGCATCACCCCCTTCCCCACCGACCGCGGCTGGGACCTTGAGCGGGTCTTCGGCGAGGACCCGGAGCTCAACGGAGAGTCGTACGCTTTGGAAGGCGGATTCCTGCGGGGCGCGGGCGACTTCGACCCTGCCTTCTTCGGGATCTCCCCGCGTGAGGCCGTGGCGATGGACCCGCAGCAGCGGCTGCTGCTCGAAGCCTCCTGGGAGGCGCTGGAGCGCGCGGGCATCGACCCGGCCTCCGTACGCGGCAGTTCAACGGGCATTTTCGCCGGCGTGATGTACCACAACTACGCCTCGCGCCCGACGGAGATCCCGGAGGGTGTCGAGGGCTTCCTCGGCACGGGCGGATCGAGCAGTGTCATCTCGGGACGGGTGTCGTACACGTTCGGGTTCGAGGGGCCGGCCGTGACCGTGGACACCGCGTGCTCGTCCTCGCTCGTCGCCCTCCATCTGGCCGCGCAGTCGCTGCGCCGGGGCGAGTGCTCCTTGGCCTTGGCCGGTGGTGTGACGGTCATGCCGACGCCGGACACCTTCTCCAGCTTCGCCCTTCAGCGCGGCCTCGCATTGAACGGCCGTTGCAAGCCGTTCGCGGGCGCCGCCGACGGCACCGGCTGGTCCGAGGGCGTGGGCATGCTCCTCGTCGAACGCCTCTCCGACGCCAAGCGCAACGGCCACCAGATCCTCGCCGTCGTCCGCGGCTCCGCCGTCAACCAGGACGGCGCGTCCAACGGCCTCACCGCCCCCAACGGCCCCTCCCAGCAGCGCGTCATCCGCCAGGCCCTGGCGTCGGCGGGCCTGACACCCGGTGACGTGGACGTGGTCGAGGCACACGGCACAGGCACGCGACTGGGTGACCCGATCGAGGCGCAGGCGCTGCTGGCCACGTACGGCCAGGACCGCGAGGGCTCCGAGCCGCTGTGGCTCGGCTCGATCAAGTCCAACCTCGGCCACACCCAGGCCGCCGCCGGCGTCGCCGGCATCATCAAGATGGTCATGGCGCTGCGCAACGGCGTCATGCCCAAGACCCTCCACGTCGACGAGCCCTCCCCGCACGTCGACTGGTCGACGGGCGACGTCTCCCTGCTGACCGAGGCACGGGAGTGGTCCGGCTCCGACCGGCCGCGCCGAGCGGCGGTGTCGTCCTTCGGCATCAGCGGCACCAACGCCCACGTCGTGATCGAGCAGTTCGCGGCCGAAGCCGAGCCAGTGCCGACGACCGCGCCGGGCGCGGTCGGTGGGGTTGTGCCGTGGGTCCTGTCCGGTAAGACGGAGGGGGCGCTGCGGGCGCAGGCCGAGCGGCTGCACTCCTACCTGCGGGAGAACTCCGAGCTGCGTCCGGCGGACGTGGGCTACTCCCTCGCCGTGACGCGGGCCCGCTTCGAGCACCGGGCCGTCGTCACCGGCTCCGATGTCGATGAACTCCTCGCGGGTGTACAGGCGTTGGCTACGGGCGAGCCGTCCGGTGCCGTCACCTCAGGCAGCGTGCGGCGCGGCAAGCTGGCGTTCTTGTTCACGGGGCAGGGCAGCCAGCGGGCCGGAATGGGCCGTGAGCTTTATGACACGTATCCGGTGTTCGCCGCCGCCTTCGACGAGGTGTGCTCCTACCTCGACCTGCATCTGGAACGTCCGCTGAAGGATGTCGTCTTCGGCACGGACGGGACGGACGCCGGTCTGATCGACCACACTGTTTACACGCAGGCCGCACTGTTCGCCATCGAGGTCGCACTCTTCCGCCTGGTCGAGGCGTGGGGGCTGACCCCTGACTTCCTCGTCGGGCACTCCGTGGGCGAACTGGCCGCCGCGCACGTCTCCGGGCTCTTCACCCTCGACGACGCGACCAAGCTCGTCGCCGCTCGTGGACGCCTCATGCAGGCCCTCCCCGCCGGTGGGGCCATGGCCGCGATCCAGACCACCGAAGCTGAGGTTCTGGAGACGCTCGAAGGCCGCGAGCACGAGATCGCCATCGCCGCCATCAACGGACCCACATCCGTCGTGATCTCCGGCGACGAGGCTGCGGTGATCGAGGTCCTCGAGCACTGGCGTGAACAGGGCCGCAAGGTCCACCAGCTCCGCGTCAGCCACGCCTTCCACTCCCCCCGCATGGAACCCATGCTGAACGAGTTCCGCACCATCGCGGCAGGCCTGACCTACGGCACCCCGAGCATCCCGGTCGTCTCCAACCTCACCGGCCAGCTCGCCACCCCCGACGACATCAGCTCACCCGAGTACTGGGTCCGCCACGTCCGCCAAGCCGTCCGCTTCGCCGACGGCATCACCCACCTCGCCGAACAAGGCGTCACCACCTACATCGAGCTGGGCCCCGACGGCACCCTCTCCGCCCTGGCCCAGGAGATCGCGTCCGACAGCGAAGAAGCACTCTTCACGCCCGTACTCCGCAAGAACCGCCCCGAAACCGAAACCCTCACCCAAGCCATCGCCACCGCCCACATCCACGGCGCCGAACTCAACTGGGACGGCGTCTTCGCAGGCCACGACGCCCGCCGCGTCGACCTGCCCACCTACGCCTTCCAGCACCAGCACTACTGGCTCCAGCCGCTGTCCACCACCGGTGACGCGTCGGGGCTCGGTCAGTCCGCCACCAGCCATCCGCTGCTTGGCGCCGCGATCGCTCTCCCCGACTCCGACGGCGTCCTGCTCACCGGCCGTCTGTCCCTCCAGTCGCACCCCTGGCTCGCCGACCACGCCGTCATGGACACCGTTCTCGTCCCCGGGACCGGACTGGTCGAGCTGGCCATCCACGCCGGTGACCAGGTCGGCTGCGGTCTGGTCGAGGAGCTGACGCTCGAAGCCCCCCTTGTCCTCCCCGAGCGCGGTGGTATCGCCCTCCGGGTGACGGCGGGTGCCGCCGAGGAGAACGGGCTGCGTCAGGTCGGGATCTACTCCCGTCCGGACGAGGCGGACGCCGCGGAGCCGTGGACCCGCCACGCCTCCGGTCTCCTGGCGGAGAACACCCCGGGCACCTCGGCCGACCTGGTCGTGTGGCCGCCCAAGGGCGCCGAGCCGTTGGACACGGAGGGCCTCTACGCCGATCTCATGGGGGCCGGTCTCGCGTACGGCCCGGTCTTCCAGGGCCTGCGCGCCGCCTGGCGACTCGGTGACGACGTCTACGCCGAAGTGGCGCTGCCCGAGTCCACCGCCACCAGCGGCTACGGGCTCCACCCCGCCCTCCTCGACGCCGCCCTGCACGCCGTGGCCCTGGGCGACTTCGTGGGAGCGCCGGGCGAGGGCCAGCCGGAGAGCGGCCCGTGGCTGCCCTTCGCGTGGAACGGTGTCTCCCTGCACGCGACCGGCGCCTCCGCGCTCCGCGTGCGGCTGTCCCCGGCCGGTACCGCCGGGTCCGGCGGCGCCAACGCGGTGTCGTTGACCGTCGCCGACGAGACAGGAGCCCACGTGGCGTCGGTGGAGTCGTTGACGCTGCGCGCGCTCGCGGCCGAGCAGCTGACCGGGGGCCGCGAGGCCACGCACGACGCTCTCTTCCGCGTCGACTGGACCGGACTGACCACCCCCACGGCCGACCCGACCGCCCAGGCGCTCTCCTGTGCCGTCGTCGGGGCCGATGACGTCCTCCAGCGCCTGCTCAAGGGCTCCGGTGTCGACGCGGTGACCGTCATGGACCTGGCGGAACTCGCCGGCTCCGGGTCCGTTCCCGAGGTCGTTCTCGCCGCCGTCCCCGCCCACGAAGGCACGGACACGGGCACCGCCGCACATCGGGCCGCGCATCACGCGTTGTCCCTGGTCCAGGAGTGGCTGGCGGACGACCGTTTCGCCGGTTCCCGGCTGGTGTTCGTCACGCGCGGTGCCGTCGCCGCCGGTCCGGACGACACGGTGCGCGACCTGGCGAACGCGACGGTCTGGGGCCTCGTACGCGCCGCGCAGGCCGAGAACCCCGACCGGTTCGTCCTCCTCGACCTCGACGAGGCGACCTCGGAACTCACCTCGCTGTGGTCGCTCCTCGGCTCCGACGAGCCGGAAGCCGCACTGCGTGACGGCGCTCTGTGCGTGCCGCGTCTGGCCCGGGAGCCCATCACCGGCACCGGCACCGCCCAGACCGCCACCGACCAGACCGGCCCTGGCCTGGATCCGGCCGGGACCGTCCTCGTCACCGGCGGCACCGGCGCCCTCGGTTCCCTCGTCGCCCGCCACCTCGTCACCGAACACGGCGTACGCCACCTGCTGCTCACCAGCCGCCGAGGACTCGACGCCGAAGGCGCCCCGCAGCTCGCCGCCGAACTGACCCAACTCGGCGCCGACACCGTGGAGATCGCCGCCTGCGACGCCGCCGACCGCGGCTCCCTCGAAACGCTGCTCAACTCGGTCGACGACGCGCGCCCCCTCACCGCCGTCATCCACACCGCCGGCGTCCTCGACGACGGAGTCATCAACTCCCTCACCCCCGAACGCCTCGACACCGTGCTCCGCCCCAAGGCGGACGCCGCCCTCAACCTCCACGACCTCACCAAGGACCTGAACCTCTCCGCCTTCGTCCTCTTCTCCTCCGCCGCCGGTGTCCTCGGCACCCCCGGCCAAGCCAACTACGCCGCCGCCAACACCTTCCTCGACGCCCTCGCCCACCACCGCCACACCCACGGACTGCCCGCCACCTCACTCGCCTGGGGCGCCTGGGAACAGACCGGCGGCATGACCGCCGACCTGGGCGGCACCAACGCCGACCGCATGAGCCGCGGCGGCATGACCGGCCTCACCCACGCCGAAGGCCTCCACCTCCTCGACGCCGCGTGGGACACCGAGCAGGCCCTGCTCGTGCCCATGCACCTCGACCTGGCCGCCGTACGCGCCCAGGCCACCTCGACCGGCGTACCGCCCCTCATGCGCGGACTCGTACGCGCCCCCAACCGCCGTACCGCGCAGGCAACTTCACCGGCCGAGAGCGAAACGCTGACGCAGCGACTCGCCGGGCTGTCGCGTGAGGAGCGGCGTGCCGCGCTGCTCGATCTCGTACGGCGGCAGGCCGCGTCGGTGCTCGGTTTCGCGAGTGTGTCGGAGGTGCCCGCGGACCGTGCCTTCCGGGAGCTGGGGTTCGACTCGCTGACCGGTGTCGAGCTGCGCAACCAGCTGGGCAGGGCGACCGGACTGCGGCCGCCCGCCACGCTGGTCTTCGACTACCCGAACCCGGTCGAACTCGCCGAGTACCTGCTGGGCGCGCTGCCCGACGGCGACGGAGCCGGGCGCAGTGTGCACGACGAGCTGGACGCTCTCGAGTCGCTGCTCTCCTCGCTCGACCCGGACGGCGGCGAGCGGGTCCGTATCAGCACCCGCCTCCAGACGCTGCTGGCCCGCCTGGGCGAGGGCCGCGGCGACGAGGGCGCCGAGACGGAGTCGGTGGCGGACGCGATCGACTCCGCGAGCGACGACGAGATGTTCCAGTTCATCGGCCGAGAATTCGGCATTTCCTGACCCGCTAGGAGAAGAGCGTCACCATGTCCAACGAGGAAAAGCTCCGCCACTTCCTTAAGCAGGTCACGGCCGATCTGCACCAGACCCGTCAGCGCCTCGGCGAGCTGGAGGCGGGCGCGCACGAACCCATCGCGATCGTCGGCATGAGCTGCCGCTTCCCGGGCGGGGTGGAAGACCCGGACGGGCTCTGGGAGCTGGTGCGCGACGGCCGGGACGGCGTCACGGAGTTCCCCACCGACCGCGGCTGGGACATCGCGGCGCTCCAGGGCTCCGGCGAGGAGGGTGAGGGATACACCTCCGACACCGTGTACGGCGGGTTCGTGCACGGCGCCGCCGAGTTCGACCCCGCGTTCTTCGGCATCTCGCCGCGTGAGGCGCTCGCGACGGAGCCGCAGCAGCGGCTGCTGCTCGAAGCGTCCTGGGAGGCGTTCGAGAGCGCGGGGATCAACCCGGCCGAGCTGCGGGGCAGCAGGACCGGTGTGTTCGCGGGCCTGATGAACAACACCGACTACCTGGCGCAGGCACCCGTGCTGCCGGAAGGCGTCGGCGGTTTCCTCAGCACGGGCACCTCGGGGAGCGTGGCCTCGGGCCGGGTGTCGTACACGTTCGGCCTGGTCGGTCCGGCCGTGACCGTGGACACCGCGTGCTCGTCGTCGCTGGTGACGCTGCACCTGGCGGTTCAGGCACTGCGGGGCGGCGAGTGCACCATGGCGCTGGCGGGCGGCGCGACCGTCATGTGCGCGCCGGGCACCTTCATCGAGGTCAGCAAGCAGCAGGGGCTGGCGGCGGACGGCCGGTGCAAGGCGTTCTCCGAGGACGCGGACGGCGCGGGGTTCTCCGAGGGGGCGGGCATGCTGCTCCTGGAGCGGCTCTCCGACGCGCGCCGCAACGGCCGCCGGATCCTGGGCGTCATCCGGGGTACGGCGGTCAACCAGGACGGCGCGTCCAACGGTCTGACGTCCCCGAACGGGCCTTCCCAGCAGCGCGTCATCCTGGAGGCGCTGGCCAACGCCCGGCTCGCACCGGAGCAGGTGGACGCGGTGGAGGCGCACGGCACCGGGACCACGCTCGGCGACCCGATCGAGGCGCAGGCGCTGATCGCCACGTACGGTCAGGCGCGTGGCGCCGAACGGCCCCTGTGGATCGGCTCGTTCAAGTCCAACGTGGGGCATACGCAGGCCGCGGCCGGTGTCGGCGGTGTCATCAAGATGGTGATGGCCATGCGGCACGGGGTGCTGCCGAAGACGCTGCACGTCGGTGAGGTGACGCGGAAGGTCGACTGGTCGGGCGGTTCCGTCGCGGTACTCAAGGAGGCGCGACCGTGGCCCGAGTCCGGGGAGCCCCGCCGTGCGGGCGTCTCGTCGTTCGGCGTCAGCGGCACCAACGCGCACGTGATCCTGGAGCAGGCCCCCGAGCCGGTGGACGCCGGGTCCGCGCCGCGGGACCCGGTGGAGAACGCCGAGGGTTCCCCGCAGGCCGCCGCCCGGCCGCTGGCGGAGGTCGCCGCGCCCTGGCTCCTGTCCGCCAAGTCGGAGCAGGCGCTGCGCGGTCAGGCCGAACGGCTGCGCGCCCATGTCGCCGCCAGGCCCGAGCTGGACCCGGCGGATGTGGCGCACTCCCTGGTGACCACGCGCGCCCGGTTCGACTACCGGGCCGCCGTGGTCGCCGACGACCGTGACGGGCTGCTGCGGGGCCTCGCGGCGCTCGCGGACGGCGCCACGGAGACGGGCGAGGAGGCCGGGGACGCGCTGATCGTCCAGGGCATGGCCCGGCCGGACCGGAAGATCGCCTTCGTCTTTCCGGGGCAGGGCTCGCAGTGGCTCGGCATGGCCGCGGGCCTGCTGGAGTCGTCGCCGGTGTTCGTGGCCTCCGTCGCCGAGTGCGATGCCGCCTTCGCCGAGTTCCTCGACTGGTCGGTGGCCGACGCCCTGCGCGGGGCGCCGGGCGCACCGGACCGGGAACGCCTCGACGTGCTCCAGCCGATGCTGTTCACCACGATGGTGTCGCTCGCCGCGCTGTGGCGGTCCTGCGGCGTGGAGCCCGCCGCCGTCGTGGGCCACTCGCAGGGTGAGGTCGCCGCCGCGTACGTCGCGGGCGCGCTGTCGCTCCAGGACGCCGCCCGCATCGTCGCGCTGCGCAGCAGGGCGCTGCTCGCGCTGATCGGCAAGGGCGCGATGGCGTCCGTGCTCGCGCCGGTGGAGTCGGTGCGGGAGCGGATCGCGCCCTACGGTGACCGGCTGTCGATCGCGGTGGTGAACGGGCCCGGTGCGTGTGTGGTGGCCGGTGTGCCGGACGCCGTCGACGAGTTCGTCGCCGCGATGGAGGCGGCGGAGATACGGGTGCGGCGTGTGCCGGGCGCGCTGGGTGCCGGGCACTCCGCGCAGGTCGAGCCGTTGCGGGAGCGGATCCTCGCCGACCTCGGCCCGGTCGTGCCGCGGGCGGCTCGGGTGCCGTTGTACTCGACCGTCACCGGTGAGCTGCTCGACACCGCCACGATGGACGCCGCGTACTGGTACGAGAACATGCGGCGGACCGTTGAGTTCGACGGCACGGTACGCGAGTTGCTGGCGTCGGGTCACCAGATGTTCATCGAGGTCAGCCCGCATCCGGTGCTGACGGTGCCGCTCCAGGGCATCCTGGAGAGCGCCGGTGGCGAGGCCGTCGTCCAGGGCACCCTGCGACGCGGTGAGGGAGGGGCGCGGCGCTTCCTCGGCGCCCTGGCCGCCGCCCACGCCGCCGGGGCCGAGCCCGCCTGGGACGCGGTGATCAGCCCCAGCCCCGCGGGCCGGGTGGAGCTGCCGACGTACGCGTTCCAGCGCAGCCGCTACTGGCTGGAGCCGGGGCCCTACGACGGTGACGTGACGTCCGCCGGGCTTGTCCCGGCCGGTCATCCGCTGCTGGCCGCCGTCATCGAACGGGCCGACGAGGACGGTCTGTTGCTCTCGGGTCGGCTCTCCCTGCGCACGCACGCGTGGCTCGCGGACCATGCCGCGCTGGACACCGTGCTGCTGCCGGGGACCGCCTTCGTGGAGCTGGCCCTGCACGCCGGCGACCGGGTGGGTTGCGGGGTGCTTGAGGAGCTGACGTTCGAGGCCCCGCTGATCCTGCCCGCGGAGGGCGGTGTCGCGGTGCAGCTCGTCGTCGGTGCGCCGGATGCCACGGGCAGGCGCGCGGTCGGCGTCCACGCCCGCCCCGACGATGCCACCGGCGAGCAGCCGTGGACCCGGCATGCCACGGGCACCCTCGCCGGATCCGCCGCGCCCGCGTCGTTCGACTTCACGGCGTGGCCGCCCGAGGGCGGCGAGGCGGTGCCGGTGGACGGCCTGTACGACGAGTTCCACGCCGCCGGGATCGGCTACGGACCGGCGTTCCAGGGGCTGCGCGGGGTGTGGCGGCGCGGCTCGGAGATCTTCGCCGAGATCGACCTGCCGGAGGAACTGCACTCCGCGGCGGCGGAGTTCGGGGTGCATCCGGCTCTGCTGGACGCGGCGATGCACGCCGTGGCGGCGGGGACGGTCGACGGGGCGGACGGGTCGGACGCGGGCGGGCTGTGGCTGCCCTTCTCGTGGCGCGGCGTCAGCCTGTACGCGAAGGGTGCGAAGGCCCTGCGGGTGCGTTTCGCGCCGGTCGAGGGCGAGGAGGCGCTCTCCCTCCAGGTCGGTGACGCCGCCGGGCGTCCGGTCGTGGCCGCCGACGCGCTGGTGGTGCGGCAGATCTCGGCCGAGAAGCTGAGCGCGGCGAGCACGCGCCACCACGAGTCGCTGTTCCAGGTCGACTGGGTGCCGCTGCCGCTCCCGGCGGCCGGCGCGCAGGCACCGTACGCCGTGCTCGGTGCCGGTCTGCCCGGCGCGACGGGCCCGGTACACGCCGATCTCGGGGCGCTGACCGCCGCGTTGGCGGCGGGCGGGCCGGTCCCCGAGCTGGTCTTCGCGCCGCTCGGCCTGGCATCCGAAGCCGGCTCCGGTGGTGCGGCCGGTATTGCCGAGGCCGCGCACCGCGCGGCCCGTGAGGCGCTCGAACTGGTCCAGGCGTGGCTGGCGGAGCCGCGTCTCGCGGACGCGCGTCTGGTCGTGGTGACCCGCAACGCGGTGGCCACCGGTCTCGACGAGGACGTTCCCGGCCTGGCCGACTCCCCGGTGTGGGGTCTGCTGCGTTCCGCGCGTGCGGAGAACCCGGACCGGTTCGTCACCGTCGACCTCGACGGTGAGCGGTCCTCGGCCGACGCGCTGTGGGCCGCGGCGGCCTCCGGGGAGCCGGAGATCGCTCTGCGTGCGGGCAGTGCGCTGACCCCGCGTCTCGCGCGGCTCCCGGTGACCGGCGAGAGCGGTGCGGGGGTGGATCCGGCGGCCGGTGAGGTGCCGCGTACGGTCCTCGACCCGAACGGGACCGTGCTGATCACCGGCGGCACCGGGACGCTGGGCGCCCTGGTCGCCCGCCACCTGGTGACGGAGCACGGCGCGCGCCATCTGCTGCTGACCAGCAGGCGCGGCATGCAAGCGGCGGGAGCCGCCGAGCTGACGGCCGAACTCACCGCGCTGGGCGCCGATGTCCGGCTGGTGGCCTGCGACACCTCCGACCGGGCCGCGCTCGAAGCGCTGTGCGCCGATGTGCCCGCCGGTCATCCGCTGACGGCGGTGGTGCACAGCGCCGGAGTGCTGGACGACGGTGTCCTCGACGGGCTCACCCCCGAGCGGCTGGCGAAGGTCATGCGCCCCAAGGTCGACGCCGCGCTGCACCTGCACGAGCTGACCGAGGGCCTGGACCTCAGTGCCTTCGTGCTGTTCTCGTCCGCTGCCGGTGTGATGGGCAACCCCGGCCAGGCCAATTACGCGGCCGCCAACGCGTTCGTCGACGCCCTCGCCCAGCACCGGCGCGTCAGGGGCCTGCCGGCCACCTCGATGGCCTGGGGCCTGTGGCTGGACAGCCTCGGCGCGATAGGGGAGGCCAACGGCGAGGACGCCGCCGCCCGCACCGGGAACCGGATCCCCGGCCTCACTTCGCGGGAGGGGCTTGAGCTGTTCGACACGGCATGGCACCACGAGCGCACCCTCTTCGTGCCGATGCGGCTGGACCTGGCGGGCCTGCGCGCCCAGGCGGATCCGGCGGGCGTGCCGCCGCTGTTGCGTGGCCTGGTCAAGACCGTCGCCCGGCGTTCCGCCGGCGGGGCACAGGCCGCGGGCCCGTCACTGACGGAGCGGCTGGCCGCGCTGCCGGAGCACGAGCGGGGTGCGGCGATGCTGGAGTACGTCCGTACTCAGGCCGCCTCTGTCCTCGGCTATGCCGACGCGGACGCGGTGGCTCCCACCCGAAGGTTCCTGGAGATGGGCTTCGACTCGCTGAGCGCCGTCGAACTGCGCAACCGTCTGGGCGCCGCGACCGGTGTACGGCTGCCGGCGACCGTCGCCTTCGAGAACCCCACCTCAGAGGCGCTGGCCGCCTATCTCACCCGGGCCATGGGGGCGGCGGCCGCGTCGCGTCCCGAGGACGGGGATGCGCCCGCCGCGACCGGTCAGGAGAGCGTGTTCGGGGCGATGGCGCGGCGTGCGGGCGAGCTGGGCCGGCTCCAGGAGTTCGTCACGCTGCTCACCAGCGCCTCGGAGTTCCGGCCGTCGTTCGCGTCGTCCGCGGAGCTGTCCGACGAGCTGGAAGTGGTCCGGCTGGCCAAGGGCGACTCCGGTGCCGAACTGGTCTGCATTCCCTCGGTCCTGCCGATGTCGGGGCCGCACGAGTACGCCCGGTTCGCCGCCGCGCTCCGCGATGTGCGTGATGTGTCGGTGCTGCCGGCGCCCGGTTTCGTTCCCGGGGAGCCGCTGCCGGCGAGTGTGGACGCGCTGGCCGCGGCACACGCCGAATCGCTGCTCGCCCACACGGACGGCAAGCCGTTCGTGCTGGCCGCGCACTCCTCGGGAGGCATGCTGGCGCACGCGCTGGTGAGCCGGCTGGAGTCGTTGGGCGTACAGCCGCGCGGGCTGGTCCTGATGGACATCTATCCGCTGAACGCGCAGGCGTTCGCGGGGGTCCAGACGCGGATCGGTGGCGCCGGATCCCCTGACGACGCGCGGGGGCCGGGCTCCGGGGCCACGGCGGGCGGCCTGGGGGCGCTCGGCGATGTGCGGCTCACCGCGATGGCCGGGTACTTCCGCGTCTTCGGCGCATGGCAGCCGCAGCCGATCGCCACGCCCACGCTGCTGGTGAGGGCATCGGAACCGCTGCCGAACTGGCGGCACACGGTTGACTGGCAGTCCTCCTGGCGCCTTGAGCACAGTGCGCTGGACACCGCGGGCGACCACTTCTCGATGATGGAGGAGCACGCCGGCGAGACGGCGCGGGCCGTGCACGAGTGGCTCTCGCGCCTCGACCCGTCGGCGTAGCGATCCGTCCGGGTCCTCCCTGCGGAGGGCTGAGGGGGGGTGGAAACCGAAGCCTCGGTCTCCACCCCCTTTCTCCACCCCTGACCTCAGGACCGGAAATGGCGCGGCTCCTAGTCTTCCTTCATACGCAAGAACGAAGCACGAGAACGAATCGGAGGTACGCAGTGACTGACGCCATGTTGGATGCTCTGTTCCTGGCCGGGATCCTGATCACCATCGTCCTTACCACCCAGGTGGGGCGGCATCGCTTCGGACTCCTCAAGTTGCTCATGCCGCTGGGACTCGTGGCTTATTTCGCCTACGACATGCTGCACAACATGAAGACGACGCAACCCAATCTCACGTCAGCCGGTGTCGGAATCGCCATTGGCGTGGTCATCGGTGTCGGACTGCTCTACACCATGAGCGTCGAGAACGACGCGACCACCGGGAAGACCTACACCCGGGCTGGCTGGAGTTACCTCGCCATCTGGATGGTCGTACTCGTCAGTCGGCTCACGTTCATCTGGTCGCTGGAGAACATCGATTCCTTCCGCGCTGATTTCGGCAAGTGGACGGTTGAGCAGCAGATCGACCCCGACGGGGTGGCCGCCTTCTTCGTCCTGATGGCCATGGCCATGGTTCTGGTCCGCACGGTCGGCGTCGGCATCCGCTGGATCCGGCGGCCGCGGCCCGTGGCGCCCGCGGGGCGGACCAGGCAGACCACCGCTGCCTGACCGTCGGACGGGAGGGGCGGGTAGGGGTTGTCGCCGCCTCTCGCCGGCCGGAAACATTCATTTCAGGAAATTGGGCCGGCTCGGCACACACGGAACGTCAGGGAGATCTGGAAATGCGAGTTTTCTGTACGGTGACCGGAACTCAGGGGCACGCCAATGAGGTGCTGCCGCTGGCACGGGCACTGGCCGAGGCGGGCCACGAGGTTCTCGCCACAGTGCCCGAGCATCTCGTCCACGTATTCGAGGGCTCGCCGGTCACCGTACGGCCCGTGATGCCGGGCATTCCGGAGATCATGCACTCCATATTCTCCCTGCGGGCCCGCTTCGAGGAGAGTAACCCCGGCGAGGAGATCGTCGTCGACAACAGGTTGCAGATGATCCTCTGGGGCGGCGGCCCGCATATCACCACCACCTTCGAGCGGATCATTCCGATCGCCCGGGAATGGAATCCCGACCTGGTATTGCGGGACGGTGGCGAACTGACCGGCGTACTGGTCGCCGAAGCGCTCGGCATTCCGCACGTCTCCTGCCCCTCGGGCCCGACTAATGTCACCGATCCCGAAGGCCTGCTGCCTTTCCTGAACGAGCGGCGCGTGGAAGTCGGCCTGCCGCCCCGCACGGAGCCGTGGTCGGTCTACCCCTTCAGCCGCATCGACTGCGTCCCCCAGACGTTTTCCTTCACGCGCTACCCGGCGCCGGAGGCGTTCGCCTACCAGCAGCCCGCGGCACTGCACGACACGCGGGGCCTTTCCGCCGAGCTGGCCGGACTGCCGGGCGACCGCCCGCTGGTGGTGGCGTCGGTGGGCAGCGCACTGCCCACGGTGATGGGCATGAAGGAGCAGGGCGTCGAGCCGCCCGAGGGCATGCTCCACCCGTCCGAGACGCTGCGGGCCATCATCGAGGGGCTCTCCGCACTCGACTGCTACGCGGTCGTGGGCACCGCGGGCTTCCCCGTCGACGGCGTCACGGTGGGGGACAACGTGACCGTGATGGACTGGCTGCCCCAGCAGCAACTCCTGGAGTGTGCACAGCTGTTCGTGACGCATGGTGGTTACAACAGTGTGCGTGAGGCCATCCGGCAGGGTGTGCCGATGGTGTCGCTGCCCCAGTTCGGCGACCATCTGCACAACTCCGAGCGGCTGACGGAGCTGGGCCTGGGCGCCCATGTCACCGACGTGACGGCCGAGGGCGTCGCCCTGGCCTGCAAGCAGGTGCTCGGCGACGACCGGATCCAGGCGGGCATGCGCAGCGCCCACCGGCAGATGCTCGGCCTTCCGGGCATCGGCGAGGTCGTCACCCACCTCGAGTCGCTCGTCGCCACAGCTACCGCCACCTCCACCGCGTGACCCGGGCCTGACGTCCTGTCAGCCCCCCCTGAACCCGCTGCCGGTCCCCCGTCCGGCAGCGTCCGGCGGGCGCCGGTTCCGATCGACCGTCGGAACCGGCGTCCGCTTTTTGTGGGCGGGCGAATCCTTACGGGCGGGCGGGCTCCTGGGCCTCCAGCGCGATCGCGGTGACGAGCAGGCCGTCCCGGGCGAGCCAACGGCCGGTGAAACCCGTCAGCGGTTTCCCGTCGGGCAGCCGCCCCGGACGCAGGATCCGCGCCGAGAACATCCCGGACGATCCGCCGGCACCGCTGAAAGTGATCTCCGCGTCATCGAAGTCGATCTCTCGCCGGGTGAGGGGGAACCAGGTCTTGTAGACGCACTCCTTGGCGCTGAAGAGCAAACGGTCCCGGTGCACGGGACCGGCCGTCCCCGGGGCGAGCGCCCACGCGGCCTCACGGGGCAGCGCGATCGCCCCCAGCACCCCGTCGGGGAGCGGCCCGTCGGGCTCCGCGTCAATGCCGACCGCCAGGACGTCGTCGGCCTTGGCCAGCGCCGCGGCCCGGTAACCCGCACAGTGGGTCATGCTTCCCACCACACCCCGCGGCCACTGCGGCACGTTGCGCATCCCCGGCAGCACCGGCGAGGGCGGCAGCCCCAGACCGGCGAGCGCCTGCCGCGCGCAGGCCCGTACGGTCGCGAACTCCGCGCGCCGTTCAGGCACCGAGGATCCGATGAGGGCCGCCTCCTGCGGGTACAGGGCAGTCTCCGGCCTCTCCCCGTCCTCGAAGGCTTCCGCGCAGACGACCGTCTTCGGCATCAGTTGGCTGATCATGCCGGCCCTTTCAGTCGGTCGGCAGTGCCCTGAGGGGCCGCGGTCTCCGGTGTGAACGGAGCGATCCGGCGCAACAGGCCTCGTGGGTGGCCCCGTTTGCGCCACTCGCGCGGATAGCCGATGGAGACCTCCTCGAAGCGGACCCCGTCGTACCAGGTGGTACGCGGAATGTGCAGATGCCCGTAAACGACGGCGGCGGTGTTGAAGCGTCTGTGCCAGTCAGCGGTCAGCTCGGTGCCGCACCACTGGGCGAATTCCGGGTGCCACAGGACGTCCGTGGGCTGCCGCACCAGCGGGAAGTGGTTCACGAGGACGAGGGGCAGGCCCGGGTCGTGCGCCGCCAGCCGGCGTTCGGTCTCCGCCACGCGCGCCCGGCACCACGCGGCCCTGCCGGGATAGGGGTCGGGATGGAGCAGGAACTCGTCCGTGCACACCACGCCCGCTTCATAGGCGCGCGCCAGTGACTCCTCCTCGGTCCGCGCGCCGGGCGCCCGGAAGGTGTAGTCGTAGAGCACGAAGAGCGGGGCGACTGCGAGGGGCCCTCCCGGCCCGTCCCACACCGGGTAGGGGTCCTCGGGCGTGACCACGCCGAGACTTTCGCAGAGTTCCACCAGATGCCGGTAGCGGGCTTCGCCGCGCAGTTGGACCGGATCCTCGCGCGGCGTCCACAGTTCGTGGTTGCCCGGCGCCCAGATCACCTTGGCGAACCGGTCGGCCAGCATACGCAGTGCCCGTTCGATGTCCTGCGTCAGTTCGGCGACGTCTCCGGCCACGATCAGCCAGTCTCCGTCGCCCTCAGGGCGCAGGGATTCTGTGATCGGCCAGTTGTCGGCCATCCCGACGTGCAGATCGCTCACGGCGAGGAGTTGTCGTTCATGCACAGTCGGCGACATCGAAGTCCAAAGTGGTCGGCAGGTCCTGTCGGCGCCTGATGTTGATCTTCCGGTAGACCCGGGTGAGATGTTGCTCCACCGTGCTGACGGTGATGAAGAGCTTGCTGGAGATCTCGCGGTTGGTGTGGCCGAGCGCGGCCAGCCTGGCCACCCGGCGTTCGGCCTCCGTCAGGGCCTCCTCCGCGCGGATCCCGGTCCCGGTGCTGGGTTCCGGCTCTTTGGGCAGGGCTTCGGGGCCGGCCGGGGCGACCCGGGCGGGGGCGACGCGGGCCGCGGCGGGCCGGGGAGACCGGAACAGCTCGTACGCGCCGCAGATGTCGGCCACCTGCCCCGCCTGCCGGACCAGTCCACGTCCCTTGGCCGGTGCGCCGAGCCGCTTGTAGGCGTGGCCGAGGTCGGTCATCGCCAGGGCCATGGTGTACGAGTCACCGACGTCGCGGAGCAGTCGCACGGCTTCCTCCAGCAGGGCGGGCCGTTTCGAGAGGGGACGGGTGGCGGCCAGCACCCGCAGAGCGGCGCCCCGGGTGCGCAGATGTTTGGGATGCGTGCGCGACAGTTCGTCGTTCACCAGGGCGGCGGCCCGTTCGGGATCCTGCAGCTTCAGCCAGGTCTGCGCCGCGCCGGTGCGCCACGGCACCAGGGCGGGAGAGTCCATGCCCCAGGCCATCATGAGTTCGCCGCACCGCAGGAAGTCGGCGAGAGCGGCGTGGTGACGCCCGGTCTGCAGCTGTAGCCCCGCACGCGCGTGGAGGTAGGACAGTCCGTAGCGGGTCCTGAACATCGCGTCGGGTACCGGTCGTTCGAGCAGTTCCGCCGCCGCCTTGTGGTGCCCCATGCGGGTGTGGGCCTCCACCAGCGCCGACAGGGGCAGTCCGATGCCGACGCCCCAGCCGTGCGCGGGCAGCCGCGCCAGCGATGCCTCGGCTCGCTCCGCTGCCGCGGTGAGATTGCCCTGCCGCAGGAAGATGTGCGCCCGGATGGCCATGAGCATGGCCATGGCGCGCTTGCCGCGGGCCTGCCCCAGCAGCCGGTCGCACCAGCGGGCCGAGGAGTCGAGCAGATCGCTGAGGATGAGGACTCCCAGCGCGGCCAGCAGCATCTCGGCGGTGGTCTCGGTCAGCATGATGGACCGCAGGCTCTGCTCGGCGTCTGCCACCGCCGTCGTCTCCGACCGCAGACCCAGTACGGAGTTCAGCGCCCCGAAGACCCGTACCCGGGCGCGGGCCGCGGCACCCGGGGCGGGTTTCGTCGGGGCGGATGCGGTCGTGGTGAGTACGGCCGGGGTGGGGTGAGTCGCCATGGACTTCGGCGGCATGGATCCGGTCGCCGTGGTGGGCGCGGACGCGGTGGCCGCCTCCGGTTCCGGACGCGGCTCGACGTACGGAGCCCGGTCGTTCTCCGTGAGGGCGTCCGGATATGTACCGGCCACCTGCCACCGGGTTGCCCTGACCTCGTCGTCCAGGCGCGGTGCGTGCGTCTCGGCGGCGGTCGTCGCCTGCCGCAGGGCGGCGGTCGCCTCGTCCACGTACCCGTACCACATGAGCTTGGGGACCAGCCGCAGGGTGTAACTGACCGGCAGCCGGCCGTCGCGGGCCGGCAGGGCCAGTGACCGCACCTGTTGGGCGGCGGTCGCTGGCTGGTGCCCCCAGTTGAGTTCGGCCAGTTGGGCCCGGATGGACAACCGGGTCGGCTCGTCCCGGCAGCAACGCTCGGCCATTTGCAGGCACCGCACCCCGAAGTCCGGCTCACCCCCGGCCGGTGCCTGGCGGGCGGCCTCCTGAAGGACCTCCCACACCCATGCCTCGTCCACCGGCCCCCGCAGGTCCTGGGCCAGAAGCTGAGTCGCGACGCGCACGGGGTCGGCACCGCTCCGGTGCAGCAGTTCGGCCGCGGAATAGTGCAGCCGCGCGGCCTCCTCGGTCGGCAGGTCGTCCAGTACCGCCTGCCCCATCGCTTCGTGATGGAACTGCCGTCCGCGCAGGATGCCCGCGTCCTCCAGGGCGGCCGCGGCCGACCGGATCGTCCGGTCCTCGACTCTGAGCAGCAGAGTCACGTTCGGCGAGGTTGGGGGCTCCCGGAGCAGCGCGATACCGCGTGCGACGGCCATGGCGTAGGGGCCACTGCGCTGCACACAGCGCAGCACGGCCTGCCGGAAGAAGTCACCGGCCTGCGGTGTCCCGCCGCCCCGGCGGGTGGGCGACACCAGGATCCGGTCCGCGGCGAGCGCCTTGAGCAGCGTGGGATTGCCGCCCGTGGCCCGGTGGAATTCCGGGGCCAGGTGAGCGGCCTCGGTGGCGGGGAGCCGGTCGGCGAGCAGCCGGCCGACGTCCTCGACGCCGAGCGGTCCGAGCCGCATACGCAGCACACGATCCGGTTCCGGCGACGCGTCGGCGGAGAAGACCTCCCCGGTCGGCGCGGGCCCTTCCGTCACCACCACGGACAGCCCGGAGAACCCGGAGTGTCGCAGGAGGTACTGCAGGACCTGGCGGGACTGGGCGTCCGCGAACTGGATGTCGTCGACGGTGATCAGCACCCGCCCGGCAGCGGCCGGTGCGCCGAACTCGCGCGTCAGTTCACGCAGTACTCGCAGCGGGACCTGGGAGGCGGGCGCGGAGGGCGCCGCGGCTTCGGAGCGGTCCGGGTCGGTCCGGTGCTCCTGCTGGGGCTCGGCCGGCATGCCCTGCTGGAGCTGTTCCAAGACGGCGTACGGCAGGTCCTGTTCCGTGGGCGCCGCCACGGCGCTCACGACGGTGACCCGGTTCGCCGCGGCGAAGTCCGCGACCGCATGGAGGAGTTCGGTCTTGCCCATGCCGGCCGCGCCGCTGATGACCGCGAGGCGGGGGCCGGGTCTCGCCGTCCTGGAGTCCGCCTCGAGAAACTCGCGGAGCCGCGCCGTTTCCTCGCCCCGATACACCGTCATGGCCACGTGTCCTTCCCTCCGTCGCTCACGGGTGGCGACGAGATACGGACACGCCAGCGGTCGGCTGGTCCTGCCTGCACGTCGTGCTTCCCCGTTGCGATGTGCGCTGCGGCGGCCGGGACCGCTGTCCCGGCCGAGGCCGGGATCCGACTGCCACTGCGCTTCCCCGTTGCAATGCCCGCGGTGCGGGAGTACTGCGCCCCTTTCGTTCCGCGGCGGTCTGGCGGAACGGGGGTGACCGGATGGTCAGCTCCGGTCAGGACACCTGGCTGGTGTCGAGGTCAGGTACAGATGCGGTTAGTTGCGGCTGCCGGTTCCACAGCACGTCACCTCCATCGGAACCAGATCGGCGACTGTTTGCCTGCCGTTCAGCGCGAACTGGGCGTCGCCACCGCCTGCCAGCCGGGTCGAGAGGTCGCGTCGCCTGTTGACCTTCAACTTCCGGTAGATGCGCGTCAGATGCTGCTCCACGGTACTCACGGTGACGTACAGCCTGGCCGCGATCTCCCGGTTCGTGTTGCCGTGGGCCGCCAGCACGGCCACCCGGCTCTCCGCCTCGGTCAGCGCGGCCGTGTCCTGCGGCAGCACGGGCTCGTGACGCGGCGCCTCCCGTTCGGGGTCCGTGCCGCCCGGTATCAGCTGGCGGCAGAGCGGCTCGGCGCCACACGACTTGGCCACCTGCCACGCCTTGCGCACGAGCATCCGGGCTCGATTCACATCGTCCATCGCCCGATACAGGCGCCCCAACTCTCCCAGGCACAATGCTAGTTGCAGCCGGTCACCGCCGTTCTCCAGTATCTCCACCGCCTCCTGGAGCTGCTGGAGGCCGCGGCGGCCCTCGCCGGTCGCGCCGACCAGCCGCAGAGCCGTGCCGCGCGCCCGGTCAGGACTGCTCAGCAATTGTTGCTCGGCCAGGCTCCGGGCCTTCTCGGGGTGGCCGAGGGCCAGCCAGGTCTCCGCCGCGTCGAGCCGCCACGGCACCAGCTCGGGAGCGTCGATACCCCACTCCTCAAGGGCCTCGCCACAGGCGAGGAAGTCCCCGAGAGCGGCGTGGTAGCGGCCGATGGCCAGGTTCCAGCGGCCCCGGGCACGCGCGTAGTGCAGGCCGGGCAGGGTGTGCCGGAACACCTCGGGCACGGTCTGGCCGAGCAGGCTCTCCGCCTCATCGAACTGCCCCATGCCGGTGTGCGCCTGGATCAGCGTGGCGAGTGGGAAGGCACGGGCGAGGGACCAGCCCCGCGGCCCCAACTGCCGCAGCGCCGCTTCGGCGTGCACCCTCGCCCCGGGCAAGTCACCCTGGCGCAGGGCCGTCTCGGCCCGTACGGAGGTGAACAGGGCCTGCCAGGGCCGGGCGTGGTGGGCTGCTGATTCGTTGAGCAATCGCTCGCACCAGGGAGCGGCGAGATCCAGCCGGCCGGCGTACACCAGCGCCCAGAGGGCGAGGGCCAGGGGCTGCACATAGCCGTCGTCGAGCCGGTAGCGCTGAAGCACCCGGGTGGCCTCGGCGACCGCGTCCGCGCGCCTGCTCTCCGACAGGGCGGCCGCCACCGCGGAGGAGGCGTGCAGGTGGGCGATCTCCGCGTCTCCCGCGAGGGTGTCTGCGGGCCCCGGGCGCATCGGCTCCTCGTCGCCGGGCTCCATGTCCAGCGAGGGGCTGAGTACGGTCAGCCAGCGGCGGGCGGCGGTCAGGGCCGTCCGTTCCTCGCGCCCGGACCAGCCTTCGGTGCCTTCGAGGGCCTCCAGCACCTCTCCCGCCTCATGCAGCTGGCCCGACCAGGCCAGATATGAGAGGGACACCACGAGGTCACCGGGCGAGAGCCTGCCCGCCTTCGCGTCCAGCAGGAGCGTCGAGGCATCGATGTCGACGGCCGCCGGATCAGTGCGCCAGACGACACCGGCCAGTTTGACGGTGAGCGAGGCGCGCACCCGGTCGTCCCGGGAGGAGTTCCGGGCGAGGGCGAGGCAGCGGTGGGCGAAGTCCATGTCGCCGTCGGCCAGGGCGTAGTCGGCGGCCTCCTGGAGCACTGGGACCGCCCAGAGGTCCGCCGTGTCCCGGGCCGCGACGAGGTGGTGTGCGATGTCGTACGCGGCCGAGCCGTCCTGGTGCAGGAGTTCGGCGGCCTGGGTGCGCAGCCGCGAGAGGCGGTCCGCCGGCATGGCGTCCCGTACCAAGGACGCGGCGTGCTCGTCGCGGAAGCGGCCTTCGCTCAGGAGCCCGCACTGGCCGAGGTCGGCGACGGCCTGCTCGGCATCCCTGAGGTGGAGGCCGAGGAGGCGGCTGAGCAGCCCCGGCCCGGTGTGCGCCCCGAGGACGGCGATGCCCCGCGCGATCTCCAGCGTTTCGGGCCCGCACCGGTGCAGGCAGTCGATGACGGCTTGTGCGTAGTTGTCGCCTCGTACGAGCGGCTGGTACGGGTCGCCCGCCTCGGTGGCGGTGAGGCGGTCCTCGACCAGCGCCCGGAGCAGCAGCGGGCTGCCGCCGGTGATGTCGTGCAGTTCCGGGGCGAGGCGCGCGGCTGTCGACGGCGTGAAATGTTCACTGAGCAGTCCTACGGTCCCCATCGGCGACAGCAACTTCAGTCGCAGCAGTGTGCAGTGGGGCAGGTGCGCGAGTTCCGTGTGGAATCCCCGCTTCCCCGCATCGAGTCTGGCGGGTTCGGTCAGGATGACCAGCATCCGGACGTGGCGAATGCGGCGGGTCAGATAGAGCAGAAACCGAAGTGAGGCCTGATCGCTGTCATGCACGTCATCAACTGCGATCACCACGAGGTGATCCTTGGCCAAGTCGAGGAGAACCGCGCTCAGCTGAGGCATGGCCAGCATCTGGTCGTGGACCGATGACTCGCCCCCGGCCACTCCGTCGATCAGCCGGGCCACTTCCGCGTGGCCCCCCGGGGCCAGCGGCGCGCTCGCGAAGATCCTGCCGAGGAGGCCGAACGGCCGGGCACGCTCGGCCTGGACCCCTGCCGTGTCCAGCAGGAGCGCGCCCTCCGCCAACGCTTGGTCGGCGCAATGCATCAACAGCGCTGATTTCCCACTGGCGACCGCACCGCTGAGCAGTGCGACCTGCCCCTGCCCCTCACCCGATTTTTCCAGGAGCTCTCTCAGCAGGGCCCGCTGCTTTTCCCGCTCGACATAGTGCGTGTCCAGGAACATATTCCTCCCCCGAGGCGCCGGGGCTTTCGCAAGGAAAGGGAAAGCCTGGCGGTAAATGCTTTGTCAATGAACGCGATCCGCAAAACCCTCGCGCGCCTGGTCATGCGGGCGCGGGTCTGCGCAGTCGGCTAGAGCAGACAGTCGGAAACGATTCCGCCGACCTGCTCCAGGTGATCGGCCAGGAAGAAGTGGCCGCCCGCGAACGTGTGCAGTTCGAAGTCACCGGTGGTGTGCTGCCGCCACGCGGCGGCCTCTTCCGCGCTCGTCCGTACGTCGGTGTCACCGGTGAGCACGGTGATCGGCGCGCGCACCTTGGCGCCCGGCTCGACCCGGTACGTCTCGATCGCGGTGTAGTCGCCCCGGATGGCCGGCATCGCCATCCGGAGGAACTCCTCATCGGCGAGGATCCGGGCATCAGTGCCACTGAGCAGGCGCATCTCGGCGATGATGCCGTCGTCGTCGCGCTTGTGGACCGTCTCTTCACGGTGCGTGGAAGGCGCGCGCCGCCCTGAGGCGATGATCCTCCGCGGAGTGAATGCCGGATCCCGCTCCAGCCGTCGCGCCACCTCGAAGGCGAGCGTCGCCCCCATGCTGTGGCCGAAAAGGACGGTGGGCAGTTCGAGCCACGGCTGAAGAGCCGACGCGATCTCGTCGGCCAGCTCTCCCAAATCCGTGAGACAGGGTTCGGACCGTCGGTCCTGACGTCCCGGGTATTGCACCGCGAGAACATCCGTATCGGGAGCTACCGTCCGGGTCATGGGAAAGTAAAAAGATGCTGAGCCACCCGCGTGCGGCAAGCAGACGAGACGGGTCCTGGCCTGCGAGGCCGACCGGAACCGTACCAGCCAGGGCGTGTTGGTTATAGATTGAATCATTGGCTGCCGTTCCACCTTCAATTAAGTGCTCGGTGCGACGTACTCGCCGATGGCAGCAATATTAGGCAGCATGATCAAAGTAGGGGGTACCCCTATTAGGGGCTGCGCGGTCACGTGGAGGGGTTGCGACACCCCGGCACTGGGGATGGCGCAGGGGTCCGGAGGCGCATAGGCCGAGTTCCACGAGGGGATGTGCCCCCTCGGGGTGACATTAAGACGGCGCGGACGTGATTTACGCCACGCCCGCCCCTCGGGGGTCCTCAACCTCAAATGAACCTCAACGGTAGGGGTTCGGGCCGTCCCGTGACGTGCGGTCAGAGGGGTGCGCAAGCCCCCGCTGGTAGGCGTAGCGCACGGCGTCGGCCCGGTTGCGCGCGTTGATCTTGGCGAACGCGTTGTTGATGTGCGTCTTGACCGTCGTCTCCTCGATGAAGAGCGTCGAGGCGATCTCCCCGTTGCTCAGACCCTGGGCGATCAGCTTGAGCACATCCACCTCGCGGCCAGTCAGACCGTCGGGGTTGACCCGGCGCCTGGCCGGGGCCGGGGCGGACGGCGGCTGCGGGGACTGGCTCGGGGTGACCGCAGGCGCCGCGGGCACGCTGAGCGCCGCGGCCAGCCGGCGGGTCACCGCCGGATCGAAGGTCGACTGACCCTGGGCGGAGCTGCGGATGGCCACCGCGATCTGCTCCTGGTTGGCGTCCTTGGTCAGATAGCCGCACGCCCCAGCGTTGAGCGCGTCGACGAGGGACTCGTCGTCGGCGAACGTCGAGAGCACCAGCACGGCCACGTCCGGGTGTTCCGACAGAATCCGCCGGGTGGCCTCCGCACCGCCCATGCCCGGCATTCGCAGGTCCATGAGCACCACCCGAGGCGAGGTCTCACTGGCCAGGCGAACCGCCTCCGCGCCGTCGGCCGCGCCTCCCACCACCTCGATGTCATCCATCAGATCGAGCAACGACATCAGACCTTCACGAACGATGTGCTGATCATCCACGACCATGACGCGAATCCGCGCCGAACCGGGCTCAGCATCCACGCCTGCGACCCCCACACCTCTTGCGGTCCGAGCGCGGGCGCCGAACCAGGCGTCCCCCGCTTTCCTTCGGCGACCCAACCTACCCGCAATCCACGGACCGGCCAGACCGCGTGGGCGACCGCCGGGAGGGTCACTGCGCAGGCCGGGGAGGACCCGACCGAGGATCTCCGCCCTGATCTCCACCACAGGGTGGGCCCGCGGCACGGTCCCTCGTTCCTACCCTCTGGGCATTCCCCGGAAGGAACGCATATGAGCCTGGCCCTCGACCTCGATACGGTCATGACCATCCTGTTGATCCGCTTCGCCCTGATCGTCGGCGCCATCGCAGTGCTCGTGATCATCGCCTTCGCGATCTTGATCGGTCTCAAGCGAAGCGGCCATCTCGGCGCCCTCAGAAGGCGGGTGGAGCACATCGTGCGGGATCGGCGCCGGGCCCTGGACCGCATCACCAAGGACGGTGGCCGCTCATGAGCGGGACGGTTCGGGCGGCGCGGTCGGCCATGACCGTCCAGGCAGACGGCGAGGAAGCGGGAGACATCCTCTTCGCGGTGCTGCTGGACCGACTGTGGAAGATGGGCATCGTGGTGGCAGCGGTTATCCTCGTGCTGACCGCCATGATCATCATCTATCGGAGAACGGGCCCCAAATAGGCTCGCCCATGCATCCCGGGGCCGTCGCGCGACATCGTTGGAGCAAGGTGAACAAGGCACCCGCACGCGGTAGTTGGCGCATCGTGGACCGGCTGGCGCCTGCCTGGCTCGTGGTGCAGTTCCTTGGCACGGCCGTGCTCGTCGTGGCCATAGTCACGGCCAGGGAGGACACGCTCTGGGTCTGGGGCGTGTACGCGGCGAGTCTGTTGTGCTGGACCCTGTTCATGGTCCTGCACCCCGTCCGGCCCGAGGCCGCCAATGCCATGCTGGCGACGAGCGCACTGCTGCCGGCCCTGGTGGTGGGGTACTCCGACGACGCGACCGCGGTGATCATGCTGTGCGTACTGCTCGGCAGATTCACCTCGATGATCACCTCCTCCGCGCGCACCCTCACGGTCGTGACGTGCGCGTGCCTGGTGGCCATCTGGGTCAGCTGCATGGCGGCGGGGCAGCCGCTCACATACGTGCTCGGCTACACGATGCTGGCCCTCGTGCTGACGCTGTTCGGCCTCAACCGGCGCCAGTACGAGGGCCGGGCCAGGCAGGCCGAGCAACTGCTGGCGCAGAACCAGCTGATCCAGCAGGAGCAGGCCCGGGCTGCCGCGCTCGCTGAACGCAGCAGGATCGCACGGGAGATGCACGATGTACTCGCACACTCCCTGGGCGCGCTGAGCGTCCAGCTCAAGGTCGCCACCGCACTGATAGAGAAGGGCGACTCGGCCGGGGCGCTGGCCCGGGTGCGCCGGTCCAACCGGCTGGCGGACGAGGGCCTGGTCGAGGCGCGGAACGCGGTGGCGGCCCTGCGGGGGGATGTGCCCTCGCTCCCCGAGGCACTCAAGAGCCTCGCCGGGCAGCACCGTTCGAACCACCTCAGCGAGGTCCACGTGGACATCGTGGGCGAACTGCGGCCACTCTCTCCGGCGGCCACGGTCTCGCTGGTCCAGACGGCACGCGAGGCGTTGACCAACGCCGCCAAGCACGCCCCCGGCGAGACCATCGGGGTGACGGTGGAGTACCGCGCGGACGCGCTGCGGCTCACCGTGGAGAACGCCACGCCGACTTCGAGTCTCCCCGACCCTGACCACGCGCCCGGCTACGGCCTCACGGGCATGAGGGAACGCCTGGCCCTCGTCGGCGGCTCCCTCGTCGTGAACCGCCTAGACGGGGACACGCGGTGGGCGGTGACCGCC
Source organism: Streptomyces sp. NPDC101110 (assembly GCF_044759525.1). Lineage (NCBI taxonomy): Bacteria > Bacillati > Actinomycetota > Actinomycetes > Kitasatosporales > Streptomycetaceae > Streptomyces > Streptomyces sp. NPDC101110. The sequence goes on along the minus strand of NZ_JBIVZM010000016.1, from coordinate 115,796 downwards.
GAGGTGCCCGAGTGAGGCGGTGACGGAACGCCGTCACACCTGCCCCGCCCGGGTGGGCCGACCGCTTACGTGGCGCGAATCGCGCGCCGGTCCCGCCGATGGGCGGGGGGCCGTTCTCGGCCGAAACTCATAGGGTCGATTTCTCGCGCCTTTCGTTGAACCGAGTGAGCGCCGTGACTGACCTTCCAGGGTGGACCAGTTGACCTCGGCCACACCGAAAGTTCCACACGCCGCGGCTACCCGCTCTTGCGTGGCCGACCCTCCTCGGAGTCGTGGGACCGCCCTGCCCTCGCCGCCACTCCTCCGACGCAGTCGTCGCCGAAGGCGGTGGGTGAGCCACAGGGCCATCCCAACTCAGAGCGGCTTTGATACGCCTGACACCTCATCAGGAAGTGCGTCAAGCGTGCGTCAGACGCGCGTCACATGCGTCGCTCGTGCGTCAAGACATCGCCCGTAACGCCCACAGCGCACATCATGCACACCAGGCAAAACCGCAGGTCAGTGCCCCTTCCCAGCAGGCTCAAGGATCGCCACGCACTCCACATGATGCGTCATCGGAAACAGATCGAACGCCCGAAGCGTCCGCACCCGGTAGCCGCCGTCCCGGAAGTACCCCAAGTCCCGGGCCAGCGCCGCCGGATCGCACGCCACGTACGCGATGCGCCGGGCACCCAGCGACGACAGATGCTCCACTGTCTTGCGGCCCGCCCCGGCCCGGGGCGGGTCCAGTACGACCAGGTCGACCTCCGTGATGCCCGTACGCGGCAGCACGCTCTCGACCTTGCCCTGCTCGATGCGGACGCGCTCGAAGTCAGCCAGGTTGTGCCGCGCGTCCTCCACCGCCCGCTTGCCCGACTCGATGCCGAGGACCGCGCCCTGGTCGCCGACCCGGTCGGCGAGCGCGCCCGCGAAGAGGCCGACGCCGCAGTACAGGTCGAGCGCCATGTCGCCCTTGCGCGGCAGCAGGCCCTGCATAACCGCGGTCACCAGGGTGTCCGCGGCCTTCGGGTGGACCTGCCAGAAGCCGCCGTTGCCGACGCGGTGCGTGCGGCCGTCCGCCCGTTCGCGGACGAAGGGGCGGCCGTGCACCCGGTGGACACCGCCGGAACGCTCGTCCACGCGCAGGACGGAGACGGGGCGGTCGAGTTCGACGAGCGGGAGGCGCGCGCCCGGCTTCGGGGTGAGGATCACCTGGCGGTCCTGGGAACCCGTCGCCGCGATCGCCTCGACGGAGTCCATGCCGGTCCAGGACCGCTTCTCGATGCCCAGCTCGCTGACGCCCTCCGCGGCGATCATGCAGTGGTCGATCGGCTCCACCTCGTGCGAGCGGTGCCGGCGCAGGCCCGCCCGGCCGTCGGCGGTGACGGCGTACTGCACACGGGTGCGCCAGGCCGGGACCTGGCCGGCCGGCACCTTGTCGCCCTCGGCGGGCAGCACCGTGCCGTCCCAGCCGGCCTCCTCCGGGGTGAGCCCGGCGAGGCGCTGGAGCTGTTCGGCGATGACGTCGGCCTTCAGGCGCCGCTGCGCCCCGGGCTTCGCGTGCTGCCAGTCGCAGCCGCCGCAGCGGCCGGGGCCGGCGAACGGGCAGGGCTCGTCGATGCGGTCCTTGGAGGCGTCGAGCACCGTCACCGCGTCAGCGCGCAGGAACCGCGCGCCCTCCTCGCCCTCCGTCACACGCGCCACGACCCGCTCGCCGGGCAGCGCGTGCCGTACGAACAGCACCTGGCCCTCGGACGTGCGGGCGATGCAGTGACCGCCGTGGGCGACGGGGCCGACCTCGACCTCGTACTCCTCCCCCACCAGCGACTTCCTCGGTTCTGCCTGCATGGCGGGGTGACTCCAAAACACGTGAGGGGGAAGGGCCGAACGGAAACGGCCGGACAACAGCCCACCAGTCTACGTGGCTGTCACCCGGCCCTTTCACACGAGCCGTCGTCCGGGGAGATCCTCAGGACTTGTGCTCGGAGGACTCCTTCGACCGCACCTGCGCGGGCCCCCGCCGCACCGAGCCGGGCGCGTTCCAGTCCTGCTGCCTGCGGGCCCGCCGCTTGGCGGCCTCGGAGGACTGCAACTGGTACGGCACCGAGGTCACCATGATCCCGGGCGTGAACAGCAGCCGGCCCTTGAGCCGCAGGGCGCTCTGGTTGTGCAGCAGGTGCTCGTACCAGTGGCCGACCACGTACTCCGGGATGATCACGGACACCGCGTCGCGCGGGGACTCCTTGCGCAGGCTCTTGACGTATTCGATGATCGGCCGCGTGATCTCGCGGTAGGGCGAGTCCAGGACCTTCAGCGGTACGTCGATGCCGCGCCGCTCCCATTCCTCGCGCAGCGCCTTGGTCTCCGCCGGGTCGACGTTGACGCTCAGCGCCTCCAGGGTGTCCGAGCGCATCAGCTTGGCGTAGGCCAGGGCGCGCAGCGTCGGGCGGTGGATCTTGGAGATCAGCACGACCGAGTGGACCCGCGAGGGCCGTACCAGGTCGTCGGTGGGGCCCTCGGGGGCGGCGATCTCGGCGGCGACCCGGTCGTAGTGCTTACGGATGGCCGTCATCGTCACGTAGAAGATCACCATGCCGAGCAGGGCGACCCAGGCTCCGTGGGTGAACTTGGTGAGGAGGACGACGACCAGCACGAGGCCGGTGAAGAAGGCACCGAAGGCGTTAATGGCGCGGGAGCGGATCATGTGGCGGCGCTTGGCCTGGTCCTTCTCCGTGGCCAGGTGGCGGTTCCAGTGCCGGACCATGCCGGTCTGGCTGAGCGTGAAGGACACGAACACGCCGACGATGTACAGCTGGATCAGGCGGGTGGAGTCGGCGCCGTAGATGCCCACCAGCAGTGCGGCCGCGCCGGCGAGGAGCACGATGCCGTTGGAGAAGGCCAGCCGGTCGCCGCGGGTGTGCAGCTGGCGTGGCAGGTAACGGTCCTGGGCGAGGATCGAGCCGAGCAGCGGGAAGCCGTTGTAGGCGGTGTTGGCCGCGAGGAACAGCACCAGCGCCGTGGCCGCGGCCAGGATGATGAACAGGAAGCTGCCCTTGCCGAAGACGGCCTCGGCGACCTGGGAGATCACCGGGTTCTGCACGTAGTCGGGGCCGAGCGGGACGCCGTTGTGGATGAGGTCCTTGGCCGGGTTCTCGGCCATGCGGACGTCGGTCGCGGCGGCGAGCGCGATGATGCCGCAGAACATGGTGACGGCCAGCAGGCCCATCATGGCGAGGGTGGTCGCGGCGTTCTTCGACTTGGGCTTGCGGAAGGCCGGGACACCGTTGGAGATCGCCTCGACGCCGGTGAGGGCGGCGCAGCCGGAGGAGAAGGCGCGCAGCAGGAGAAAGACCAGCGCGAAGCCGGCCAGGCCCTGGTGCTCGGGCTTGATGACGTAGTCCGCCGTCGGTGCCCGCATGGTGTCGTCCAGGACCAGTCCACGGAAGGCGCCCCACGCGATCATGGTGAAGACGCCGAAGACGAAGACGTACGTCGGGATCGCGAACAGCGAGCCGGACTCCTTCACCCCGCGCAGGTTCATCAGCGTCAGCAGCACGATCACGCCGATCGCGCAGAGCACCTTGTGCTCGACCACGAAGGGGACCGCGGAGCCCAGGTTCTCGATGCCGGAGGAGATCGACACGGCGACGGTGAGGACGTAGTCCACGAGCAGGGCGCTCGCGACCGTGAGGCCGGCCTTGGGGCCGAGGTTGGTGTTCGCCACCTCGTAGTCGCCGCCGCCGCTCGGGTAGGCGTGCACGTTCTGCCGGTAGGAGGCGACCACGGTGAACATGAGCACGACGACCGCAACGGCGATCCACGGGCTGAAGTGGTACGCCGTCACTCCCGCGATCGACAGGACCAGCAGCACCTCGCCGGGCGCGTACGCCACGGAGGAGAGCGGGTCGGAGGCGAAGACGGGGAGTGCGATGCGCTTCGGCAGGAGCGTTTCGCCCAGCCGGTCACTGCGCAGTGCGCGCCCGATCAGGATCCGTTTGGGCACGTCGGTCAGTTTGGACACAACAGAGGATCGTAGGCGTTCGATTGCCGGGGCGCCCACCCGCCACCCCCCATCGGCGTTCCGTCTGCTCTCCGAGTGAATTCAGAGGCGCATGCGGCTGAGGATTCCGCAGGTCACCCGCTTCCCATGCCTATATGACTAAGCCCCGTCCGTTTCCGGCCCGTTGCCGTCCCTGGAGGTCCCATGCACACCCCCGCCCAGCTGATCGGCGCCGCGGCCACCCTCATCGCCCTCGGAATCCTGACCCTGGCGAGTGTGCGCAGCATCAGCCGCCGCAACGACGTCTCGTCCGGGGCGCGCTAGCGTTCGGGGCCGGGCGGCTGCTCGGACCGCTCCCGCTCCCCCTCGGTTCCCCCTGGCCCTCCGCCGCCCCGCTCCGCGGCTCCCGCTCTCCTGACTCACGACGGCCGCCGGCCCGGCCGCCGGCAGGCAGGGCCTCGGCAACGCCCTCGGCTTTGCGGATACGTTGGACTCGGGCAGTTGAACGCGGCACCGCCCCCGGAGGGCATCATGGCGTGATTCCACCGGCATGATGTTGCCCGGCGGCCCGCTCGCGGGTCGCGACGCGATGCCGGGCGAGCCGAGAGAGAGACATGAGCACGACATTCATGAGGCCCAGAGGGCTTGCAGGAAGCGCGGTGTGACGCGATGCATATTGTGATCATGGGTTGCGGAAGGGTGGGTTCCGCACTGGCCCAGAACCTGGAGCAACAGGGGCACACGGTCGCAGTGGTCGACCAGGACCCCACGGCCTTCCGCCGGCTGGGCTCCTCGTTCGGCGGCCGCCGGGTCACCGGTGTCGGCTTCGACCAGGACACCCTGCGCGAGGCGGGCATCGAGGAGGCCGGCGCCTTCGCCGCCGTCTCCAGCGGTGACAACTCCAACATCATCGCCGCCCGTGTGGCCCGCGAGATGTTCGGCATCGAGAACGTCGCCGCCCGCATCTACGACCCCCGCCGCGCGGAGGTCTACCAGCGCCTGGGCATCCCCACCGTCGCGACCGTCCGCTGGACGGCCGACCAGATGCTGCGCCGTCTGCTCCCCTCCGGCGCCGAGCCGCTGTGGCGCGACCCCACCGGCGGTGTCCAGCTCGCCGAGGTGCACACCTCCACCGCCTGGGTCGGCCACAAGATCAGCCGGATCCAGGAGGAGACCGGCGTGCGCGTTGCGTTCCTGACCCGGCTCGGCGAGGCGGTCCTGCCCACCTCGCAGACGGTGCTGCAGGAGGGCGACCTGGTGCACGTGATGATGCGCACCGACGAGGTCGACAAGGTCGAGGCGGCGTTCGCCAAGGGTCCCGAAGAGGAGGGCGGTCACTGATGAGGGTCGCCATTGCCGGAGCCGGCGCCGTCGGCCGCTCGATCGCGGGCGAACTGCTGGAGAACGGCCACGAGGTCCTCCTGATCGACAAGGCGCCGACGGCCATCTCGGTCGAACGCGTCCCGCAGGCCGAGTGGCTGCTGGCCGACGCCTGCGAGATCACGTCCCTGGACGAGGCGGCGCTCCAGCGCTGCAACGTCGTGATCGCCGCGACCGGCGACGACAAGGTGAACCTGGTCGTCTCGCTCCTGGCCAAGACGGAGTACGGCGTCCCCCGTGTCGTCGCCCGGGTGAACAACCCCAAGAACGAGTGGCTGTTCAACGAGTCCTGGGGCGTGGACGTCGCCGTCTCCACTCCGCGGCTGATGTCGGCCCTGGTGGAGGAGGCGGTGAGCGTGGGCGACCTGGTCCGTCTGCTCCGCTTCAGCCACGGCGACGCCAACCTGGTCGAGCTGACCCTGCCGGAGGAGTCGGCCCTGGCGGGCACGCAGGTCGGCGACGTCGACTGGCCGCAGGACACGTCCCTGGTGACGATCATCCGCGGCAACCGCGTCCTGACCCCGTCCCGGGAGGACTCCCTGGAGGCGGGCGACGAACTGCTCTTCGTGGCCGCCCAGGCCCGCGAGGAGCAACTGGAGGACCTGCTGTCCGTACGACGCGACGCGGCGAGCTGAGCCGGTCTCCGGCCGAACGGAAGCGAACGGACAGGGGCGTCCCGAGTACTCGGGACGCCCCTGTCCGTCAGCGGTGGAGGGTCACTGCTCCGCGGACCGCGCGGCGGCCTGCCGCTCGCGCTCCTCGGCCGCCTTCTCCTCCGCCTCCATCTCCGCGAACACGTCGATGGGCGCGGGCGCCTTCGCCAGGAACACCCAGGTCAGGTACACCGCGAGCAGGAACGGCGGGATCTTCAGGGCGACCAGGACCCAGCCCAGCTGCGTGGTGTCGGCCCACCAGTACAGCGGGAAGAGGATCGCGCACTTGGCGAGCAGGATCGCGCCCCACGCGTAGCTGGCCTTCGCGTACGCCTTCTTGCGGCCCGGGTTCCGGGTGCGCCAGGAGAGGTTCTCCTTGAAGACCGGGCCGAGGATCAGCCCGATCAGCGGCACCCCGCACAGGGTGGTGACGATGTAGGCGAGGCCCAGTCCCAGCGTGTAGAGCATGCCGGGCAGGTAGAAGTCCTTGGCGTTGCCGGTCATCATCGCGAAGACGACACCGAAGGCCACGCCGAAGACACCGCTGAAGGCGTGCTTGACGGTGTCCTTCATCACCAGCCGGACCACGACCAGCACCAGCGACACGGCCAGCGCTGCGATCGCCGACAGGTGCAGGTCCTTGTTGATCGTGTAGATGGTGACGAAGAGGAGGCCGGGGACCACCGTCTCCACCATGCCCCGCACGCCGCCGAACGCCTCGAACAGGGCGGCCTCGGTCACCGCCCGGGCGTCGTCCGCAGATGTCTCTTCGGTCGGCTTGTCGAGCGACGTCACCGGCTACTCCCGTCCGAGGGGTCTCAGTTCGTACTTGGGATTGAACAGCACCCGGCGGCCCCGGCTCATCGAGATCCGGCCCGACGCGATCAGCTTGCGCCCGGGCTCTATCCCCACGATGGAGCGCCTGCCGAGCCACACCACATCCAGCGCGGCGGAGCCGTCGAACAGCTCGGCCTCCAGGGCGGGGACTCCGGCGCGCGGCCGAAGGGTGACCGTGCGCAAGGTACCAGTAACCGTCACTATCTCGCGGTCCTGACAGTCACCGATCCGGATGCAGCCGGCCGTCTCGCTGTCCTCCCGCAGTTCCTCGGACTCCAGGTCCTCCTGCGACGAGGAGAGCCGGTCGAGCATGCGCCGGAACCGGCCCACCGGCTTTTCGGAACGAGGAACAGCACTCATATCTGAAGCGTACCGGGGCGTGCCGACATCTCCGTAGCCCTGTGGAGACCACCCCCGTTGACCAGGCACGCCCCCACGCCTCGAAGCCACATCCCATCCCCGGCTCCGTGATACCGCATCCCCCGGGGGGCAACCCCCGGACCCCCGGCCGTCGGCCACGCCCCTCACTTCTCGAAGCGGTACCCCATCCCCGGCTCCGTGATACCGCATCCCCCGGGGGGCAACCCCCGGACCCCCGGCCGTCGGCCAAGCCCCTCACTTCTCGAAGCGATACCCCATCCCCGGCTCCGTGATGAAGTGCTTCGGATGTGCGGGGTCCGCCTCCAGCTTCCGTCGCAACTGCGCCATGTACACGCGCAGATAGTTGGTCTCCGTGCCGTACGACGGCCCCCACACCTCCTGGAGCAGCTGCTTCTGCCCGACCAGGCGGCCGCTGTTGCGCACCAGGACCTCCAGCAGATGCCATTCGGTGGGAGTGAGCCGCACGTCCTTGCCGCCCCGGTCGACCTTCTTCGCGGACAGGTCGACGGTGAACTCACCGGTGTCGACGATCACATCGCCCTCACCCCGGGCCGGCTCGGCCCGGCGCACCGCGGCCCGCAGCCTGGCCAGCAGCTCGTCCATGCCGAACGGCTTGGTGACGTAGTCGTCCGCTCCCGCGTCCAGCGCCTCGACCTTCTCGTCGGAGGAGTGCCGGGCGGACAGCACCAGGATCGGCACCCGGGTCCAGCCCCGCAGTCTGCTGATCACCTCGACGCCGTCCATGTCGGGCAGCCCCAGGTCGAGGACGACCACGTCGGGGTGACGGGCGGCGGCGAGCCGGAGCGCGGTGGCCCCGTCGTGGGCCGCGTCGACCTCGTAGGTGCGTGCCTTGAGGTTGATCACGAGGGCGCGCACGATCTGCGGCTCGTCGTCGACCACCAGGACACGGGTCATGAGGCCTGCCTTTCCGGTTCTGCCGCGTGGTGGGGCTCCGGGCGCATCCCCGCCGCGCGGAGGGTGAGGACCATGGTCAGCCCACCGCCGGGGGTGTCCTCGGTGTTCAGGGTGCCGCCCATGGCCTCGGCGAAGCCGCGCGCCACGGCGAGCCCGAGACCCACCCCGGCCCCGCGCGGGGCGTCGCCGTGCCGCTGGAACGGTTCGAAGATGCGATCCTTGGCCGCGTCGGGAACGCCCGGCCCCCGGTCGACGACCCGCACCTCGACCCGGTCGGCGAGCGCACTGGCGGCGACCAGCACGGGCGTGCCGGGCGGGGCGTACTTGACGGCGTTCTCCACGAGGTTGGCCACCGCCCGCTCCAGGAGTCCGGGATCGACGGCGACCATGGGCAGGCTCTCCGGGACGTCCAGGTCGGCGCTGCCCTCGGGCACGCCGCCGAGCGCCATCGGAACGACCTCGTCCAGGTCGATCTCGCGGATCAGTGGGGTGACGGTGCCGGTCTGGAGGCGGGACATGTCCAGCAGGTTGCCGACGAGGTGGTCGAGACGGTCGGCACCCTCCTCGATACCTTCCAGCAGTTCGGACCGGTCCTCCTCGGACCATTCGACGTCCTCCGAGCGCAGAGAGGTCACGGCCGCCTTGATGCCGGCGAGCGGGGTCCGCAGATCGTGACTGACCGCGGCCAGCAGCGCCGTGCGGATGCGGTTGCCCTCGGCGAGCGCGCGGGCCCGGTCGGCCTCCTCCCGGAGCCGTCGGCGGTCCAGGACGACGGCGGCCTGGGCGGCAAAGGCGGACAGCACCCGGCGGTCCTCCGCGGGCAGCACCCGGCCGGTGAGCGCCAGGGCCATGTGGTCCCCGACGGGCATGTCCACGTCCGCCTGGTCGGGCCGTTCGACGGGACGCCCCGGGCCGACCCGTCCGGCGCAGGTCCAGGGCCCGACGTCGTCGGCCCGTTCCAGCAGGGCCGCCGACTCCATGCCGAAGGTCTCCCGCACCCGTTCCAGCAGGTCCTCCAGGCCGGTCTCGCCGCGCAGCACGTTGCCCGCGAGGAAGGACAGGATCTCGGACTCCGCCCGTAGCCGGGCCGCCTGTTGTGTGCGGCGGGCGGCCAGGTCGACCACGGAGGCCACCGCCACACCGACCGCTACGAAGATCACGATGGCGACGATGTTCTTCGGGTCGGCGATGGTCCAGCGGTGCAGGGGCGGCGAGTAGAAGTAGTTCAGCAGCACGGAGCCAACCGCCGCCGAGGCGAGCGCGGGCAGCAGTCCGCCGAGCAGGGCCGCCGCCACCGTCAACGCCAGGAACAGCAGCATGTCGTTGGCCAGGCCGAGGTCGACGGCGCTCAGCAGCACCGTCAGGACCGGGGGTCCGACGATCCCGACCAGCCAGCCCCACGCCCGCCGGGACCGCCCGAGCCGGGCGCCCCGGGCCACCGGCAGCCCGCGGCCCTTGGCGACCTCGTCGTGGGTGACGATGTGCACGTCCAGGTCGGGGCCGGACTCCCGCGCGACGGTGGCGCCGACGCCCGGTCCGAAGACGTACTGCCAGCTCTTGCGGCGGGAGGAGCCCAGCACGATCTGGGTGGCGTTCACGCCCCGGGCGAAGGCGAGCAGCGCGGCCGGTATGTCGTCGCCGACGACATGATGGAACGTTCCGCCGAGGTCCTCGACCAGCGTCCGCTGCATCGCGAGCTCGTTGGGTGAGGCCGAGGCCAGCCCGTCGCTGCGGGCTATGTAGACGGCCAGCACCTCGCCGCCGGCACCCTTCTCCGCCAGCCGGGCGGCCCGGCGGATGAGCGTGCGGCCCTCGGGACCGCCGGTCAGACCGACCACGATCCGCTCGCGCGAGCCCCAGATCTGCGACACCCGGTGCTCGCTGCGGTACCGGGTGAGATGGGCGTCGACCCGGTCGGCCACCCACAGCAGCGCCAGCTCGCGCAGGGCGGTCAGGTTGCCGGGGCGGAAGTAGTTCGACAGGGCGGCGTCGACCTCGTCCGGCTGGTAGACGTTGCCGTGCGCCAGCCGCCGCCGCAGGGCCTCGGGCGTCATGTCGACCAGCTCGACCTGGTCGGCCCGGCGGACCACCTCGTCCGGCACGGTCTCCCGTTGCCGCACCCCGGTGATCGACTCGACGATGTCGCCGAGGGACTCCAGGTGCTGGATGTTGACGGTGGAGACGACGTCGATGCCGGCGGCGAGCAGTTCCTCCACGTCCTGCCAGCGCTTGGCGTTGCGGGAGCCCGGGATGTTCGTGTGGGCGAGTTCGTCCACCAGGGCGACCTGGGGGCGGCGGGCGAGGACGGCGTCGAGGTCCATCTCGGCGAAGACGCCGCCGCGGTACTCCAGCTCCTTGCGCGGTACCTGCTCCAGGCCGTGCAGCATGACCTCGGTGCGGGGCCTGCCGTGGTGCTCGACGAAGGCCACCACGCAGTCCGTGCCCCGCCCGACGCGGCGGTGGGCCTCGGACAGCATCGCGTACGTCTTGCCGACACCGGGCGCCGCGCCGAGGTGGATCCGAAGCTTGCCGCGTGCCATCGCCCCATTGTCTTCCGGTCCCGTGCCGACTGCGCAGCGTCGACCCTACGGCCGTCCAGCGCCCCGTGCGGCGCCGGGCAGGGGATCCTGGGCACACTTTGACGGAACCCTGACGCTGCCGGTCCACGGCTGGGGCCGGACCGGCAGCGGGGTGCCCGCCCGGCGCCCGGCCGGTCAGGGGGTCAGGCGGGGTTGTCGCCGTGGGTGAGGGTCTCCCAGGCGACGAAGAGGTTGTTGCTGCCGGCCGGGCGGCCTCGCAGGGTGAGCGTCGCGGTGTTGGTCATGGCGTGTCCGAGACGGTTGGCCAGGGCGTTGTGGCCGACCTCGGTGACCGGCCCGAGCCCGAGCTTCAGCGAGCCGCCGCACAGCCAGCCCTCGGCGCCGGCACCGAGCTGGTACCTGGCGTGGAACCCGAGCCCGTGCCGCAGCCGCTCGCCCACGTCGGTGCCGTAGAGGTCCCGGCCCTGGATGCGGCTGGTCTCGGCGACGTGTGAGACGGCGGAGAGGCCGTAGCCGGTGTGGGTGAAGTCGCGGCAGGTCTCCTGGCTGAGGCCGCTCACAAAGGTCGACTGCCCCTGCCAGTACTTGACGATCTTCTCCCGGGTGTTCAGGTTCTGGCTCGGCACGGTCTTCGGCAGCGGGCCGTCGGACTCCAGGTAGACGTAGGCGGCCGTGCGCGTGCGGAACCTCGCCATGGCCTTGTCGTACGACGCCTTGTCCTCAAGGAAGACGGAGATGCCGATCGCGGCCTCCATCATCGACAGCTCCCAGTTGCCGTTGGAGTGGGAGCCGTTGATGATCTCGGGCAGGTAGACGGTGCGGAGCATGGTGGCGAACCGGCCGGAGTTCGCCCAGGTGCCGGTGTAGGTGTACTTGATGATCTCGGCGGCCCTGGGCCAGGAGGAGCCGGCCCAGCCCGTCTGCAGGGGCGCGTTGCTGTCGGTGTGGTCCCTGATCACCGCGGACCAGGCGTCCATCAGCTCGATCGCCTTGCGGGCGTGCCGTTCGTCGCGGGTGAGATACCAGGCGAGGGCGTGGGTGTACGCGGCGATCGCGTCCTCACGCTCGTCGGTGCAGCCGAGATTCGGGTTGGAGTACGAGCCGCATTCGACGACCGCCCGGGGCCTGGGCGTGCGGTTCAGGTCGGCGTACTTGCTCGCCATCATCCGGTCGAAGGCGCCCCTCCAGGGCTGGGCTCCGGCATTGACCTTGGACCGGGCGAAGTCCAACTGGCCCTGCGAGACGGTGACTCCGGGGTGGACGAAGGTGGCGGGGGCACTGGGTGCGGCGTCGGCGGGCCGGGTGAGGACACCGGCGACGAGGGCGGCCGCGGTCGCGAGGAGAGCGGTTCTGCGCATAGGTGGGGGGCCTTCCGTTCTTGTATGTGAACGTGAAGCGCCTTTATGAACAGACGCGTTGGACGGAGACCATAGGTACAGACCAATGGGCCGTCAAGGTCCCGCTCACGAGTTCCGCGCAGGGGGTTCAGGGGTCCCGCGCATGAGGTCCCGCGACGAGGTCCCGCGCATGAGAAAGGGCCGCAAACCCGGCGGGATGCGGCCCTGGTGTCTCTGTGCCTCTGCGTGCTCAGCGGACCTCGGTGATCTCCGGTCCGCGCTGGAGCTGACCCATTCCGCCGGCGAAACGGGAGCCCTCCTCCTGCTGGACACCCTCGGGGACCATCTGGGCGTCGTTCGGCAGCTTCAGGACGATCGGGTCGCGGGGCGCCATCGGGCCCTCGCCGCGGACCACGACCGTGTCCCGGAAGATCTGCTCGAGCAGCCCGGCGGCCTGCGGCTGCACCGCGCCCTGACCCGAGATGACCCCGCGCAGGAACCAGCGGGGGCCGTCCACACCGACGAACCGCACGACCTGGAAGCCGCCGGTGCCGTCCGGCAGCTGCACGGGCACCTGGGCGCGCAGCTCCCAGCCGAGCGGTCCCTCGACCTCGTCGACGATGCCGCCCTGCTGGGTGATTCCGGTGCCGATCTCCTCGCGCACCTCGCCCCAGATGCCCTCGCGCTTGGGCGCGGCGAAGCCCTGCAGCTGGATGGCGCTGTCGCGCAGCACGACCGTCGCCGCCACGATCGCGTCGCCCGCGACCTCGACCCTGAGCTCCATGCCGTCGACGCCCGGCACGAACAGACCGCCCAGGTCGACCCGGCCTTCGCCCGGGTCACGGACCTCGGAGCTGTCCCAGGGGCCGTCGGGGCGCGGCGCGGGCTCCAGCCTCAGGCGCTCGCGCTCTTCGTCCGCCTCGGTGTCGACACCGTCGACGACCTGCTCGGTCTCGCCGGCCGCGTCCTCGGCGGCATCCCTCTTCTTGCGACGTCCGAACACGTCACTGTCCTTCCCGGTCGGATACGACCGAAGCGTATCGATTCCCACCCGCCTGACCGCCCACGGCGGCCTGACCGCTTGTGCCGCTCGTCCCGCCCACCGCGGCGTGACCTCCGGTGGACCCGAAGCCCCCCTCGGCCCGCGCGGAGCCGGGAAGTTCCGCCACCTCCTGGAAGCGAACCCTCTCGACCTGCTGGACCACCAGTTGGGCAATCCGGTCGAAGCGCTCGAACCGCACGGCCTCGCGCGGGTCGAGATTCACCACGATCACCTTGATCTCCCCACGGTACCCGGCATCAACCGTCCCCGGGGCATTCACCAGGGCGACGCCGCAGCGAGCGGCCAGACCGGATCGCGGGTGCACAAAGGCCGCGTACCCCTCGGGCAGCGCCACAGACACGCCTGTGGGCAGTACGGCCCGTTCGCCCGGCTCCAGTTGGCACGCCTCCGTGGTGCGCAGATCGGCTCCGGCGTCCCCGGGCTGCGCATACGACGGAAGCGGCACTTCCGGATCGAGGCGCCGGATCAGTACGTGCAGCGGCGGCCGGCTCGCGGGGCTCGCAGGAGTCACGGGGCTGTCCGGGCCTGCGGTGCCCGAGGGGCTGACGGTCTCCGTGGTGCTCCCGGCGCGCACAGGTCGTTCCGCGCTCACGGGTTCACCTCGAAGGCCCGGGCCCGCCGGACCTGGTCCGGGTCGTTCATGGCAGCCTGGATCTCCTCCTGGCGGCCGTGGTCGACGAAGTGGTCGACCTTCACCTCGATGAAGAGGGCGTCGGCACGCACCGCCACGGGCCCCTCCGGGCCGCCGACGCGTCCGGTCGCGGTGGAGTAGATCTTCCGCCCCGCCACGGCCGTCACCTCCGCCTCCAGGTGCAGGATCGTGCCGACGGGCACGGGCCGCACGAAGTCGGTCTCCAGCCGTCCCGTCACCGCGATCGTGCGCAGCAGCCAGTTCAGCGAGCCGAGGGTCTCGTCCAGCGCGGAGGCGAGCACGCCGCCGTGCGCGAGGCCAGGGGCACCCTGGTGGGCGGGCTGGACGGTGAACTCTGCGGTGAGTGACACGCCGTCACCGGCCCGCGCCTCCAGGTGCAGCCCGTGCGGCTGGTCACCACCACAGCCGAAACACTGGCCGTAGTGCGCGCCGAGGAGCTCACCGGGCGCGGGCGCGTCCGGGTGCCGCACCGGTTGCACGGCGTCGGCCGGGGGCTGAAGAGCCGGGGAAGTACCACTCACAGCCGGAGACCTTACCCGCGCGTCGGCCCCTTCCGGACACCGTGTCAAGCTTGGCTCCATGCAGCTCTCCGCCGCCCCGTACGAAGAACGCCTCACCGCCCCGCGGACCTGGTGGCTGATCTCGTTCCTCGTGGGCGTCTCGATGGCCCTGATCCTGCTCCCCTTCGGCACGCTGCCGACGCTGGGCGGCCTGGCCGGGGGCACCGCGGTCGCGGCCGTCGCCGCGAGTTCCTACGGCTCGGTGCGCATCCGCGTGGTCGGCGACTCCCTGATCGCGGGCGAGGCGAAGATCCCGCTGGCGGCGCTGGGCGAGGCGGAGGTGCTGGACCCGGAGGAGGCCCGCGCCTGGCGCACCTACAAGGCCGACCCGCGCGCCTTCCTCCTGCTGCGCGCGTACATCCCCACGGCCCTGCGCGTGGAGGTCACGGACCCGCAGGACCCGACTCCCTACCTGTACCTGTCCACGCGCGAGCCGGAGCGCCTGGCGGAGGCCCTGCGGACGGCGAAGCCGTAGCACACCCGCGCGGGAGGTCACCCGACCGAAGTGTTGACGAGCCCCGGCCCGGCCTCCGTCCCCGCGCTCATGTCCCGGCACCACCCCCGCGCTCGCCTTCTCGGCACCACCCCCGCGCCCCTTCTCGGCACCGTCCCCCCGCTTGCCTTCTCGGCACCGTCCCCGCGCCCAGCGCCTCAGCGCCTGTCGCCTCGCCCAGCGTCTCGGCGCTGTCGCCGCGTCCGGCGTCTCGGCTCGGCATCGCCGCACCCGCCGTCTCAGCGCCCGCCGCCGCGTCTTCCGTCGTGTCCGCCGTCGTCGCGTCGGCGGCCCTCGTGGCGGCCCAGGGGGTCGTGTGTGATCTCGCCCATCTCCAGGGCGTCCGCCGGACGTTCCAGCGTCGGGAGCGCGTCCAGGGCCTCCCAGGGCACCTGGATCTTGCGCAGGTCCCGGCGGATCCGCCCGGCGAGCTTTCTCGTCTCGCCGCGGTTCATGGCCGCGCCCACCGCGGCACCCACCATGAAGGGCATCAGGTTCGGCATGTTGCGGACCGTGCGCTTCATGATCCGCTGCCGCAGTTCGCGCTTCATGCGGCTGTTCAGCGCCGTACTGAGGGTCGACGGCTTGGTCGCGTCGATCCCTCGCTCCCCCGACCAGGAGTCGAGGTACGCGGTGCTGCGCTGCTTGAGGTTGCCCGGCGGCCGTACGCCGTAGACCTCGTGGAGCTCGGCGATCAGCTTCAGCTCGATCGCGGCGACGCCGGTGACCTCGGCGGCCAGTTCCGTCGGCATCGCCGGGGGCACGGGGAGCATCGCGGCCGCGCCGATGCCGGCTCCGACCGTCGCCGTCGCCTTGGCGGCGCCCGCCACCAGCCTGTCCGCAAGCTCTTCGGGGCCGAGGCCCGGGAACTGCCTGCGCAGGGTCGCCAGGTCCCGTACGGGGACGCGCGGAGCCAGCTCGATGATCCGGTCGGCGAGATAGGCGAGTCCGGCGCGGGCCCGGTCGCCGCCCTTGCGGGCGCCTTCCCTGGCACGATCCCGGATCGTCCCCGCCCGCCGTCTCGCGACGGGTGCGGGGACGTCCACGGCCGCCGGGAGGTCACCCCGGTCCGCTGCCGGTTCGAGCGAGGCCGTCTCCTGACCGGTTGAGCCTCGCTCGTCGTCACGCGCGTGGTGCTGCGGGCCGTCGATCGGCCCTTCGTCCGCTTTTCGCTTGGAGAAGCGGCGCTTCCAGGGAGGGGTCGAGCCAGTCACGGCCGACCCGTCCTCAGTCGCAGTCGCGGCAGATCGGCTGACCGTTCTTCTCGCGGGCCAGCTGGCTGCGGTGGTGCACCAGGAAGCAGCTCATGCATGTGAACTCGTCCTGCTGCTTCGGGAGCACCCGGACGGCCAGCTCCTCGTTCGAGAGGTCGGCTCCGGGCAGCTCCAGGCCTTCGGCGGCCTCGAACTCGTCGACGTCCACGGCGGAAGCCGACTTGTCGTTCCTCCGGGCCTTCAGCTCTTCGAGGCTGTCCGAGTCGACGTCGTCGTCGGTCTTGCGTGGAGTGTCGTAATCGGTGGCCATGGTCGCTCTCCCCCTCTGGGTGTCTGCGGTGTCTCCAGCGCACGTAACGCGTGAGAGGCCGGACTTGTGCCCGACCTGAGGCGGAGATTTTGCCTCACATCAAGGTCTGTTACTCAATCGACACCCAACCGGACTCCTGACGAGTGATCGGCTTGGATGGCGATGGGGACCGTACACGGTCCGAATGCTGCACGCCAAAGGCGTCTCACCGTGTACTTCCCGTGATCAAGACCCCCGAAAACCGGGATTTTCCCGGCTTTACGACAGCGTGCATGATCACGGAGAGTAGATGGCCGGAAAGGCGTCCCTGTGATCGATCACACACGGCGCACGCGCGGCGAAGCATAAGAAATTCCGCGCAAAGCGAACATCCCCGAGTGTCGCCGAGTTGATCGGCGACATGATCTCAGATCGGCAGCGTGACGCGCATGACGAGTCCACCTCCCTCACGCGGCTGGGCATAGATGTGCCCGCCGTGCGCCCGGGCCACCGACCGGACGATGGAGAGCCCGAGCCCCACGCCCTTGTCGCTGCCCGTCCGCTCCGTGCGCAGCCGCCGGAACGGCTCGAAGAGGTTGTCGATCTCGTAGGCCGGTACAACGGGGCCCGTATTGGAGACCACCAGGACCGCCTGGCCGTGCTGGACGTCGGTCGTGACCTCGACCCAGCCGCCCTCCGCCACGTTGTAGCGCACGGCGTTCTGCACGAGGTTGAGTGCGATTCGCTCCAGCAGCACGCCGTTGCCCTGCACGACCGCGGGTTTCTGCTCACCTCGGATCGTGACGCCCTTGCTCTCGGCCTCGCCGTGCACCTGGTCGATGGCCTGCGAGGCGACCTCGGCGAGGTCCACGGGGCCCCGCTCGACGATCTGGTTGTCGCTGCGGGCGAGCAGCAGCAGGCCCTCGACGAGCTGCTCGCTGCGCTCGTTGGTGGCCAGCAGCGTCTTGCCGAGCTGCTGCAGCTCCATGGGGGCGTTCGGGTCGGACAGGTGCACCTCGAGGAGCGTGCGGTTGATCGCCAGTGGCGTCCGCAGCTCGTGCGAGGCGTTGCCGACGAAGCGCTGCTGGGCCGTGAAGGCGCGCTGCAGCCGCTCCAGCATGTCGTCGAAGGTGTCCGCCAGCTCCTTGAGCTCGTCGTCCGGGCCGTCCAGCTCGATCCGGCGGGACAGGTCGGAGCCCGCCACCGCCCGGGCGGTACGGGTTATCCGGCCCAGCGGCGACAGGACGCGGCCGGCCATTGCGTAGCCGAAGGCGAAGGCGATGACCGCCAGACCCAGCAGTGCCAGCAGCGAGCGGCTGAGCAGGTCGTCCAGGGCGTGCCGGCGCTGCTCGTTGACGCAGGCGTTCATCGCGTCGTTGAACTCGCTCGGCGATGCCTGGTCGGGCAGGTTGCAGATGTCGCTGGTGACCTTGCCCTCGACGATCTTGAAGGGCAGGTCGCTGCCCACGTGCAGTGCCTGCGCGGCCAGCAGGTAGATGATCGACAGCAGCAGGATGCCGGCGATCAGGAACATGCCGCCGTAGAGCAGCGTGAGCCTTATGCGGATGGTCGGGCGCAGCCACGGGAAGGGCGGCACGGGCCTTCTGGGGTCCCAGGTGGGCTTGGGGGGCGCCTGCGGGGGCGCGGGGGTCGCTGCCACGGGGGATCAGATCCGGTAGCCCGAGCCGGGGACGGTGACGATGACAGGGGGCTCGCCCAGCTTGCGGCGCAGGGTCATGACGGTCACGCGCACGACGTTCGTGAACGGGTCGGTGTTCTCGTCCCAGGCCTTCTCCAGGAGCTGCTCCGCGGAGACGACGGCGCCCTCGCTGCGCATCAGCACCTCAAGGACCGCGAACTCCTTGGGGGCGAGCTGCACCTCGTGGCCGTCACGGAAGACCTCGCGCCGGTTGGGGTCCAGCTTGATCCCGGCGCGCTCCAGGACCGGCGGCAGGGGCACGCTGGTGCGCCGGCCGAGGGCGCGCACCCGCGCGATGAGCTCACTGAACGCGAACGGCTTGGGCAGGTAGTCGTCGGCGCCGATCTCCAGTCCTTCGACCCGGTCGCTCACGTCACCGGAGGCCGTCAGCATCAGCACGCGCGTGGGCATGCCCAGTTCGACGATCTTGCGGCAGACGTCGTCACCGTGCACGACGGGGAGGTCGCGGTCGAGGACGACCACGTCGTAGTCGTTGACTCCGATGCGCTCCAGGGCGGCCGCACCGTCGTACACGACGTCGACGGCCATGGCCTCCCGGCGCAGTCCGGTGGCCACCGCATCGGCGAGCAGTTGCTCGTCCTCGACGACGAGTACGCGCACGTTCCTGGTCCTTCCTCATGTCCACCCGCGTAGCCCTGCACTGGGCGCACGTGGGCAGGGGTCTTCGACGGTGCCTTGGTGTGTTGCCCTCCATCCTGCCCTTTTCGGCCATAAGTCGGAGGTAAGGCGGGTGAGGAGGAGGTGACCCGAGTGGGAATACGAGATTTTCTCCTCCGGTTAGGTTTCCACGGAAGGGAGCTTGGGGAGGACGGCTTTACATCCCACGATCACGCTCTGCTGGCGCCGCACCACCATGCGGTGCGCATCAATCCGCTTGCCGCAGGGTGGGCGTGGGTGTCCGGCACCGTCGCCGCCCGGCCGAGCGGCGCTGGGCATCCACATGCGGCGTGATCGTCCCTTCCGAACGGCACACCCCCGTGCCATCGACCCACGACCCAGGACGAGGGGGCGCAGCATGGACGCATTCACCGCAGGACTTCTGCAGCGCATAAGGGCGACCGAGTCCGATCTGTCCCGGGCTCGAGACGAGGGCGACGAGTTCCTCGTCGACGTGGAGCAGGGCGAGCTCGACGACCTGCACCGTCTCGCCGCCGAGCATGGTGTGCAGGTCGGCGCGACGAGCGTCTGATCAGGCCGTACGCGACGGGCCCCGGCGAATCCAGCGCCGGGGCCCGTCGCGTTGCCCCAGGGGGCCGTTCACCTGATGTTCGGTGCTTCGTCGTCGCGCGGTGCGCTCCGGGCCGCCCGCTCAGTCGTGCCAGGCTCCGAAATCCTCCAGGAGGCGCTGGAGCGGCTCGAAGACGCCGGGGGTACCCGCGACCGTCAGACCGCCCGACGGACGCTCTCCGGGGCGTCCACCGGTCAGGGCACCCGCCTCCCGGGCGATCAGGTCCCCCGCCGCGAGGTCCCACGGGTGCAGGCCGCGCTCGTAGTAGCCGTCGAGGCGCCCCGCGGCCACGTCGCACAGGTCGACCGCGGCCGAGCCGCCGCGCCGGATGTCGCGCAGCAGCGGGATCAGCCGCTGGGCCACGTCGGCCTGGTGGGCACGGACGTCGGCGACGTAGTTGAAGCCCGTCGACACCAGTGCCTGGTCCAGGGGCGGCGCGGGGCGGCAGGCCAGCCGGCGCTCACCGTCCCAGGCGCCGGTGGCCCAGGCGCCGCGGCCGCGGACCGCGTGGAACGTCTCGCCGCGCATCGGGGCCGTGACGACTCCGACGACGGTCTCGCCGTCCTGCTCGGCGGCGATGGAGACAGCCCAGGTGGGCAGCCCGTACAGGTAGTTCACGGTGCCGTCGAGAGGGTCGATCACCCAGCGGACGCCGCTCGTGCCCTCGGTGGAGGCGCCCTCCTCGCCGAGCACGCCGTCGTCCGGGCGGCGCTCGGCGATCAGGCCAGTGATCAGCTTCTCCGCCGCGATGTCCATCTCGGTGACGACGTCGATGGGGCTGGACTTCGTCGCGGCGACCGCGAGGTCGGCCGGACGGCCGTCCCTCAGCAGCGCCCCGGCGCGGTGGGCGGCTTCCTGGGCGAGGTCGAGCAGGTCCGTGTGCAGGGGGTCGGTCACGGGGCTCCTCACGCGTAGGTGCTGTCGGCGCCCGCGGCGGCGGGCCGGGGGGCGCGGGCCGGGCAGCAGCCGACCGGGCAGAGGTTGTGGCTCGCCCCCAGGGCGCCCAGGGCGCACGGGGTGACGTCCTGCCCGCGTTCGACAGCGGCCCGCTCGGTGACGAGATCACGGATCGCGGCGGCGAACCTGGGGTCGGCGCCGACGGTGGCCGAGCGCCGCATCGGCAGACCGAGTTCCCCGGCCCTGGCCTTGGCCTCCGTGTCGAGGTCGTAGAGGACCTCCATGTGGTCGGAGACGAAACCGATCGGGGCGATGACGACCGCCGGGACGCCGGCCGCGTGCCGCTCGTCGAGGTGGTCGCAGATGTCGGGCTCCAGCCACGGGATGTGCGGGGCGCCGGAGCGGGACTGGTAGACGAGCTGCCAGGGGTGGTCGACGCCGGTGCGCTCACGGACGGCGTCGGCGATCTGCTGTGCCACGTCCAGGTGCTGCTTCACGTAGGCGCCGCCGTCGCCGTGTCCTTCGACGGGGCCGGAGGTGTCGGCGGAGGCCGTCGGGATCGAGTGGGTCGAGAAGGCGAGGTGCGCCCCGTCCCGGACGTCCTCGGGGAGCTCGGCGAGGGACTGGAGCACGCCGTCGACCATGGGCTCCAGGAAGCCCGGGTGGTTGAAGTAGTGCCGCAGCTTGTCGACCTTCGGCAGCTCAAGACCCTCCGCCTCCAGGGTCGCGAGCGCGTCGGCGAGGTTCTCGCGGTACTGGCGGCAGCCCGAGTAGGAGGCGTAGGCGCTGGTGGCGAGGACCAGGATGCGGCGGCGGCCGTCGCGGACCATGTCGCGCAGGGTGTCCGTCAGATACGGCGCCCAGTTGCGGTTGCCCCAGTAGACCGGCAGGTCCAGGCCGTGGTCGGCGAAGTCCTTGCGCAGGGCGTCCAGCAGGGCGCGATTCTGGTCGTTGATCGGGCTGACCCCGCCGAACAGGAAGTAGTGCTGCCCGACTTCCTTGAGGCGTTCCTTGGGGATGCCGCGCCCACGGGTCACGTTCTCCAGGAACGGAACCACGTCGTCGGGACCTTCCGGGCCGCCGAACGAGAGCAGGAGCAGGGCGTCGTAGGGGCTGACATCACGCGCGTCTGGCATGAGTCGATCCTGCCACCCTGCACCGACAGCCGGAAAACGACGGGTGACACCGGCGCGGCCGACGCGCGCGGGGGCGATGCGCGGCCGGGCCGGGCGGGCGGACGTTGGGGTGCTCCCACGCGAGGACCGGAGCGGGACGTGTCGAGACGAGCCTTCACGAGGCTGGCGGGGCGTGTCGGGGAGTTCGGCGCGGGGCTGGACGGGCACGGCGGGCGATTCCGCGGGGGGGGCGGGCGGGTGCATGGTGAGCGTTCCGCGCCGTAAGCTGTGTCGACTGCGTTCGCAGCTTACGAGCTTCCCGGAGACCCCGTTGCCCAGCCCCTACCGCGCCCTGTTCGCAGCCCCCGGCTCCAAGGGCTTCTCCGCTGCGGGCTTCCTCGGCCGGATGCCGCTGTCGATGATGGGCATCGGCGTCGTCACCATGATCTCGCAGCTCACCGGCCGGTACGGGCTGGCCGGTGGCCTGTCGGCGACCATCGCGCTGGCCGCCGCGGCGGCCGGGCCCCAGGTCTCCCGCCTGGTGGACCAGTACGGGCAGCGGCGGGTGCTGCGCCCGGCCACCCTGATCTCACTGACGGCCGCGGCGGTCCTGCTGTTCGCCGCGCACTACGGGTGGCCGGACTGGGTGCTGTTCGTGGCCTGCGCGGGCATCGGCTGCGTGCCGAGCGTCGGCGCGATGATCCGGGCCCGCTGGGCGGCGCTGTACCGGGGCACGCCGCAACTGCACACGGCGTACTCGTTCGAGTCCGTGGTGGACGAGGTGTGCTTCGTCTTCGGGCCGATCATCTCCATCGGCCTTTCCACCGCCTGGTTCCCGGAGGCCGGCCCGCTGCTCGCCGCGTGCTTCCTGGCCGCCGGCGTGTTCTGGCTGACCGCGCAGCGCGCCTCCGAACCCGAGCCGCACCCCCGGCAGCGCAAGGGTGGCGGCGGCACCGCGATGCGGGCACCGGGGCTCCAGGTCCTGGTGGCCACCTTCGTCGCCACGGGGGCGATCTTCGGAGCCGTCGACGTGGTCACCGTGGCCTTCGCCGAAGAGGAGGGTCACAAGGCCGCAGCGAGCCTCGTCCTCGCCCTGTATGCGGCGGGTTCCTGTGTGGCGGGCATGATCTTCGGGCTGCTGCACTTCGCCGGGGCGCCGGAACGACGGTGGCTGCTGGGCGTATGCGCAATGGCCGTGAGTATGATCCCCCTCCTACTGGTCGGAAACTTGCCGTTTCTGGCCGTGGCGCTGTTCGTTGCGGGTCTGTCCATCGCGCCGACGATGATCACGACCATGTCCCTCATCGAAGAGCACGTACCACGCGCGCAGCTCACCGAGGGCATGACCTGGGTGAGCACCGGGCTCGCGGTGGGAGTCGCACTGGGCTCCGCCGCGGCCGGCTGGGTGATCGACGCGGCCGGGGCGCGTGCGGGGTACGGGGTTCCGGCGGTGGCCGGGGCCGTCGCGGTCGCGGTGGGTTTCCTCGGGTTCCGCCGGCTCAAGCGACCGGCACCGGGTCGGGGAGGCTCCGTTGAGCAGCACAGCGAACGGAAAGAACGGCACGTGGCGTAACTGGGGCGGCAACGTCTCGGCACGTCCCGCGCGGGAGGTCACCCCTGCCTCCGTCGACGAGCTGGCCGCCGCCGTGCGGCGGGCCGCCGAGGACGGACTGAAGGTGAAGGCGGTCGGCGCGGGGCATTCCTTCACGTCCATAGCCGCGACGGACGGTGTGTTGATCCGTCCTCAACTGTTGACCGGCATCCGCAGCATTGATCGCGAGAACATGACGGTCACGGTGGAGGCAGGCACCCCGCTCAAGAGGCTCAATGTGGCCCTGGCACGTGAGGGCCTGTCGCTCACCAACATGGGCGACATCATGGAGCAGACGGTCTCCGGAGCCACCAGCACCGGCACCCACGGCACGGGCCGCGACTCCGGCTCGATCGCCGCCCAGATCAAGGGCCTGGAGCTGGTCACCGCCGACGGATCGGTTCTCACGTGCTCCGAGAAGGAGAACCCGGAGGTCTTCGCCGCCGCCCGCATCGGCCTCGGCGCCCTGGGGCTCGTCACCGCGATCACCTTCGCGGTCGAGCCGGTCTTCCTGCTCACGGCCCGCGAGGAACCGATGCCGTTGGACCGCGTCCTTGCGGACTTCGAGGAGCTCTGGGCCGAGAACGAGCACTTCGAGTTCTACTGGTTCCCGCACACCGGCAACACCAACACCAAGCGCAACAACCGCAGCGCGGGCCCGGAGAAGCCCGTGCCGCAGCTCAAGAGCTGGATCGAGGACGAGCTCCTCTCCAACGGGGCGTTCCAGGTGGCCAACTGGGTCGGCCGCGCGGTGCCCGCCACGATTCCCGCGATCGCCCAGATCTCCAGCAAGGCCCTGTCCGCACGGACTTACACGGACATCCCGTACAAGGTCTACACGTCACCGCGCCGGGTGCGCTTCGTGGAGATGGAGTACGCCGTTCCGCGCGCGGCCGTCGTCGAGACGCTGCGTGAGCTGGCGGCGATGGTCGACCGCTCCGGTCTCAGGGTCAGCTTTCCGGTCGAGGTACGCACAGCCCCCGCCGACGACATCACCCTGTCCACCGCCTCCGGCCGGGACAGCGCGTACATCGCCGTCCACATGTTCCGGGGCACCCCCTACCAGCGGTACTTCACGTCCGCCGAGCGCATCTTCACCGCCCACGAAGGCCGTCCGCACTGGGGCAAGATCCACACCCGGGACGCCGAGTACTTCTCCCGGGTGTATCCGCGCTTCGGCGAGTTCACGGCGCTGCGGGATCGTCTGGACCCTGATCGGCGGTTCCAGAACGACTACTTGCGGAGGGTTCTGGGGGCGTAGGGCGCACTTCGGGTGGCGCTCCCGGTCTCCTCACTCCCCCTTGGCACTCGGGGAGGCGGCCGGCCCGGGCCCCGTCCCGTCGCTCTCCCGAGTGAGGGCGACGGTCCCGCTCTGCTGCGCGCCGCACGGACCGGCCGTGGGGGCCTCCTGGACGCGGGAGTTGCAGAGTGCGACTCGATGCCGGCTCGCAAGGCGGTGATTCCGGCCATCGTCAGGCGAAGACGACGAGCGCCGCGAGCGGCGCTCGGCCCGCGCGGTAGACAGCGCCGCTGAACCCACCGGGTCGCGGAGGGGTTTGACCGACCGGCTCGATCACCGGCGGTGCGTCCACCGGCGCCACACGGCGAATCCGCTCGCCGGTGGCTTGAAGAAGCGCTGGAAGAGGTTGCCGCCCCAGGTGGCGTCCACAGCGACGGCGCCGCCCGCGACTGGGGCACGTTCGGGTCGATCCGCTGGGACTTCTCCGCCCCCGTATCGCCCGACTCCTCTACGCCGTCGGACCTTTCACGCTCGCCCGGACCTTGCCGGCCTTTCCGTACAGGGTCGTTCAACTGCACAAGAAGGGGACGTGCGCGCGAAACGCTTAGTTCCGATTCTGGTGATTATGTGAAGTCCCCCACGTTCAAGATCGAGAGATGGGGGCAGGGGAGGCCAAGTCCCACCCCTTGCCAGAAGTTGGGCGGCGTGCCAATCCACGCACGTGGCCCGAATGGAGTACTGTTGCGAGCCCTGGGTCCGGTATCCCATCAGGGTGTACAGGGCCTTTAGGACCGCCGGGAGGGGGCTAGTTGCACAGGGTGACAGAGTTCGTCACTTAACGTTGCGAATAGGTTACCGTGCCATAACGGCGATCCAGGGCCCGCGCCCGACACGCCGGGCAACTCGGCAAGGTTGTGGCAGGCTGCACCCGGGCAGGCCACACTCGACTAGCGGAAGCAGCGACGCACGTGACGTCGGCAGGCACCACCCGGGAGGTCCCCATGCCCGAACTGCGTGTCGTGGCCGTCTCGAATGACGGCACACGGCTGGTGCTGAAGGCTGCCGACTCTACGGAGTACACGCTTCCGATCGACGAACGCCTGCGCGCCGCCGTGCGCGGCGACCGTCCCCGTCTCGGCCAGATCGAGATCGAGGTCGAAAGCCACCTCCGCCCCCGCGACATCCAGGCGCGTATACGTGCCGGCGCGACCGCGGAAGAGGTCGCGCAGATGGCCGGCATCCCCGTCGACCGGGTGCGCCGCTTCGAGGGCCCCGTGCTCGCCGAGCGCGCCTTCATGGCCGAGCGGGCCCGCAAGACACCCGTCCGCCGCCCCGGAGAGAACTCCGGCCCGCCCCTGGGCGAGGCCGTGCAGGAGCGGCTGCTGCTGCGCGGCGTCGACAAGGACTCCGTGCAGTGGGACTCATGGCGCCGCGACGACGGCACATGGGAAGTTCTGCTGGTCTACCGCGTTGCCGGCGAACCGCACTCGGCGAGCTGGACGTACGACCCGCCCCGGCGGCTCGTCCAGGCCGTCGACGACGAGGCGCGCTCCCTGATCGGCGAGTCCGACGACCTGTCCGCGCCCGAGCCGAGCTTCCCGTTCGTGCCCAGGATCGCCCGGCTGCCGCGCGACAGACCGCTCGACCGCCCCGAGCGCGAGCGGCCCAGCCTGCCCGCGCAGGCATCCGAGCCCATCGAGGAGACCACGAGCGAGCGCGACTCGCTGACGAGCCTGCTCGAGGCGGTTCCGAGCTTCCGCGGTGACCTGGTCGTTCCGGAACTCCCCCCGGCGGAGCCCGAGGAGGAGCCCGTCGTCGCCGAGGTCGAGGAAGAGGAGCCCCCGGCTCCCGCCGCCTCGGCCGGTTCCGCCTACGCGGACGTCCTCATGCCGCGCAGCGTGGGCAGCCACCGCGACCGGCTGATCGGCGCCACCGACCGCCAGGCCGAGGCGGACGGCGTGCGCCCCGGGCGCAGGGCGGCCGTCCCGAGCTGGGACGAGATCGTGTTCGGGACCCGGCGCAAGAAGCAGGAGTAGCGAGTCGACCGGTGAGCAACGGGGCCGCGCCGTCCGGGCACGGCCCCTCGTCGTGTCAGGTCACTGCGGGTCCGGACCGACAGCGACCGGACGGTCCGGGTCCGAGCACCACTCCGACCACGACCCCACGTACAGCTCGGCCGGAATGCCGGCAGCCGCCAGGGCCAGGACCTGGTGTGCGGCGGAGACCCCCGAACCGCAGTACACGCCGACCCGCGACCCCTCGGTCACGCCAAGGCCCTTGAACCGCTCGCGCAGTTCCCCGGCGGGCAGGAAACGCCCGTCGGCGCCCACGTTCTCCGTGGTGGGTGCCGACACCGCGCCCGGAATGTGCCCGGCCACGGGGTCGATCGGCTCCACCTCACCCCGGTACCGCTCCCCCGCCCGCGCGTCCAGCAGCACCCCGGAGCGGGCCAGCGCCGCGGCGGCATCCGCGTCCAGCAGCCCCGTCACCCCCGGCTCGGGCACGAAGTCGCCCTCTTCCACCGTCGGCACGGACTGCTCCAACGGCCCCTCCCAGGACGGCAACCCGCCGTCGAGGACTCGCACCTCCGGGTGACCCGTCCAGCGCAGCAGCCACCAAGCCCGGGCCGCCGCCCAGCCCTGGCCGCCGTCGTAGACGACCACCGGTGTTCCGGCCGAGACGCCGGCCCGGCGCATCGCGGCACCGAAGCGGGCGAGGTCCGGCAGGGGATGCCGGCCGCCTTCGCCAGGCGCTGAGGCCAACTCCCGGTCCAGGTCGACGTAGACGGCCCCGGGCAGGTGCCCTGCCTCGTACGCGGCGCGGCCGTCGAACGGCGGCTCACCGGCCGCCTTGGCCGCGGTGAGCTGCCAGCGGACGTCGAGCAGGACCGGCGGGCGGGATCCCGCGAGGTCCTGCGCGAGATCGGATGCGCTGATGATGGCGTTCATGGTCCCCATCCTCGCGCACGGGGGTGGCCGAGCCGCCCTCGTCCGGCTACTCTGCTCGGCCGGAGCGCGGCGATCACTCGGCGTACGGGAACAAGCACATGCTGTACAGCTGAACGACAACCGCCGACAAGCGCGCCGCGAGGGACAGGTGCCCGCACATCGGGCATTCTCCCGGACATGGGACACCCCACAGGGCCGCCCCACCAGGCTGCGGAGAGCACGGCCACCGCGAGGCCGAGAAGAGAGTGACGATGACCGACGCACGGGAGTCCGCCGGGCCGAACGGCGACACACCCGCTCGGCACGTGCCCGGCGCACCCTGCTGGGTGAGTCTGATGGTGCACGGCCCGGACGCGACCGAGGAGTTCTACGGAGCGCTGTTCGGCTGGGAGTTCCGGCCGGGCCCCCAGCAGCTCGGCCCGTATGTGCGCGCCCTCCTGGACGAGCGCGAGGTGGCCGGCATCGGACGGCTTCCCCCGGACCGCCACCTGCCCATCGCCTGGACGCCCTACTTCGCCTCGGAGAACGCCGATCTGACGGCCGAGACGGTGCGCAGCCGCGGCGGCACGATCGGGGTGGGCCCGCTCGACGCCGCCGACGCCGGCCGTCTGGCCATCGGCTCCGACCCCTCGGGCGCGGTGTTCGGCATCTGGCAGGCCGCCACGCACCTCGGCACCGCCGTCGCGGGAGTACCCGGAACCCCCGCCTGGAACGAGCTGCTGACCTTCGAGTCGGCCGGTGTCGCCAAGTTCTACCGCACGGTGTTCGGCTACGAGGAGGAACCGGTGGTCTCCGCCGACATCGACTACGTGTCCCTGCACCTCGACGGCGAGCCCGTCGCCAGCATCCGCGGTCTGGGACACGCCCTGCCTCGCGACCGGGGACCGCACTGGGTCACGTACTTCCAGGTGGCCGACGCGGACGACGCCTCGGAGCACCTCGTCCGCCTGGGCGGGCAGGTCCTCGAGCCGGTGCACGACACCGCCCACGGGCGGGTGGTGAAGGTGGCCGACCCCGAAGGGGCGCGGTTCGCGCTGCTGCAACGGCCGAGCTGACGTACGGCGAGCCGGCCGGGGTCAGGCGGACGTCACCGGCAGCACGTCCGGTGACAGGGCCGCCGCGCGGGACGTCGCCGCGGTCATCCGGCGGCGGTGGTGGCGCCGGCACAGGACCTCGTAGCCGACCTCGTCGGCGGAGTGGGTGACGTCACCGACGACCACCTGAGCGCCCTCGACGACCATCACCCCGCCTATCGTGCGGGCGTTGTGCGTGGCACGGGCTCCGCACCAGCACAGGGCCTCGACCTGGAGGACCTCGACCCGGT
The DNA here is from genome assembly GCF_044759525.1 of Streptomyces sp. NPDC101110. NCBI lineage: Bacteria > Bacillati > Actinomycetota > Actinomycetes > Kitasatosporales > Streptomycetaceae > Streptomyces > Streptomyces sp. NPDC101110. The sequence continues at coordinate 87,440 of NZ_JBIVZM010000016.1, read as the reverse complement.
CGGCCAGTTCCACCAGCCGCTGCGAGCCGGGGAACAGCTTGGAGCGGAAGTCGGTCGTGATGCCGAAGGCATAGACGTCGAGGCCCAGGTCGTCCACCACGCGCGCGAGTTGGTCGATCTGCTCCGGCGCGAGGAACTGCGCCTCGTCGGCGATGACGTAGTCGGCGCGGCCGCCTTGCGAGAGGTGGTCGACCAGGTGGCCGTAGAGGTCCTGCCCGTCCCCCACCTCCACCGCGTCCGTCACCAGGCCGAGGCGGGAGGACAGCTTGCCCTCACCGGCGCGGTCGTCGCGCGAGTAGATCATGCCCTGCAGGCCTCGCGCCGAGCGGTTGTGCTCGATCTGGAGAGCCAGCGTCGACTTCCCGCAGTCCATCGTTCCGCAGAAGAACACCAGCTCGGGCATGTGGAGTTGAGCACCTTTCGGCGTGGGAGGTCGGGGCGGGGCCGAGGCGGGCTCGGGTGGGGCTGTCTCAGGAGCGTACTTCGAGCAGGGGAACCAACTGCTCGGCGGGGGTCATCGAACCGTGGTTGCCGACCATCGCCGACTCCTTCGGCTCCCGCTCGGAGGCGATGAGCAGGACGTCGTCCCGGGCGGCCGCGACCACGTCGCCGATCCTGCCGTACACCCGTTCGTCGATCCGCGGGCCGAACCAGCCCGCGGCGATGGCCTCGTCGCGTGAGGCCACCCAGAACTGCTCGCCGAGCACCTCACGCCAGCAGGTCAGGACGTCGTTCGCCGCACCCGGCACCGCGTAGACGTGCCGGGCGCGGCCCTCGCCGCCCAGCAGGGCGACACCCGCGCTCAGCTCCCAGTCCTCGTCGAAGTCGATGCGGTGCTGCTCGTCGAAGGGCACGTCGATCATGCCGTGGTCGGCGGTGACGTAGAGCGCGCTGCGCGGCGGCAGTTGCTCGGCCAGGCGCTGGACGAGGCGGTCGGCGTACATGAGCTGGCCGCGCCAGGTGTCGGAGTCGACGCCGTAGCGGTGGCCGGCGCCGTCGACCTCGGCGAAGTAGGTGTACACCAGGGAGCGGTCGCCCGCGGCCAGTTGCTCGGCCGCCAGGTCCACGCGGTCCTCGCCGGACAGCCGGCCGAGGAAGGTTCCTCCACTGAGCGCGACCTTGGTCAGCGGGGTGTTCTCGAAGGTCGGGGACGAGACCTGCGCGGCGTGCACCCCGGCCGCGTGCGCCAGCTGGAAGACCGTGGGGTACGGCTGCCAGGGGCCGGGTGGGGTCCAGGGCTGCCAGCGCAGCTGGTTCATCAGCTCGCCGGTGTCGGGGTTGCGGACGGTGTAGCCGGGCAGACCGTGGGCGCCCGGGGGCAGACCGGTCCCGACGGAGGCGAGGGAGGTCGCCGTGGTCGCCGGGTAGCCGGCGGTGAGCGGACGTCCGGTGCCACCGCGGGAGGTGGCGAGCAGGGACGTCATGAAGGGGGCGTCCTCGGGGTGCGCCCGGAGCTGCTCCCAGCCGAGACCGTCGATCAGGAACACGCAGTTCCGGTCGGCGGGGGCCAGCTCGGTGATCGTGGCGCTCATGTCCGGAACGCCCAGGCCGGCGGCCAGGGTGGGCAGGAGGTCGGCCAGCGATCCGCTGCCGTACTCGGGGACGGGTGCGGAGGCGACGGTGAGCGGTTCGGGATGCTGGTCCCACGCCGTATGGGGCTGCGCCATCAGCGGGTCGTGTCCGCGGTCGCCTCGGAAAGGGCCTGCGCGAAGGCGAGGGCCTCCCGCACGGTCTCCGGTCCGTCCCCGGCCTCACTGACGCGCAGGCTGAGGTCGTCCGCCGTCGAGTTGCCGGTGTAGCCGTGATCCGCCTCGCAGTTGGGGTCGCCGCAGGCGGCCGGCTCCAGGTCGATACGGGAGACGGCACCCCAGCCGATGGTCAGGACGACTTCGCGGGGCAGCGTCCCCGGCTTGTACGACTCGGGGTTGGCGACCACCCGGCTGACCACGACCGACGAGATGCGGCCGATCTTCACGGACTCGGTCGACGTGGTGGCGTACGGCGTCGGGGAGGTGCTGTCGGCGGCCTGTTCGTCGGTGTGGCTGACGATGAAGCGGGTGTCCGTGAGGACGAGCACCGTCACGTGCCGCCGCACCTCGTTCTGGTCGAACGTGGTCTCCTGGTGGACCAGGTACGACCGCATGGGCTCGCCGCCCACGGCGGCCTCCACCGCCTCGGCCACGAGGGCCGGGTAGTAGCCGCTGCGCTCGATCGCCGCCCGCAGCCCCTGGGTCGTCGTACTGGTCTTGGCCATGACGCCCATCCTACGGGGGACCACTGACTGCGAGGGACAGGTCGCCTGCTGTCAGTACGCCGGGAGCGTCCGCGGGCCGAGGTCGTCGCGGGCGGGAGGGGGTGCGAGGCGCACCGAGGCGCCGAGGACGCTCAGACCGTGCGAGGCGACGACGACGGGCTCCAGGGTGACCGCGACGACCTCGGGGTGGTCGTCGACCAGCCGGGACACCCGCAGCAGCAGCTCCTCGAGGGCCCGCGTGTCGGCCGGTGCGGAACCGCGCCAGCCGAACAGCAGCGGGGCGGTGCGGATCGAGCGCACCAGCGAGGTCGCCTCCCGGTCGGTGACCGGGATCAGCCGGTGCGCCGTGTCACCGAGCAGCTGCGAGGCGGCCCCGGCCAGCCCGAAGGAGAGCACCGCTCCGGCCGCGGGGTCGATGACGGCCCGTACGACGACGTCCACGCCCCGTGGTGCCATCCGCTGCACCACCGGCCGCAGCTCCTCGGGCGCACCGAACAGCTCGGTCAACTCGGCGTAGGAGCGGCGCAGTTGGTCCTCGTCCGCGAGATCGAGACGGACGCCGCCCAGGTCGGCCCGGTGCCTCAGGTGCGGGGCGGTGGCCTTGAGGGCGACGGGATAGCCGAGGCTGCGGGCGGCTTCCGAGGCGGCGTCGGGGGTCGGGGCGGGCAGGGCGCGGTGGACCTGAACCCCGTAGTGGCCGAGGAGGTCGCAGGTCTCGTCCGTGCCGAGGGTGAGTCCCTGCCCGCGCGCGAGCAGGCCTTCGATCAGGGCCGCGGCACCCTTCTCGTCGATGTCGTCGTACTCGGGCACCTTGCCGGGTTCGGCAGCGTCGCGCCGCCACTGTGCGTAGGCGACGGCCTGGCCGAGTGCCCGGACGGCGCGCTCGGCGGCGGGGTAGGCGGGGATGAGGTGGGTGTCCTCGGCGGCCTCGGCGTCGACCGGGGCATCCGGGGCCGGGATGCGTCGTCCCGTGTGTGCCGGGCGGGGGACGTCATCGGCCTCCGCTGCGGCCTGCGGTGCGGTGCTGGCCGCCGCCGACAGGGCTTCCGCGAGGCCGCCGAGCTCCACGTGGACCACCAGGACCGGCTTGGCCGGAGCCGCAGCCGATGCCGAGCGCAGGGCCTGCGCGAGGGCCGCGTCGCCGACCGAGCCCTCCCCCACCGCCGGTATGGCGGTGACGACGACGGCGTCGCACCGGTCGTCGGCCAGCGCGTGGGACAGGGCCGCGTGGAAGTCGGCCGCGGAGGCCGCCGTCGTCAGGTCCTGCGGGGGGTGCGGCCTGAGGCCCTCGGCCAGGCACGCGTCGTACGTCAGCAGACCGAGGGACTCGGAGTTGCCGAGGATCGCCACCCTGGGCCCGGCGGGCAGGGGCTGGCGGGCGAGGAGCAGACCCGCGTCGACCAGCTCGGTGATGGTGTCGACGCGGATGACGCCGGCCTGCCGCAGCAGCGCCGACACGGTCGCGTGCGGGAGCCGGGTCGCCCGGACGGCGTGCCCCTGGGGAGCGGCGCCGTGCCGCGCGCCCTGGACGACGACCAGGGGCTTGGCGGCGGCCGTCCGGCGGGCGAGACGGGCGAACTTGCGGGGGTTGCCGATGGACTCCAGGTACATGAGGACGACGTCGGTGTCGGGGTCCTCGTACCAGTACTGCAGGACATCGTTGCCGGAGACGTCGGCTCGGTTGCCGGAGGAGACGAAGGTGGAGACGCCGGTGACGCCCGTGACGCCGCCGCCGCGCCGGTGCAGCCGGGACAGCAGGGCGATGCCGATGGCGCCGGACTGGGCGAACAGACCGATCCGGCCGGGGCGCGGCACCTCGGGGGCGAGGGAGGCGTTGAGGCGTACCTGCGGGGAGGTGTTGATGATGCCGAAGGCGTTCGGGCCGATGATCCGCATGCCGTACGTGCGCGCGTGCCGGACCAGGGCGCGCTGGCGTTCGCGTCCTTCGGGGCCGCTCTCGGCGTACCCGGCGGAGACCACGACCAGCCCCTGCACGCCGTGTTCGCCGCACTCGGTGACGACCTCGGGGACGTGCTCGGCGGGGACGGCGACGACCGCGAGGTCGACCGGGCCGTCGATGTCCCGCACCGAACGGTGGGCGGGCACGCCGTCGAGCTCCTTGTGCCCGTCGGGGAGGGCTTTGTTGACCGCGTACAGGCGGCCGGTGTACCCGGCGTCCCGGATGTTCCCGAGGACGCTGCGGCCCACGCCGCCGGGTGTGCGGCCGGCGCCGATGACGGCGACCGAGCCGGGGGCCAGCAGCCGCTGCACGGAGCGCGCCTCGGCGCGGTGTTCGCGTGCGTACTGCACGGCGAGGGAGCGGTCGGTGGGTTCGAGGTCGAACTCCAGGCGGACGACGCCGTCCTCGAAGCTGCGCTTCTGGGTGTAGCCGGCGTCCGTGAACACCTTGATCATCTTGTTGTTGGCGGGCAGCACCTCGGCGGCGAAGCGGCGGATGCCGCGCTCGCGGGCGACGGCTCCGATGTGTTCGAGCAGGGCGGAGGCGACTCCGCGGCCCTGGTGGGCGTCCTGCACGAGGAAGGCGACCTCGGCCTCGTCGGCGGGTGCCGACGCGGGCGTTCCGTCCGCGCCGATCCGGTCGTAGCGTACGGTGGCGATGAACTCGCCGCCGACCGTGGCCGCGAGTCCCACCCGGTCCACAAAGTCGTGGTGCGTGAAGCGGTGGACGTCCTTGGCGGACAGGCGCGGGTACGGCGCGAAGAAACGGTAGTACTTCGACTCGTCGGAGACCTGCTCATAGAAGCTGACCAGGCGATCGGCGTCATCAACGGTGATGGGCCGGATGCGTGCGGTGCCTCCGTCGCGCAGCACCACGTCGGCTTCCCAGTGGGCGGGATACGCGTGCCGGTCCGGCGAGGTCTGCATGGGCCCCAGAGTACGGCTAGCGCCTGACAACGGCGCGAGGCAGTCTGTGGAGGGCGTCAGTCGGGTCGAGGCCGCGATCCGACGGCACCTCCGGAGTGGAACGAGAGGACCACTCCGGGTGGGCTTCACGATATGGGAAACTGGTCTAGACAACCCTGAACACCGAAGGGCAGCAACACATGGCTGAGCGCCGCGTCAACGTCGGCTGGGCCGAGGGCCTCCACGCCCGCCCCGCTTCCATCTTCGTCCGAGCCGCCACGGCCGCAGGCGTCCCGGTGACGATCGCCAAGGCTGACGGCAACCCCGTCAACGCGGCCTCGATGCTGGCCGTCCTGGGCCTCGGCGCCCAGGGAGGCGAGGAGATCGTCCTCGCCTCCGACGCCGAGGGCGCGGACGCCGCCCTCGACCGGCTGGCGAAGCTGGTCTCCGAGGGTCTCGAGGAACTGCCCGAGACCGTCTGATTTCCCCGGCGCCCCGTCCGGCGCACAGTGAAGGGCTCGTCCGAATTCACCGGACGAGCCCTTCACCATTACCGGTCGGCAGCGAGAAGTATTTACCGATTCCGGGCAGCAGAAACAAAACCCTCGGGAACCCCGAGAAAACCCGAGGAACTCCGAGAATTACCCTGTCTTTGTATACGGCTGCCGTGTTAATGCCGCAGGCTCGCCGTGTTTACGGCATGTTGCGAGTTCCTCACACGGTCGGCGCGCTCCCCGGCGGAGCCGATACGCAGGCGGTGCGCCCCGGTCGCGCGCTCGGCGTGCAGCGCCGTGACCGCCCGCGCGCGCTCGCCGTCGCCGCGCGCCACCGCGTCCACGATCGCGCCGTGCTCCGTCCAGGACTCCACCGGGCTGAGCGGCGCCTCCACGGTGTACATCCACGTGATCTTGTGGCGGAGCTGGGTGAGCATCGAGGTCAGGGCGGGGCTGCCGGAGGCCTGGGCGAGCGTCTCGTGGAACCACACGCCCAGGGAGCGCAGGTCCTCGCCGGTGCCGCGACGGGCCCGGTCCTGGCCCAGCCGGACCAGGCCGCGCAGGACCTTCAGATGCGCCTCGGTGCGGCGCTGGGCGGCTCGGGCCGCACCGAGCGGCTCCAGGAGCATGCGCATCTCCAGCAGGTCGGCCGCCTCCTGCTCGGTGGGTTCGGCCACGCACGCTCCTGCGTGCCTGCGGGTCACGACGAAGCCCTCGGCCTCCAGTGTGCGCAGCGCCTCCCGGACGGGCACCCGCGAGACGCCGTAGCGGCGCGCGAGGAGTTCCTCGGTGAGCCGGCTGCCGCGCGCGTGGACCCCCGCGACGATGTCGTCCCGGATGGCGGTGCACACCGAGTGCGCGGGAATACGCATGACCGACCTCCGCTTAATCCCCGTGAAACGCCGGCGAGCGGCGCGTGTTCCGTGACTCTATTGCAATGAGCCGGAATTTCCGACGGCAAGCGGGAATCCATGGATATTTTTTGGACAGCGGACATCCAAGGAGCCGTCCCGGGGGCCTTCAGAGGGAGCCGTCCGGGGGCCGCGAACGCCGAAAGCCCCGGCTCGGGGAGCCGGGGCCTTCGGGAACAGCGTCGCGGTGGCCGGTCAGAGGCTGACGCCGTGCGAACGGAGGTAGGCGACCGGGTCGATGTCGGAGCCGTACTCGGGGCTCGTACGGGCCTCGAAGTGCAGGTGCGGGCCGGTGACGTTGCCGGTCGCGCCGGACAGGCCGATCTGCTGGCCGGGGGTCACCTTCTGGCCGACCGAGACGCCGATGGACGACAGGTGACCGTACTGGGTGTACGTGCCGTCGTTCATCTTGATCACGATGTTGTTCCCGTAGGAGCCGCCCCAGCCGGCCTCGACGACCTCGCCCATGCCGACCGCGTGGACGGAGGTGCCGCTGGCGGCGTGGAAGTCCACGCCGGTGTGGCTGCCGGAGGACCACAGCCCGCTGCTGGCCTTGTAGGCGGTGGAGACGTACGAGCCGGAGATCGGGGACACGAAGGTGTTGAGGCGCTTGCGCTCGGCCTCGCGAGCGGCGCGCTCCTTGGCCGCACGGGCCTTCTCGGCCGCGTCCTTCGCCTTCTCGGCCACCTCGGCGGCCCGCTTGCGGGCGGCCTCCTCGGCCTTCTGCTTGGCGGCGGCCTCGTCGGCGGCCTGCTGCTGCGCGACGGCCTGGGCGTCGATCTGCTGGGCCACGGTGTCGCCCATGGTGACGACCGGGGTGAGACCCGTCTGCTCGGCGCTGGGCTCGGCGGCGAAGGCCGCGGGGGCCGCCACGGTGCCGATCACGCCCGTGGTGGCGAGGGCCGCGACGCCCGCCGCGCGGGCGGTGCCGCGCTGGATCCTGCTGGGACGACGGTGCTTCCCGGTGGCGCGAGTGAACGCCATGTGGTGGCTGATCCTTTCCTTCCTTCTCGCCTACCGGGTTAGCTGACGGGTTCGGAGCAGGAAGGTCTCCTACGGACTCCCTCGCGGCACGCGCGGGCGTCCGATTCACCCCAGGGACTGCGGTGGGTCCCCGGCTCCCCTGGCTCGCGCCGTACGGGGACTCGGCGATGACTGTCCGGTGCCGCGGGCGCGGCGCACTGCCTGACGAACAGCCCGGACGACGCTAAGCGGCGCCACTTTCAATTCCCAAACGGATCCCGGCTTTTGTAGCGCATCCCACAGGGCAGACAGGCAACTCCCATCCCAATTCGGGCATAAAGGGGCCCTGGTGTCTTGGAAGACAACCAGGGCCCCTGCACGCGCGTGCGGCTACTCGGCGGTGACGACGGTGACTTCGCCGATGCCGAGGGCCTCCACAGGCGCCTTGATCTGCGCCGCGTCACCGACGAGGACGGTCACCAGACGGTCCACCGGGAAGGCGCTGACGGCCGCCGCGGTGGCCTCCACGGTGCCGGTGGCGCCGAGCTGCCGGTACAGCGTGGCCTGGTAGTCGTCCGGCAGGTGCTGCTCGACCTGGTCGGCCAGCGTGCTCGCGACGGCCGCCGCCGTCTCGTACTTCAGCGGCGCCACGCCGACCAGGTTCTGCACGGCGACGTCCCGCTCGGCGTCGGTCAGGCCCTCCGCCGCCAGGGTGCGCAGCACCGTCCAGAGGTCCTCCAGGGCGGGGCCGGTGTTGGGCGTGTCGACGGAACCGCTGATGGCGAGCATCGCGGCACCGGTGCCGTCCGGAGCGGACCTGAGGACCTGGCCGAACGCCCGGACGCCGTAGGTGTAGCCCTTCTCCTCGCGCAGGACGCGGTCCAGGCGCGACGTGAGGGTGCCGCCCAGGCAGTACGTGCCGAGCACCTGCGCGGGCCAGACGCGGTCGTGCCGGTCCGGACCGATCCGGCCGATCAGCAGCTGCGTCTGGACGGCGCCGGGGCGGTCCACGATGACGACCCGGCCGGTGTCGTCGGCGGTCACCGGCGGCACGGGACGCGGCTCGGCCGGGGAGCCCGTCCAGGCGCCCAGCGTGTCCGCGAGCAGGGCGTCGAGGTCGATGCCGGTGAGGTCGCCGACGACCACCGCGGTGGCGGTGGCGGGGCGGACGTGCTTCTCGTAGAAAGCCCGTACGGCCGCGGAGTCGATCGTGGCGACGGTCTCCTCGGTGCCCTGTCGCGGCCGCGACATGCGGGAGTCCGCCGGGAAGAGCTCCTTGGAGAGTTCCTTCGCGCCACGCCGGGAGGGGTTGGCCAGCTCGTGCGGGATCTCGTCGAGGCGGTTGTTCACCAGCCGCTCGACCTCGCTGTCGGCGAACGCGGGCGCCCGCAGGGCGTCGGCGATCAGCCCCATTCCCTTGGCGAGCCGGGAGGCCGGCACCTCCAGGCTGAGCCGGACGCCGGGGTGGTCGGCGTGCGCGTCGAGGGTGGCGCCGGCGCGCTCCAGCTCGGCCGCGAAGTCCTCGGCTGAGTGCTTGTCGGTGCCCTCGGAGAACGCCCGGGCCATGATCGTGGCCACACCGTCGAGGCCGGCGGGCTCGGCGTCCAGGGGGGCGTCGAGCAGCACCTCCACGGCGACGACCTGCTGGCCGGGTCGGTGGCAGCGCAGCACCGTCAGGCCGTTGTCGAGCGCACCGCGCTCGGGGGCGGGGAAGGCCCACGGCTTGGCGTCGCCCGCCTGCGGCCGGGGGTGGAAGTCCATCGTGGCGAGCTCGGTCACCGGGCCGCCTCCTCGTTCTCGTCCTGGTCGGCGGGGGTCTCGGGGGCGGTCGGCTCGTAGACGAGGACCGCTCGGTTGTCGGGCCGCAGGCGGGCCTTGGCGACCTCCTGGACCTCCTCCGGCGTGATCTCCAGCACGCGCTGGACGGCGGTCAGGGCGAGCTGCGGGTCGCCGAACAGCACGGCGTACCGGCACAGTTCGTCGGCGCGGCCCGCGACCGTGCCGAGCCGGTCCAGCCACTCGCGCTCCAACTGGGCCTGGGCGCGCTCCATCTCCTCGGCCGTGGGGCCCTCCTCGGCGAACCGGGCGAGCTCCTCGTCGATGGCGGTCTCGATGACCGGAACCTCCACGTCACCGGACGTCTTCACGTCCAGCCACCCCAGGGAGGGCGCCCCGGCGAGCCGCAGGAGGCCGAAGCCGGCCGCCACGGCCGTACGGTCGCGGCGCACGAGCCGGTTGTAGAGGCGGGAGGACTCGCCGCCGCCGAGAACGGTGAGGGCCAGGTCGACCGCGTCGCACGCGCGCGTGCCGTCGTGCGGCAGCCGGTAGGCGGCCATCAGGGCACGGGCCGGTACCTCCTCCTCGACGACCTCGCGCAGCTGCTCGCCGATGATCTCCGGCAGCGAGCCGTCGCGGGGGGCGGGCTTGCCGTCGTGACCGGGGATGGAGCCGAAGTACTTCTCGATCCAGGCGAGGGTCTGCTCCGGGTCGATGTCGCCGACCACGGAGAGTACGGCGTTGTTCGGCGCGTAGTAGGTGCGGAAGAAGGCGCGCGCGTCCTCCAGGGTCGCCGCGTCCAGGTCGGCCATCGAGCCGATCGGCGTGTGGTGGTACGGGTGGCCCTCCGGGTACATGAGGGCGGTCAGCTTCTCGAAGGCGGTGCCGTACGGGACGTTGTCGTAACGCTGGCGGCGCTCGTTCTTGACGACGTCGCGCTGGTTCTCCATCGACTCGTCGTCGAGCGCGGTCAGCAGCGAACCCATACGGTCGGCCTCGAGCCAGAGGGCGAGCTCCAGCTCGTGGGCGGGCATGGTCTCGAAGTAGTTGGTCCGCTCGAAGCTGGTCGTGCCGTTCAAAGAGCCGCCCGCGCCCTGGACGAACTCGAAATGACCATTGCCCTTGACCTGCGCGGAGCCCTGGAACATCAGATGCTCGAAGAGGTGAGCCAGGCCGGTACGTCCCTTGACTTCATGGCGTGAGCCGACGTCGTACCAGAGGCACACCGCCGCGACCGGGGTCAGGTGGTCCTCGGAGAGCACCACGCGCAGGCCGTTGGCCAGGCGGTGCTCGGTCGCTGTCAGGCCCCCGGAGCCTGCCTGGGCTGTGGCCGTGTGACCCATGGGCATGTACGTCCCCTCGATCGCTGAGCGGTTGTTCAGACCGCGGATTTCTGCCGGTCCTGCCACTGTATGCAAGCGCGCGGAGCCCTGGTGAAGTTCCCGGCGGCGACCTTTTCCCCGCAGCACGGGATGTGCCCCGGACCGGGTCGCGGTCCCGGTTGTCAGTGCGGCGGTCCACAATGGTCGGCGTCAGTTCTCGTTCACGCTTCAGCATGAGCGAGCCGAAGGGCGCGCCGGTGATGAGAGGGCGAGCGCGCGGAGGCCCGAAGGGTTGAGCACGATCGGCCTCGCATCACCGGCATCAGTGCCCATAGGCGAGCGACCAGGAAACAGAAGGAGCCGGCAGCGATGGCCCGCCGCAGCACGAAGACCCCGCCGCCCGACGACTCGTACGAGGAGCGGATCCTCGACATCGACGTCGTCGACGAGATGCAGGGCTCCTTCCTCGAGTACGCGTACTCGGTCATCTACTCCCGCGCCCTGCCGGACGCCCGCGACGGCCTCAAGCCGGTGCACCGCCGCATCGTCTACCAGATGAGCGAGATGGGCCTGCGCCCCGAGCGGGGGTACGTCAAGTGCGCCCGCGTGGTCGGCGAGGTGATGGGCAAGCTGCACCCGCACGGCGACGCGTCGATCTACGACGCCCTCGTGCGCATGGCCCAGCCCTTCTCGATGCGGGTCCCGCTGGTCGACGGCCACGGCAACTTCGGCTCGCTGGGCAACGACGACCCGCCGGCCGCCATGCGGTACACCGAGTGCCGGATGGCCGAGGCGACCAGCCTGATGACGGAGTCCATCGACGAGGACACGGTCGACTTCAACCCCAACTACGACGGCCAGGAGCAGGAGCCGGTGGCCCTGCCCGCCGCCTTCCCGAACCTCTTGGTCAACGGCGCCTCGGGCATCGCGGTCGGCATGGCCACGAACATGGCGCCGCACAACCTGCGCGAGGTCATCGCCGCCGCCCGCCACCTCATCAGGCATCCCAACGCCGATCTCGACGCCCTGATGAAGCACGTCCCGGGCCCCGACCTGCCGACGGGCGGCCGCATCGTCGGCCTGTCCGGCATCCGGGACGCCTACGAGTCAGGCCGCGGCAGTTTCAAGATCCGGGCGACGGTGTCGGTCGAGCCCGTGACGGCCCGCCGCAAGGGCCTCGTCGTCACGGAGCTGCCGTTCACGGTCGGCCCCGAGAAGGTCGTCGCCAAGATCAAGGACCTGGTCGGCTCGAAGAAGCTCCAGGGCATCGCCGACGTCAAGGACCTCACCGACCGCGAGCACGGCCTGCGTCTGGTGATCGAGATCAAGAACGGCTTCGTGCCGGAGGCGGTCCTGGAGCAGCTCTACAAGCTGACGCCGATGGAGGAGTCCTTCGGCATCAACAACGTCGCGCTGGTCGACGGCCAGCCGCTCACGCTGGGCTTGAAGGAACTCCTGGAGGTCTATCTCGACCACCGCTTCAACGTCGTACGGCGGCGCTCGGAGTTCCGCCGCGGCAAGAAGCGCGACCGGCTCCACCTGGTCGAGGGCTTGCTGACGGCCCTGCTCGACATCGACGAGGTCATCCGGCTGATCCGCTCCAGTGAGAACTCCGCGCAGGCCAAGCAGCGCCTGATGGAGCAGTTCTCGCTGAGCGAGGTGCAGACGCAGTACATCCTGGACACGCCGCTGCGCCGTCTCACCAAGTACGACCGCATCGAGCTGGAGGCCGAGAAGGACCGGCTCACCGCGGAGATCGAGGAGCTGACCCGGATCCTCGACTCGGACGCGGAGCTGCGCAAGCTGGTCTCCTCCGAACTGGCCACGGTCGCCAAGAAGTTCGGCACCGACCGGCGTACGGTCCTGCTGGAGTCGGGCGGTGCCCCGGTGGCGGCCGTGCCGCTGCAGGTGGCCGACGACCCGTGCCGGGTGCTGTTGTCCTCCACCGGTCTGCTGGCCCGTACGGCGAACGGCGAGCCGTTCGCGGAGGACGCCGGTGCCAAGCGCGTGAAGCATGACGTGATCGTCTCGGCGGTGCCCGCCACGGCCCGCGGCGAGGTGGGCGCGGTCACCTCCGCGGGCAGACTGCTGCGGCTGAACGTGATCGACCTGCCCCAGCTTCCGGAGTCGCTGCCGTCACCGAACCTCGCGGGCGGGGCCCCGCTGGCGGAGTTCGTCTCCCTGGAGGACGACGAGACGGTGGTCTGTCTGACCACACTCGACGAAGCGTCGCCCGGCCTGGCGCTGGGCACGGCTCAGGGCGTCGTCAAGCGCGTGGTGCCGGACTATCCGGCCCACAAGGAAGAGCTCGAGGTGATCACCCTCAAGGAGGGCGACCGGATCGTCGGCGCGGTCGAGCTGCGCACCGGCGAGGAGGATCTGGTCTTCATCACCGACGACGCACAACTGCTGCGCTTCCAGGCGGCCCAGGTCCGCCCGCAGGGCCGTCCGGCCGGCGGTGTGGCGGGCGTCAAGCTCGCCGAGGGCGCGAAGGTCATCTCGTTCACGGCGGTGGACCCGGCCGTGGACGCCGTCGTCTTCACCGTCGCGGGCTCCCGGGGCACGCTGGACGATTCGGTCCAGACGACGGCCAAGCTGACCCCGTTCGACCAGTACCCGCGCAAGGGCCGCGCCACCGGCGGAGTCCGCTGCCAGCGGTTCCTGAAGGGCGAGGACTGCCTGTCCCTGGCCTGGGCGGGCCCTGCCCCGGCCCTGGCGGCGCAGAAGAACGGCACCCCGGCCGAGCTCCCGGAGATCGACCCGCGCCGCGACGGCTCGGGGGTGTCCCTGGCGAAGACGGTGGCGGTCGTGGCCGGGCCGGTCTAGGCCGGGTCGCTCCACGCCGGGTCGGCGCCGTCCTCCTCGGGATGGCGCACGTACCGCAGGACGCCCCACATGCCGTGCTCGTCGGCGTGCGGGGCGTCGTTCTTGCACACCTGAAGTTCCTTGCCGAGAGCGGCGGCGTCGATGCCGGAGCCGATGAGGACGAGCTGGGTGAGGCGCTCGTCGCCGGCCGGCCAGGGCTCGGGGTAGAAGCGCAGGAAGCGCCCGACGGCGTGGACGGCGTAGCGGTTGCGGAGGTCGTACGGCCCGAAGTCGACGTAGCCCTTGATCCGGTACAGCCCCTCCGGCCGGCTGTCGAGGAACGTCATCAGCCGGCGCGGGTCGAGGGGCTCGGGCGAGACGAACGACAGGCTGTCGTAGGCGGTGTGCAGATGCCCGGTGTGGTCCGCGCCCGTGTGGTCCTCGCTCCCCTCGGGGCCGTGTTCGTGCAGGTCGTCGAAGGACAGTTGCCCGATGCGCTCCTCGCTCGGCCGGCAGTCGAAGAGGAACTCGGGGTCGATCCGGCCGTAAATGGCCGGGACCACGGCGGCCCGGTCGACGAGGGACCGGACCAGCCCGAGGACGCGCTCGCCGTCCACCGCCCGGTCGAGCTTGTTGACCACGACGAGGTCGGCCAGCGCGAGGTGCCGGTCGATCTCGGGGTGCCGGCCCCGGGTGTCCTCGAACTCGGCGGCGTCGACGACCTCGACGAGCCCGCCGTAGATAACCCCCGGGTGCTCGCTGGCCAGCAGCATCCGCACGAGTTCCTGCGGTTCGGCGAGACCACTGGCCTCGATCACGATGACGTCGATGCCGAGGGAGGGTTCCGCGAGCCGCTCCAGGTACTGGTCCAGTTCGCTCGCGTCGACGGCGCAGCACAGACAGCCGTTGCCGAGGGAGACCGTCGAGTCGCCGAGTGCTCCCGCCACGGCCATGGCGTCGATCTCGATCGCCCCGAAGTCGTTGACGATGGCCCCGATACGGCTGCCGCCACTGCGGTGCAGGAGGTGATTGAGCAGGGTGGTCTTCCCCGAGCCGAGGAATCCCGTCAGGACGACGACCGGGATCTGCTGCGGGTGCGGGCTCGGCTGGCTCACCGTGCGACCTTTCTCGCGCCGTCGCGTGCACCGGCTCGCGTTCCCGGCACACGTGGGGGATGGGGATGCCGCCCCAGAATACGAGCCGTGAGATCCATGCCGAGGTGAACCACTGTGCTCGCCCGCCTCCCCGTCTTCGGGGGCGTCTTGGGGCCGGCCCTCCGCGGCACTCGGGGCGACGCCCCCGCAACCCGGCTGAGGACACCTCAGGCGGGCACGGGCGCCGGCGCCTCCGGCCCCACGTACCGTGCCGCGGGCCTGATGATCTTCGTGTCCTCAGCCTGCTCCAGGATGTTGGCGCTCCATCCCACCGCCCGCCCGGCGGCGAAGGTCGGAGTGAACATCTCGCGGGGCAGACCGCAGAGTTCCATGACCACGCCCGCGTAGTACTCGACGTTGGTGTGCAGTTCCCGGCCGGGCTTCAGCTCCGCCAGGACGGCCTCGATCCGACGCTCGACCTCGACGGCGAAGTCCACCCTCGGTCCGCCGAACCCCTGGGCGACCTCGCGCAGCATCCGTGACCGCGGGTCCTCCGTGCGGTAGACCGCGTGCCCGAACCCCATGATGCGCTCACCGGCGAGCACCCGCTGACGCACCCAGGGCTCGATACGGTCCGGTGTGCCGATGGCGTCCAGGGTGTCCAGCGCCCGGCTGGGCGCGCCCCCGTGCAGCGGACCTGACAGCGCCGCCACCGCCCCGGCCAGGCACGCCGCCACATCCGCGCCCGTCGAGGCGATGACCCGGGCCGTGAAGGTTGACGCATTGAATCCGTGATCAATGGTTGAGATCAGGTATTGCTCGATCGCCCGTGCGTGCGGCTCGGCGGGCACCGAACCCGTCAGCATGTACAGGTAGTTCGCCGCGTAGGACAGGTCCTCACGCGGCTCCAGCGGTTCCAGGCCCCGGCCCAGCCGGTGCAGCGCCGTGAGCAGTGTGGGTACGGCCGCGGACGCCTCGATCGTGTCCTGGCGGCGCCGGTCGGCGTCGATGTCGTACACGGGGCGGAACCCCTTCGCCGCGCCCAGCAGCGACAGGGCCGTACGCATCCCGGCCAGCGGTCCGGAACGTCCGCAGGCCGCCGCGACGGCGGGCAGTGCCGCTCGCACCTCGTCGGGCAGCCCGCGCAGCGCGGCGGTCTCGGCGGCGAAGGCCGCGCTGCGCGCGGCGTCCGGCAGCTCACCGTGCACGAGGAGATGCCAGACGTCCTCGAAGCCGCGGGTCCGCGCGAGATCGACGGCCGAGTACTGCCGGTAGTGGTAGAAGCCCTCCAGTCCGCGGACGTCGCCGATGCGGGTGTCGGTGACGACGACTCCGGCGAGACCCCGAGGTGCTTCGAGAAGGATGGCGGCTGACTTGTTGTCGGGCATGAGTTCCTCCCTGGACTTGATTTGACTGTCCATGATTGACTTTGAGCTTGTCAATATTGATTGAATCAATAGATGAGTCAATGGTTCGCTGGACGGATACGGTGGCCCCCATGCGCGATCAAGAACCCGCCCCCCTCGGCGCGGAACGACGGCTGAGTACCAAGGAGGCCGCCGAGCTGCTCGGTGTGAAGCCGGAGACCGTGTACGCGTACGTCAGCCGCGGCCAGCTCAGCAGCCGGCGGGTGAGCGGCGGACGCGGCAGCACCTTCGACGCCACGGAGGTCGAGGCCCTCGCCCGGCGCAACAGGCGGGACGGCGCAGGTGGTTCCGGTCCGGGCGGCGAGCTGTCCGTACGCACCCGCATCACACTCATCGAGAGCGACCGCTACTTCTTCCGCGGTGTCGACGCGGTCGACCTGGCCACACGGCACACCTACGAGGAGGTCGCCGAGTGGCTGTGGACGGGGCACATGCGCCCGGGCAGCACGTTCACCGCGCCCGCGGCCTCCGTCGCCGTCGCCCGCCGCGCCGTCGACGCACTGCCCGAACACGCCGCCCCCACGGACCTGCTGCGGGTGGCCACGATCGCCGCCGCGACCGCCGACCCCCTGCGTTTCGACCTGTCCGAGGACGCCGTGCTCGGCACCGCGCGCGCCCTCATCCCCACACTCGTCGACGCACTGCCTCCTGCCGGGCGTCACCGCCTCGACGAGGGCCCCCTGGCCCACCGGCTGTGGAGCAGGCTGTCGATGCGCAAGGACCCCGACGAGGCTTCCCTGCGCGCCCTGGACGCCGCGCTGGCCCTCCTGGTCGACCACGACCTGGCCGCCTCCACTCTGGCGGTGCGGGTCGCCGCGTCGGCCCGCGCCCATCCCTACGCGGCGGTCTCCGCGGGGCTGGGGGTGATCGAGGGCCCGCTCCACGGCGCGGCCAGCGGGCTCGCCCACCGGCTGCTGCAGGACGTCCTGGAACAGGGCGACCCGGCCCCCGTGATCGCGGACGAACTGCGCGCCGGACGCCGTATCCCCGGCCTCGGACACCGGCTGTACTCCGGGGAGGACCCACGCGCGCGTGCCCTGTTCGCCCTCCTGGAACGGATCCCCCGCGCGGAACCGGCTCTCCTCGCCGCCCGCGACATCGTGGAGACCACCGCCCGCCACACCCCCCTGCACGCCAATGTGGACCTGGCGCTCGCGGTACTCACCGCCTCGTGCGGCATGGCACCGACCGCAGGCGAGACGATCTTCGCCGTGGCCCGCACGGCGGGCTGGATCGCCCACGCCCTGGAGGAGTACGGCGAACGGCCGCTGCGAATGCGGCCGAGCGGTCTTTACGCAGGTCCGAAGCCTCCTCAGCCACTGCCGGAGTAGAGCGCGCCGGGGCCGGAGGCCGCCACGACCCAAGTCAGGTTAGGCTCACCTCTGTGAGTACGTGCTCAAGCGTCTCCCGGAACTTCGACGAGCCCGTTTCGGGAACCGCGGCCATCGCCACGACCTGGCTGTTGCTGGAACAGCCAGGTCCATGGGGTGCCAAGGCGCTCACCTCGAGCCACCTGGACCCCGCCCTGGGGCGTGCCATGGAGTCGGCCGCCAAGGACACGGGCGTGCGGATCGCGCTCATCCGCCGCCCCGGGCGCCACGCGGACCGCCGCATGCCTTCCACGCGCCGGGTCTACGTGGGGCACGTGGTCCCGGGGAACGTGTGGCTGCACAGCGCCTCGACCTCGGACCCCGGGCAGTTGCTCGGCCTCGACTTCGCCGCGCTCGGCCGGGGCGACCACCGCACGTTCGACGCGCTGCTCGGCGGCCGGCCCCACGAGGGCGGCCCGCTGGCCCTCGTGTGCACCAACGGCAAGCGTGACCGCTGCTGCGCCCTCCTCGGCCGTCCCCTCGCGGCCGAACTGGCGACGTCCGGGGTCGAGGGCGTCTGGGAGGTCACCCATCTGGGTGGTCACCGCTTCTCCCCCACGGCGCTCGTGCTGCCGTACGGATACGCGTACGGGCGGGCCGAGGCCCACTCCCTCAAGGAAGTCCTGCACGGCGCCCAGGAGGGGCGCATCGTCGTGGAGGGGTGCCGGGGCAGCTCGGCCTGGGACCGGCCCGGCCAGGCTGCCGAACTCGCCGTGCGCACCAGGATCGGCGAATTCACCGCGGAGGCGCTGAGCGTCGTCCGAACGGCCGGCGCCGCCCCGCGCTGGGAGGTGACCCTCGCCCACATCGACGGACGCCGCTGGCAGGTCGACGTGGCACAGAGCGCGGGTCTGCCGCCCCGCCCGGAGAGCTGCGGGGCGTCCGTGCTCGGTTCGCCCGCTCGGATGGACGTGGTGGCGGTGCGCGAGCTGCGACTCGCGACGGCACTGGCCGGCTGACATCCGGGCTTCCGCTACGAGGCGCAGGGTTACCGCTGCGGGCTGCTGGTATGGACGCCGTGATCAAGTATTGACGCCCCCGTCAAGCATGGATGCTGCCCCTTGAGGACCTTGACGCACCCGCTTGCCCACATTGATCTGGAGATCCACGCCACACCCGTCTAGGGCAGGTAGCCGTCCGCACGTACGGTCGTGGGTATGAGCCGCACTCCCCCCGCACGCCGCCTGCGCTTCGGCCTGCCCCGGAGGGTCTTCTCACAGGTGCTGCTGATGCAGGTGGTGATCGCCGCGGGAGTCGCGGTGCTGGCCACCGGGCTGTTCCTCGCGCCCCTGAGCAACCAGCTGGACGACCAGGCCATGCGCCGCGCGCTCGCGATCGCGCAGACGACCGCGCAACTGCCCGACCTCGCGGAGGACCTGCGGGACACCCCTCCCGCGCCGAACGGCCCGGTCCAGCGGGAAGCCGAGCGAATCCGCAAGGCCACCCGGGCCGAGTACATCGTGGTGATGGACTGGCGGGGCGTGCGCTGGTCGCACACCGACCCCGAGCAGATCGGCGGCACCGTCTCCACCGACCCCGGCCGGGCCTTGGCCGGCAAGGAGGTCATGGAGATCGACAGCGGCACCCTCGGCCGCTCCGCCCGGGGCAAGGTGCCACTGCGCGACAGCGACGGCAGCGTCATCGGCGCGGTCTCGGTCGGCATCGCCTACGACAGCGTCCGGGCGCGGCTGATCCACGCCATACCGGGGCTCCTGGCGTACGCCGGCGGAGCCCTGGCCGTGGGCGCGCTCGCCGCGTGGGTCATCTCACGGCGGGTCCAGCGGCAGACCAGGGACCTGGCGTTCTCGGACATCGCGGCGCTCCTGTCCGAACGTGAGGCGATGCTGCACGGCATCCGGGAGGGCGTCGTCGCTCTGGACCGCACCGGCCGCATCCGCCTTGTGAACGACGAGGCACAGCGCCTGCTGGGCATCGGGGAGGCGGTGCTGGGCCGCTCCCCCGACGAAGCGCTCGGCACGGGCCGTACGGCCGATGTGCTGGCCGGACGGGTCACCGGCACGGATCTGCTCACGGTGCGCGGCCAGCGGGTGCTGGTCGCCAACCGCATGCCCACCGACGACGGCGGTGCCGTGGCCACCCTGCGCGACCGCACCGAGCTGGAGCAGTTGGGCCGCGAGCTGGACTCCACCCGCGGCCTGATCGACGCCCTGCGCGCCCAGGACCACGAGCACGCCAACCGCATGCACACGCTTCTGGGGCTGCTGGAACTCGAGATGTACGACGATGCCGTCGAGTTCGTCGGCGAGGTGGTCGGTGATCACCGGGCCACCGCGGAACAGGTCACCGAACGGATCGAGGACCCGTTGCTCGCCGCCCTGCTGGTCGGCAAGGCGACCGTCGCGGCCGAGCGGGGCGTCACCCTGTGGGTGTCGGACCGGACCCGGCTGCCCGACCGGCTCGTCGACCCGCAGGGTCTCGTCACGGTCGTGGGCAACCTGGTGGACAACGCCCTCGACGCCGTCGCCGGAGAGCCGCACGCGCGCGTGGAGGTCGAACTGCGCGCCGAGGGGCGCACGGTGATCCTCGGGGTGCGGGACACGGGGCCGGGGATCCCGCCGGAGCACCGGGAGTTGATCTTCACCACGGGATGGTCTACGAAGAAGCCCCCGGCTCACCGCGAGCGGGGTCTCGGGCTCTCCCTGGTACGCAGGCTGGCCGAACGGCAGGGTGGCAGCGCCACGGTCGGCGAAGCACACGGCGGAGGCGCGGAGTTCACCGTCGTCCTGCCCGAGGCCCTATCCGAGCCCGGCCCGGAACCGGCCGTCCTGACCGTGCCGGCAGCTCCGCAGACCGCCGAGAAGGAGTCGTGATGATCGAGGTCCTGGTCGTGGACGACGACGTGAGAGTCGCACGGGTCAACGCCGCCTACGTGGAGAAGGTGCCGGGGTTCCACGTCGCCGGTGAGGCCCACAGCGCGGCGGACGCGCTGCATCGGCTGGAGACGCTGCCGCGGCTGGACCTGGTGCTCCTGGACCACTACCTGCCGGACGCCACCGGGCTCGAGGTCGTCCAGGAGATGCGACGGCGCGGCGACCAGACCGACGTGATCATGGTGACGGCTGCCCGGGACGTCTCCACCGTGCAGGCGGCGATGCGGCACGGCGCTCTGCAGTACCTGGTCAAGCCGTTCGCCTTCGCCGGCCTGCGCGGCAAACTGGAGGCCTACGCGGAACTGCGCCGCACCCTGGACGGCGGCGGGGAGGCGGAACAGGCCGAGGTGGACCGCATCTTCGGCGCGCTGTCGGCACCGTCGGAGCCGGACCTGCCCAAGGGCCACTCCCCCACCACCGCGGAGCTGGTCCGCCAGTCCTTGATGCACGCGGAGAGGCCCCTGTCCGCCCTGGAGATCGCCGAGCGGACCGGGGTGAGCCGTCAGACCGCCCAGCGCTATCTGAAGCTCCTGGAGCGCACAGGACGGGCCAGGCTCACCCTCAAGTACGGCGACGCGGGCCGCCCGGAACACCGTTACGTGTGGGCGACCCGCGGTTAGGACGCCGGCCCAGAAGTCCTGGTGGCCGGTGTCCTCACCGAGCGCGCTGCCCCTACGCCGCTCCCGCGCCCGTCAGCGACCGCACCTCGGTCTCCGCGTGCTTGGCCTCGTCCGGGGCCTCCGCCGAGGTGACCGTCCCCAGCCAGCCCGAGAGGAAGCCGAGGGGGATCGAGACCAGGCCCGGGTTCTGCAACGGGAAGTACTGGAAGTCCAGGGCCGGGAAGAGCGACTCGGGGCTACCGGAGACCACCGGGGACAACACGACGAGCACCACGGCCGGGACGAGGCCGCCGTAGACGGCCCACACTGCGCCCCGTGTGGTGAAGCCGCGCCAGAACAGGGAGTACAGCAGCACCGGCAGGTTAGCCGACGCGGCGACGGCGAAGGCCAGGCCCACCAGGAACGCCACATTGAGGTCCCGCGCCAGCAGACCGAGCCCGATCGCCACCACACCGACGCCGACGGCCGCGACGCGGGCCACCGCCACCTCGCTGCGCGGCTTCGCTCCGCGGCGCCGCAGGGAGGCGTGCAGGTCGTGGGCCACTGATGCCGAGGACGCGAGTGTGATGCCGGCGACCACGGCGAGGATCGTCGCGAAGGCGATCGCGGCGACGATCGCGAAGAGAACCGTCCCCCCCGTGGACCCCGCACCACCGCCCAGATCCAGCGCCAGCAGCGGAATCGCCGTGTTTCCGGCCGCGTTCGACCCGCGTACCGCGTCCGGCCCCACGATGGCGGCCGCACCGAACCCGAGCACGATCGTCATGAGGTAGAAACCACCGATGAGTCCGACGGCCCAGACGACCGAGCGGCGGGCGGCGCGCGCGGTGGGCACGGTGTAGAAGCGGGACAGGATGTGCGGCAGCCCCGCCGTACCCAGCACCAGGGCCAGGCCCAGGCTGACGAAGTCGAAGCGGGCGGTCCAGTCCCCGCCGTACTTCAGTCCCGGTGTCAGGAACGCCTCCCCGTGCCCGCTGCGCTCGGCCGCCGTGCTGAGCAGCCGGTCCACGTCGCCGTGGAACCGCATCAGGACGAGCACCGTCAGCGCGACGGTGCCCCCCAGCAGCAGGACGGCCTTGACGATCTGGATCCATGTGGTCGCCCGCATCCCGCCCAGTGACACGTAGATCACCATGAGCGCGCCCACGCCGATGACCGTCCAGGACCGAGCCGCGTCGCTCGTACCGCCGAGCAGCAGCGCCACCAGGCTGCCCGCGCCGACCATCTGCGCCACCAGGTACAGAACCGAGACCGTGACCGAGGACGTTCCCACCGCGATCCGGACCGGCCGCTCCCTCATCCGTGCCGCCACCACGTCGGCGAGGGTGAACCGGCCGCAGTTGCGGACCAGTTCGGCGACCAGGAACAGCACCACGAGCCATGCCACGAGGAACCCCACGGCATACAGCAGCCCGTCGTAGCCGAACAGCGCGATGAGTCCGGTGACTCCCAGGAAGGACGCGGCCGACATGTAGTCACCCGCGATGGCAAAACCATTCTCCATGGGTGAGAAGAGCCGCCCTCCGGCGTAGAACTCCTCAGCCGAACCGCGTCTGTTGTGGCTGCCCCAGGTGGTGATCCCCAGCGTGACCGCGACGAATGCGCTGAAGAGCAGCAACGCCAGTGTCTGGTGTTCCCCCGTCACGGCCTGTCACCGCTCACACCACGCGCCAGTTCCTGTGTGTCCCACCGCAGTTCGAGCGCCGCCCGGTCCCTGCGCAGCCGCGCGTGCCGTGCGTAGGCCCAGGTGAGCAGGAACGTCGACAGGAACTGCCCCAGCCCCGCCACCATCGCCACGTTCACCGCTCCCGCGACGGGTCGCGCCATCAACTCCGGCGCGGTCGTGGCAGCGACGACGTAGCCCACGTACCAGGCGAAGAAGGCCACGAACGCCGGCACCACGAACCTCCGGTAGCGCCGTCGCACCTCCTGAAAGGCCGCACTGCGCTGCACTTCCAGATACACATCGGCCGCCGCGGGCCCCGCTCGGTCCTCCCCGCGCGCAGGCGGAACCAGCGCATGGGCGTGCGCCCCGTCATCGGCCGACTCGCCCCAACCGGAGGCGAGAGCGTCGTACCAGGGATCGTCGTACCTGAAATGTTCGGCCTCCTCGGCCAGGACCGGGACCGGGCCGTCGAGGATGTCGGCCGGACTCTCCTGGTCCGTTCCGCCGCCGCGGGGACGGCCCTTGCTCTGCTGCATACCCAAGGATGGACAGAACGGGAAGATCCCCGACTCTTCTTCCCCTCCCACTTCACCCCATCAGGTGACTAAACCGCTGGTGGCCGCGTGAGTCCCTTGCCGTAGGCGTAACGCACCGCCAGCGCAAGGTCCTTGAGTCCGGTCTTGGTGAAGAGGTTGTTGATGTGGGTCTTCACGGCAGGACGAGGCTGTCCCGTGCGGGGAGAGGGGATGTCGGCAGCGAGTGCCGCCGATGCCTACGGCGCTACCGATCCACCCAGACCACGGGATCGGAGCCTGGGTGGATCATGGGGTGATTCCCGGCGCGGTGTCTCTCCACCCGGGGGGGGAGAGACACTGTTCGCAGCCATACCTGCGGAGAGCGTGCACCCAGGACCTGGACGCCCTTCTCCCGGCGCCCGCGCCGACGTGGCGGAGCCGCGGCGCCACAGGCCCGTGATCGGCTGTCAGGCATGCCGGATCGCCGCGGGGAGCGACCGGCCATCGTGCCGACCGGCGGCGCCACACGGCCGGGGACAGACGAAGCGCTACGCGTCGATCCGCGAGCGGTCGAGCGTCGCCGCCGAGTTGGAGATGAACTCCTTGCGCGGCGCCACGTCGTTGCCCATCAACAGGTCGAAGACCTGCTCGGCGGACTCCAGATCGGAGAGGTTGATCCGGCGCAGTGTGCGGTGGCGCGGGTCCATCGTCGTCTCGGCCAGCTGGTCGGCATCCATCTCACCGAGGCCCTTGTAACGCTGGATCGAGTCCTTGTAGCGGATGCCCTTGCTCTGGAACTCCATGAGCTTGTCGCGCAGTTCGCGGTCGGAGTACGTGTAGACGTACTTGTCCTGGCCTTTCTTCGGCTGGACGATCTCGATGCGGTGCAGCGGCGGCACCGCCGCGAAGACCCGGCCGGCCTCGACCATGGGCCGCATGTAGCGGTGGAACAGCGTCAGCAGCAGGGTACGGATGTGCGAGCCGTCGACATCGGCGTCGGTCATCATGATGATCTTGCCGTAGCGGGCGGTGTCGATGTCGAAGGTCCGGCCCGAGCCGGCTCCTATGACCTGGATGATCGCGCCGCACTCGGCGTTCTTCAGCATGTCCGTCACGGACGACTTCTGGACGTTGAGGATCTTGCCACGGATCGGCAGCAGCGCCTGGAACTCGGAGTTCCGGGCGAGCTTCGCCGTGCCGAGTGCGGAGTCTCCCTCGACGATGAACAGCTCGCTGCGGTCCACGTCGTCGCTGCGGCAGTCGGCCAGCTTGGCCGGCAGCGAGGAGGACTCCAGGGCCGTCTTGCGACGCTGCGCGTCCTTGTGCTGCCGGGCGGCGATGCGCGTGCGAGCGGCGGCGACGGCCTTCTCCATCACGACACGGGCCTGCTGTGCGGCGTCCCGCTTGGTGGACGTGAGGAACGCCTTGAGTTCCTTGGTGACCACGTTGTTCACGATGCGGCGGGCCGCCGAGGTGCCGAGGACCTCCTTGGTCTGACCCTCGAACTGCGGCTCGGCGAGGCGCACGGTGACGACCGCGGTCAGGCCCTCCAAGGCGTCGTCCTTGACGATGTCGTCCTCGGCCACGCGCAGCAGCTTCTTGGTGCGCAGTACCTCGTTCATCGTCTTGGCGACGGCCTGCTCGAAGCCGGCGACGTGGGTGCCGCCCTTGGGGGTGGCGATGATGTTCACGAACGAGCGGAGGGTCGTGTCGTAGCCCGTCCCCCATCGCAGCGCGATGTCCACGCCGAGTTCGCGGGTGACCTCGGTGGGCGTCATCTGGCCGTGGTCGTCGAGGACGGGGACGGTCTCCTTGAAGGTGCCCTGCCCGGAGAAGCGGAGCACGTCGCAGACCGGCTTGTCGTTCGCCAGGTACTCGCAGAACTCGCTGATGCCGCCGTCGAAGCGGAAGGACTCCTCGCCCTTGCTGCCGCCCTCGCCGAGCCCGTACTCGTCGCGCACGACGATGGTGAGGCCGGGCACCAGGAAGGCCGTCTGGCGGGCGCGCTGGTGCAGCGTTTCCAGGTTGAGCTTGGCGTCCTTGAGGAAGATCTGGCGGTCGGCCCAGTACCGCACGCGCGTGCCGGTACGGGTCTTCGGGATCTTCTTGGCTTTACGCAGGCCGCCCTTGGCCTCGAACTTGGCGTCCGGGCCGTTCCCCGCGAAGGCGCCGGGAACACCGCGCCGGAAGCTGATCGCGTGGGTGTGCCCGGCACGGTCCACTTCGACGTCCAGCCGCGCGGACAGGGCGTTCACCACGGAGGCGCCGACGCCGTGCAGACCGCCGGAGGCGGCGTAGGAGCCGCCACCGAACTTGCCGCCGGCGTGCAGCTTGGTCATGACGACCTCGACACCGGAGAGGCCGGTCTTGGGCTCGACGTCGATCGGGATGCCCCGGCCGTTGTCCCGGACCTCGACCGATCCGTCGTCCTGGAGGATCACCTCGATGTGGTCGCAGTACCCGCCCAGGGCCTCGTCGACGGAGTTGTCGATGATCTCCCAGACGCAGTGCATCAGACCACGGCTGTCGGTCGACCCGATGTACATGCCCGGGCGCTTGCGTACGGCCTCGAGCCCCTCGAGGACGAGCAGGTGCCGCGCGGTGTAGTTGGATCCGTCCCGGTCTGCTCCTGCCAGCAGAGCTGTGGACGGCACGGACGTCTCGGCGGTCACGCGGTTCGCTCCTCGCTGAATTTCGGATGGCGCCCTTGTGGGTAAGGGCGCGGCTTCAGTCACCGGTGAGAGGGTACCGAGGCCTGGTAGAGCCGTTGTAACGCCACCCTCGTCGAAAACTCACACTAGTCCACACTCGTATGAGTGTTCGATCCCTCGATGGAGTGAAGTACACATCACGTTCCCTTCGAGGCATGAACCATTTAGGCTCCGGGCACGTCCTCATGAACAACCGGCAACCCAGCCGGGAGGACCGACCACCGATACAACGCGAAGCCCCGTAAGACACATAGACACGCAATACGGCACATTCGCCGCCAACCGGCAGCAGACAGCCGCCTCGCAAGATTCTTTCGAGGAAAAGCCACGAGCGGGAACGTTTTGGGGCTGGTTGGATGTTGACCCTGGTACGACAGCTCGTCGAGCTAGAGAAGAGGCGACGTGACTACTGTTCTGACCCCCGCGAGCCCGCTGACGGCCGCTGATCGCTGCGACCGCTGCGGCGCCCAGGCGTACCTGCGCGTCGTCCTGCTCAGCGGCGGAGAGCTGCTCTTCTGCGCCCACCACGGGCGCAAGTTCGAGCCGGAACTCAAGAAGATCGCCGCTGAGATACAGGACGAGACGGAGCGGCTCACGTCCGTTCCCGCGAACGCCGTCGAAGAAGAGCGCTGACACCTCGCGTCCGACGACGAGCCAGCCCGGCACAGGCCGGTGGACGGGCGGTTGCTTCTGATCACCAGAGGCAACCGCCCGTCCGCGTTCGCCGGCCCGGCGCAGGCTCCGTCCGGACGCCTCACAGGCCCGCGGACGGCGCCCGTCTCCAGCCGAGTGTCCGCATGATGTCGGACACCCTCATGTACACGCCAGGGTTGCCGGCCTCACCACAGCCGATCCCCCAGGACACGAGTCCGATCAGGCGTCCCTGGGCCACCAGTGGACCCCCACTGTCGCCCTGGCAGGCGTCCCGGCCTCCCTCGACCTCACCGGCGCAGAGCATGCTCGTGGCGTCGTAGGTGCCTTCCGCTCCGCCCGGATACGCCTCTTCGCACAGCGCATCGGGAAGCACACGCACACGCGCCGCCCGCAGACTGTCCGGGTACTCCCCGGCCCCCGAGATGTCACCCCACCCGTACACCGTCGCGGTCTGACCCGCGGTGTATGCCGGATCGCCGCCGGCCGCCATGGTGATCGACTCACCTTGCAGAGGTTCGGCGAGAGTGAGCACAGCGAAGTCCCCGGCATTGCTGATCCCGTCGTAGGCGGGGTTCACCCAGGTACGGCGCACGTCGATCTCCTGGCCGTCGTGGTCCGCGAGCAGGTCCGTGCGTCCGGCTATGACCTTGAGGTCCTGCACTCGCTCCGGCGGCCCGCCCAGGACGTTCTCGTCCAGGCAGTGGGCCGCGGTGAGCACGGTCGTGCGGCCTACCGCCACACCTCCGCAGAACTGACCCGCGCGCGTACCCCCGAACCGGTCACGGCTGGACAGGGCGACCGTCCACGGGCTCTGGGACACCTCGACGGGAAAGCCGCCTATGACCACGCTGTCGGCGGCCACAGGAGCACTGGAGCCCATGACCAGGGCGGGTACCGCGGCTGTCAGGGCCAAGGGCCAGGACAGAGCTCGTGCCAGACGGCGACGCATACGCACTCCTCACTCCGTGGTGTCCGTGGGAAACCCAGAGTGATCCACCGCGCGGGACCCCGCACCCGCGGCGGCGCTGCACCGCGAAGGCCCGGTCCCGTTCGGGAACCGGGCCTTGCGTGCCGTGCGACCTGACTCAGTCGAGGTAGTCGCGCAGCACCTGCGAACGGGACGGGTGGCGCAGCTTCGACATGGTCTTGGACTCGATCTGGCGGATCCGCTCACGCGTGACGCCGTAGACCTTGCCGATCTCGTCGAGGGTCTTCGGCTGACCGTCGGTGAGGCCGAAGCGCATGGAAACCACGCCCGCCTCGCGCTCGGACAGGGTGTCGAGGACGGAGTGCAGCTGCTCCTGGAGGAGCGTGAAGCTGACGGCGTCGGCCGGGACGACCGCCTCGGAGTCCTCGATGAGGTCACCGAACTCGCTGTCGCCGTCCTCGCCCAGCGGGGTGTGCAGCGAGATCGGCTCGCGGCCGTACTTCTGGACCTCGATGACCTTCTCCGGGGTCATGTCGAGCTCCTTGGCCAGCTCCTCCGGGGTGGGCTCGCGGCCCAGATCCTGGAGCATCTGGCGCTGCACGCGCGCGAGCTTGTTGATGACCTCGACCATGTGCACCGGGATACGGATGGTGCGGGCCTGGTCGGCCATGGCGCGGGTGATCGCCTGACGGATCCACCAGGTGGCGTACGTGGAGAACTTGTAGCCCTTGGTGTAGTCGAACTTCTCGACCGCGCGGATCAGACCGAGGTTGCCTTCCTGGATGAGGTCCAGGAAGAGCATGCCGCGGCCGGTGTAGCGCTTCGCCAGGGAGACCACCAGACGGAGGTTGGCCTCCAGGAGGTGGTTCTTGGCGCGGCGGCCGTCCTCGGCGATGATCTCCAGCTCGCGCTTGAGCTTGGGGGCGAGCTTGTCGGCGTTGGCCAGCTTGTCCTCGGCGAACAGACCGGCCTCGATGCGCTTGGCGAGTTCGACCTCCTGCTCGGCGTTGAGCAGGGGGACCTTACCGATCTGCTTGAGGTAGTCCTTGACCGGGTCGGCGGTGGCGCCGGCGGCGGCGACCTGCTGGGCGGGCGCGTCGTCCTCGTCCTCGTCGGAAAGCACGAAGCCGGCGTTCTCGGTGGTGCCCTCGGGCTCCTCACCGGGCTTGCCGGGGGCTGCCTCCTCGAGCACTTCCTCCTCGAGGATCTCGGCGTCGTCCTTCTTGGCGCTGGTCTTCTTGGCCGCCGTCTTCTTGGCGACGGTCTTCTTCGCGGCCGCCTTCTTGGCGGTCGTCTTCTTGGCAGCCGCCTTCTTGGCGGGCGCCTCCTCCTCGACGGCGGGCTCGGCGGCGGGCGCCGCCGACGTGGCGGTGGCGGTGGCCTTCCGGGTGGTCACCGCCTTGGCCGCGACCGTCTTGGTGGCGGTGCGCTTGGCGGGACTCTTCGCTGCGACGCTCTTTCGGGTGCGCTTGGGCTCTGCGGCACTGACCATCAGCGTCACACCCTCTTCCTCGAGGATCTGGTTGAGGCTGCGCAGTACGTTCTTCCACTGAGTGGCCGGAATCTGGTCAGCTTCGAAGGCCCGACGCACGTCATCGCCGGCGATCTGCCCCTCAGCCTTTCCCCGCTCAATGAGCGCCATGACAGAGACGGACTCGGCGATCTCCGGCGGGAGCGTACGGGATGTGCTGGCCGACACGAACAACCTCTCGGAACGTTGGAATACGGCTTCCGGCCCCGTCCAACGTGGACAGGAGCCGACCGCCGGCTTGGGGATGGGCCGACGGCGCGGGCGGGGGCCGGGAAGATGCACAGCGCCCTGAACGGCGTCCGTATTCCCTCCGCGGCAGTCACCTCTTAGGTCATCGCGTTCTTCCCGCTAGCGTTACGCCCAATCCGCGTGGCCCGAGTCACACCCCGTAAGCGAACAAAAACGGTCAGACGCTGACGTAAGGGGTCATATTTCGTGCGGGCCCGTCCGCCCCGCGGGACATCGGTCCCTTCGCGCCGTCGGACCCCGTGGGATCACCAGAATCCCACGGGGTCCGACGGGAGGCGGATCACCGGTCAGGCGCTGCCACAGGAGGGGGGTGGCACACCCGGCCGCGCCGCCCGCGGAACGCGGTCAGTGCTCGCGTGGGGCGGGCACGACCCGTTCCACCTCAGGGTGGACCGTGAGGAGTTGCCGCATGGCCGCCTCGGCCGCCGCCCCGTCACCGGCGGCGAGGGCGTCACAGATACGGCCGTGGTGCGCCAGGGCCGCCTCGTTCGGCCGGTCACAGCCCGTGACCGGTCCGCCCGACACCTGGAGGGCCGCGGACACGATCCCGGACAGGTGCTCCAGCATGCGGTTGCCCGCGACCTGGATGAGCAGCGAGTGGAACTCGGAGTCGGCACGGGAGAACGTGAGCGCGTCACCCTGAGCCATCGCGTGCCCCATGATCTCGACCATGTCCGTCAGGCGCTGCTGTACGTCCTCGCGCCCGTGCCCGGCGGCGAGGCGGGCCGCCAGCGGCTCGATCGTCCATCGCAGCTCGCTCAGCTCACGGCGCTGGTCGTCGCGCTGGGGCCCGAAGGCCCGCCACTCGATGATGTCCGGGTCGAGGAGGTTCCAGTCACTGACGGGGCGCACGCGCGTGCCGACGTTCGGGCGGGCGCTCACCAGGCCCTTGGCCTCCAGCACGCGGAGCGACTCGCGGACGACGGTGCGGGAGACCTCGAATCGCTGACCGATCTCCTCGGGCACCAGCGGGCGGTCGGCCCCCAGGTCCCCGGAGACGATCATCTGCCCCAGCTGTTGAACGAGCTGGCCGTGCAGCCCGCGCCCGCGGCTTCCCGCGGCGCGACGGCCCACGCGGCCCAGCTCGGGCTCCCCGCCGTCCCAGGCGGGAATCCCGACACGGTCGACGGCGGGCGCCTCGGCGTACGGGTAGCGGTCGAGTTCGCCCGGGCTCGCGAGGCCGGAGTCAGCGGAGCGGGCGGCGGTCATCATGGTGTGCGCAAGGGTACTCACGCATCATTTGTCGGCGCCGTCTCCAACTCCCTTGAGGTCTTTGGTGAAAAGCACACGAAAGGGTGATCGCTCACCCCGTCGCAATTGACGCCTTATCGGAAAGAAATGGGCGTTCTGCGGGGAGTTGTGGGCATGGCCGGACCAAGGGTCACGGACAGTCGTCACCGGAGTCTGCTGCGCAGGGCGGTGAGCACATACGCGCAGAGCAGTGCGGTCAGCGACAACGTCAGTGCGCCGCCCACGGGTTGGGAAATCAGCTTGAGTGCGGCCTCCAGGTAGCGCTCTCCCCCGAAGGGCCACCGCGGCAGGAGAGTCTCGCGCAACCGCACGGGGAGTCCGGCCGCGGTTCGCACGGACGGACCGTTCACGAGCTTGTGCACGACCGGTACGACGAGGATGGGAACGGCGGCCACGGCGGCGAGCCCGGCCGTGGTGGACCGGAAGACACCGGCGGCGAGCACGCCGGCCCAGGCGCAGCCGACCACGAGCCCGATCCAACTCGCACTCAAGGAGAGCCAGTCGACGGGAACCTGAGCGAGCTCCCGTCCGTAGACGAGATAGAGCACCTCGGCGTCGCAGCCGACGGCGAGGACGGCCAGCAGCAGCGCGGCGGTCGAGGAGACAAGCAGTTTGGCGGCCAGCAGCCCCAGCCGACGGGGCACGGTGCCGCGGTCCGCGGCCAGGGCGGGGTGGCGGAACTCGTCACCGAAGGCGAGCGCGCCGAGCAGGCCCGCGCCGAGCGCGGCGGGAGGAAGGGGCAGCTCCTGCGGCCAGGCGGCCAGCAGGCGCGGTTGTGGCGTGTGCCCGATCCGGGCGAGCACGACGGCGGTCACGGCGGACACGACGAGCACGCCTGCGCCGATGAGGAATCCGGTGCTGATCCCGGTGGCACGGCGGATCTCGTAACGGAGGGGGCGGAGCGGGCTCGGGGCGGAGCGGACCGAGATGGGGGGCGGCAGCGTGGGCAGCTCGTCGAGCGTGTGAGCGGTACGGGCCTTGGTCCAGTGCGGCAACATCGGCAAAGACGGCCCCGCTCCTGGCGCCGAACCATCGCCCGTTCCGTTGGCTGAGGAGGCGTCCGGGCACTCGCGCGGCTCGGCTTCGGGCAGCTGCGGCTGCCCGAAGGAAAGCGACGGCCCGATCGCGGCCGGCTCTTCTGCGTCCGACACGGATCCCGGCCCGCACGCCGTGCGCGGCTCGGGCGAGATGACCGCACCGACCTCGGAGCAGGACGAAGGCTCAGGGGCGTGCGCCGGTGCATCCGCATCGGCAGAGGACGCCGCTTCAAGCCCGGGACGCGGCGCAGCCGCAGGGGCCGTGGAATCCACGCCATGAGCGCGACCCTCCGCACCGGTCCCCATGTCACCGATCTCGTCAGCGAGTTGGTGAACGACGATGCCGTTGCGAAAGGCGATCTCGCCGATGTCGGCGCAGGTACCGCCGTACACCGAAAGGCGGTTGCCACCCTCTCGGACGACTTCGACGGAGCGCTGTGAGGTGCGGGCCTGCTTGGCCAGGAGAACCGCCAGACGGGCCGCGTGCGGACTGCGTACCGCGACCCGGGGGCGCAGGCGGGTGCGTGCGAACTCCGCGGCATCCTGGTCGGCCACGAGCCTGCCCCGTTCCAGGGTGACGACGTGGTCGGCGGTTCGGGCGGCCCCCTTGGGGTCGGACGTGGTGAACAGGACCGTGCCGCCCTGGCCGGCGTGGGCCCGCAACATGCCGTGCAGCCAGGTGCTCTCGCGGGGGGAGAGCCCGTTGTGCGGGTCGTCGAGGATGAGGGTGTGCGGGTCGGCCAAGAGGACGCAGGCGAGACCCAGGCGCCGGTCCATGCCGCGGGAGAGGGTATTGAGACGCTCCTCGCGCAGGCTCACGAGCCCGACCGCCTCGAGGACTTCGTCGGCACGACGAACCGGAACTCCCGCGGCTGCGCACAGCATGCGCAGATGACCTCCCACCGTGCGGGCGGGATGCCCGGGCACATCACCCAGCAGCGCGCCGACCTCACGCGAGGGATGAGTGATGCGGTGCAGCGGACGACCCCGGAAGTGAGTGATGCCGCGGCCCTGTTGCAGTTCGAGCATCAGTCTGAGGACCGTCGTCTTGCCGGCTCCCGGCGCTCCGAGCAGCGCGGTGATGCGTCCAGCCCGTGCCTCGAAGGAGACGTCGTCGACTGCGGGTGGAAGCTCTTTGCGGGAGCTGCTGGTCAATCCGAAGGCCTGGATCACCCACAGCAAGATAGCGCGCTATGTCCGGTTTGTTAGGCATCCCAGGTCGTTGCCGGGGTCCGCCCAGGGACAGGACCGGCGCTCGTGACCGGACTGCGGGCGGGTCGAGTTCCTTCCCACGGCCCCAGCCGCACCCCGACGGTCACTCACACTTCGGGGCGCAGCATCGGAGGGTTGAGCAGGGTCGCGCCACCGGCACGGAAGAGCTGGGCGGGACGCCCTCCCTGGCGGGTTGTCGTCCCACCGGTGGGCACGAGGAAGCCCGGCGTGCCCGTGACCTTGCGGTGGAAGTTGCGCGGGTCGAGCGCTACGCCCCACACCGCCTCATAGACACGGCGAAGCTCCCCGACAGTGAACTCGGGCGGGCAGAAGGCGGTGGCCAGAGACGAGTACTCGATCTTGGAACGGGCGCGTTCCACTCCGTCCGCCAGGATCTGCGCGTGGTCGAAGGCGAGTGGCGCGACCGGCTCTGCATCACGCCCGTAACCGCCCTGCAGCAGCAGCTCCTCGACCGGGGCCCAGCGCGCGTTGCTGGCGTCTCCGCCTGCCCTGGGCGCGGGCAGGTCCGGGGCGAGAGCGAGGTGGGCGACGCTCACGACCCGCATCCTGGGGTCCCGCTTGGGATCCCCGTAGGTGGCGAGCTGTTCCAGGTGTGCGCCGTTGTCCTGGGCCGGGGCGGACGGATCGTGGACCCGCAGCCCTGTCTCCTCGGCCAGCTCGCGCGCCGCGGCCTGCGCCAGGTCTTCGTCCGCCCTCACGAAACCCCCGGGCAGTGCCCAGCGCCCCTGGAACGGCGGTTCGCCCCTGCGTACCGCCAGCGCACAGAGGGCATGGCGGCGCACGGTCAGCACGACCAGGTCCACGGTGACGGCGAAGGGCGGAAACGCTGACGGGTCGTAGGGCATGCGGCGATCATAGTCGTCTGCTTGACGATAAACACTCCCTTCACCGGTCCGTCCGTCTAGTGATCCACTTCGGTCCGGTTATGGACTCCGCCGCCTGCCAAACGGCCCCGAAACGGCCCGTCGCCGCACGTCACACGCCCAGTTGCAGCCCGTCGGCCGCCTCCTCGACCACGGCGAGGCCCAGTCGGCCGACCCGTACCGAGAACGGGGCACCCGCCACCCGCAGTCCCATGAGACCGATCTCCCCGAGGGGCGCGCTGCGCACGGGGCGCAGGGTGACCGTCCCGGCCGGGACATCGGGACGGATGCCGGCGAGGGTGGTCAGCAACAGGACCCCCGCAGCCGCCGCTGTGGCCGCGGGACGACAGGCCGCCGGATGCGGGAGCGGAGCACTCCCTTCCGTCCGCTGTTCCCCCGCGTACATCTCGGGCAGCCGGTGGGCGAAGGTCTCGGCCGCCGCGAGGACCCCGCGCAGCAGAGAGCCGGCTTCCCTCTCATGACCCGCGGCGGCCAGACCGGCGACGGCCAGGGCTGTCTCCTGGGTCCGTACTGCTCCCGCGCGGTGGCCGAACGGGTTGAACCCCGCCTCCTTCGCGCCCAGTCCCCGCAGCCCCCACCCCGAGTCCATGGCCGG
This sequence comes from Streptomyces sp. NPDC101110, assembly GCF_044759525.1. NCBI lineage: Bacteria > Bacillati > Actinomycetota > Actinomycetes > Kitasatosporales > Streptomycetaceae > Streptomyces > Streptomyces sp. NPDC101110. Next base: position 53,394 of record NZ_JBIVZM010000016.1, on the reverse strand, counting down.
GCTGCCCAGCAGCCGGGCGAGGTGCTCGGTCCGAACCTTGTCGAGCAGGCCGGGCGCCCACTCGCCCCCACCCAGCAGGCCCGTGTCGAGGAGGTGCACGGCGGCCGCTCCGAGATGCGGCACCGGACTGCCGTCCGGCGCACATGCCGCCGCGGGCCGGCCGCCCCCACGGTCCGCGACCCAGAAGTGCGTGCGGAATGCGGTCCGTAAGGTCTGCGCCCACTCCCGAAGGGCCGCTCCCCCTTCTCTGCCACAGGCTTCGAGCAGGTCGGCTCCCAGCAGCGCGGCACGGTGGGCGTGGGCCTGCGTCTCGCAGCGGACGGGTCCGCCGGGGTCCGGGTCATGCAGATAGGTTCCGTCGCCCACGGTGGTGCGCAACCAGGCCAGGCAGCGCTCGGCGGTGGGCAGGAGCTCTTCCGTCTCCTCGTCGGGGAGCCCCCAACGTCGCGCCTCGGCGAGCAGGACGGGGAAGAGCAGCGTGGCCTCCGTGCCGGTGCACAGTGGCGGCAGGTGCGGCCCGGCGTCTCGTCTGGGGCCGGGGATCATTCCGGACTGCCTTCCCGAACCGGGGAGTTGGGTCCGGGCGAGGATCCGCAGCGTTCCCGCGGCAAGGCCGGTGCCCAGCGGCAGCGCCATCCGGGCGGCGACGAGCGCGTCGGCGGGAGCCATGCCGCAGCGCCAGGGCGCTCCGGCCGCGAGGTGGGTGTCGGCGGGGTTCGCGGAATCGCGCAGGAGGAGGGCCTGGAGGTCCTCGATGCTCGTCCGCAGCAGGGCAGGGACTCTCGGGTCGTCCCCCTCCGCACGCGCGACGGCCAGTGGGCTGGTCGCCGTGCGTCCCACGGCTCGGAGCGGGCCCGCCCCCGCCGGCCGCACCCGTAGTTCGATGGTTCTGCTGCCACCGGGCGGCAGATCGAGTTCCCATCGCAGCAGCCCGGCTGAGGCCAGGGAGTCCGAGGGGGGCGGTTCGGCCGTGACGGAGGCGTTGCCGGTGGAGCAGGACCAGCGCAGGCCGGAGCCGTGAACGCTTGCGGGGAGGTCGGGTCCTGCGTGGCCGGAGGCGATCGCTCCGAGGTCGGCCAGGTCAGTGCCCAGGACGATCTCGACCGGCAGCTTCAGGGGGCGGGGAGCCGCACTGAGCAGGGTGATCCGCTCAGTGCCATCGGCGAAGCGGTTGCGCTCCACCATCACGTCGGGGTCCGGCCCCGTCTGTGGTGACGTGCGGAGAGTGCCCACGAACCGGGCACGGTCGGCCGAGACCATGCGGGCTTGAACCGCGAGGGGCTCTCGTCCGGCGACGCGGATCTCGCACCTTGAGAGCACGCGACGGCCGGCCCGGTAGAAACCCTCCAGTCCGTGTCCGGTCATCTGCCCCTCCTCGGTCGAGATGACGAGGCCGGGGAGGGCGACACAGAGCATCGCGGTGTGGACGGATGGGAGGTCGGCGGACCAGCGCAGTCCGGGGATCGTGGCGCCCCGGGGCGGGGGTACGGACGAGCGGCCCGTGGATGACGGTGCCCGCCCTTGAGTGAAGGACGGCGAGGGCGGGCCACACCCCGGGCCCGCACCTGAGCGGCGGTTCTGAGCCGGCCCTCGGGGAGACGGCAGGCCTGAACTCGACGACGAGGGCGGGCGCGAGCCGGTGCCGGTGGGGGCAGTGAGGGACGCGGGCGCGTACGGCGTGCTGCCGGGGAATCTCGGCCCGAAGCCGTCGAGACGTGCCACCGGCTGGGCAGGCACACCCTGGCCTCCTACACGTGATACCCGGGCCCCGGGCGGGCCGACCCCCGGCCCGAGGGGCAGCGGAGGCTCACCCTGCGGGCGGCGGTCGTCGGCGGCAGGCGGAGTCGGCTGTTGCATGAAGAGGCTTCCTCTGCGCTCGGTGCGCCAAGATCGGGTGCTGCCCTGGTGCCGGAGGGCTCCGCGGGGCAGAGGCAGTGCGGCCGGACGGCCCGTCCAGCCGTACCGCCACTCGAGTGAACGCCGCGAGCGGCTTCCGGGTCACGCCCGCGCCCCCGGCTTGTGCACCTGGGGCCGCCCGGCCGAGCTCACTCCTCACCGCTCGCGGGTTGACCGGGCTGCAAGCCGCCGTCGCCGCGGTCCGTGCTGGGGGTGGCTGCTTTCTTCGACGTTCGCGAACGCGTCCCGCCCGTTCGTCCGCTGCCCGGCCGCGCGGTACCGGCCGATGACGCACGGCCCGGGCGCAGACCGGTTTCGGGAGCGCCCGTAGGGCTTGCGGTGCCTGTGGGGCGGGTGGTGCCCGCAGGGCGGGTGGCCCCGGCAGAGCAGGTGGTGCCGGCAGGGCGGGTGGTGCCCGCAGGGCCGCGGGAGCGACGGCGACGGCGGGGCAACGCGGCCGCCGCCGACGGCGAGGGTGTGCCCTGCGACTCGGTCTCGGGCGCCACCGCTGCCGACGAGGTGACACCCCCGCCCACCGCTGCCGGCGAGGTGACGCCCCTGCCCCCTGACTGCTCAGCGCGAAGGCACCGGCGGATCGTCTCCGGATCGAAGCCTTCGTTGCAGGCCTGGTGCAGAAGGCGGGCGAAGAGATAATCGGGGTCGGCTCCCAGGGCCATGGCTAGGGCCTCTCGGGCTTCCAGTTCGTCGCCGGTGGACCAGGCGACCCAGCCGGCGAGGGTGAGCGGAGCCGCGGCATGTTCGCCGTAGGGCCCGACGCAGCGGCGGGCCAGGGTCCGCCAGAGGCGAAGGGCTCGTCCGGCTTCCTCACCCTCCATCCATGCGGCCGCGCGGTCGCGGGTCGCGCGGTCCTGCAGACCGAGGATCAGCCGGGCGGCCTCGTCGCACCCGAGCAGTTCGTCGTCACGGAGATCGGCCAGGAGCACACCGGAGACCGGCTGGACCTCGGCGAAGCGGTCCAGGATCCTTCCGGCCAGCTCCATCGTCTCGTCGGCCACGGCGGCGCGGCCTGTGTCGTCCAGGATCTTCGGCACCAGCGCCATGCTGGCAGTGTCCAGGGCGGCCTCCTGTTCGAGGGCAGCCGCGTTCTCCCAGGGGAGCAAGCGAGCCCTGAGCTCCCGAAGCGTGCCGCGCACCTGGATACCGGCGTAGGTGGCCGCCGCCGCCAGCACAGAGGTTCCGGGCAGGCCCATGGGGGCTCCCTCGGGGGAGCAACAGACCTGGTTGTCGCAGCAGTACGACCAGTAGCGGCCATCCGAGATGCACAGTGCCTCGACGACCACCACGTCAAGGGAACCGCACTCGACGCGCAGCCTTTGGGCTAGGGGCCTCAGCCGCTCCATCACCTGTCGGCCGGTCTGTCCCTTTTCCGGCTCCTGGCACAGGAAGGCGACCATCGATTCCGGCCGCGCCCCTCGGCGTTCGCTGCCCGTCACGAGGCCGTGGGACAGTTGCCGGGCTGCTGAGGGCCAGTCGTCCGCGCTCGCCGGGATGCCGAGCCGGGCCCGGCCCCCGAAGCGTCCGCGTCCGTCGCTTTCGTGGAGAGCGACCAGGACGATGCTGTCCTCGGGGCGGTATCCGAGCAGGTAGGGCAGGGCATCGGCCAGCTCGGCCGGCGTGCGCAGGGTGACCTGGTGCGCGCCGCCGTGGCTGTCGTACGGCGGGCCGGAGGTGTGCAGCCCGGCCGGGTCGCTCCCTTTGTTCTTCTGTTCATCGGGCTGGTGCCCGCTCTGCGTCTCGGGGCCGGTGATGTCGCTGTTCTCAGAGGATCCGGTCGCTTCGCTGTGGTTCGTCATGCGAAGACGATCTCGCGGAATGCGAACCTCCACTTAAGCCTGTGGATAAGTTCGGTCAGGAACACGTCACCCGCGGCCACCGCGTCCACAGGTCCCGCCGCGCGGCTCCGGATGTCAGTGCCGTCCTGTTGTATGGAACGCATGGAGCACACGAGCAACGCGGAACTCCGGGCGGCGGCCGACGCGGTCCTCACCCGACTCGTCGGGGACGTCTCGGGAGAGGCACGGCTGCGCGAGGACCAGTGGCTGGCGATCGAGGCGCTGGTCGCCGACAGACGCCGCGCCCTTGTCGTCCAGCGCACGGGCTGGGGCAAGTCCGCCGTGTACTTCGTGGCAACCTCGCTGCTGCGGGCACGGGGCAGCGGCCCCACCGTGATCGTGTCCCCGCTGCTCGCGCTCATGCGGAACCAGGTCGAGGCCGCGGCTCGGGCCGGCATCCATGCCCGGACGATCAACTCCTCCAACACCGAGGAGTGGGACGCCGTCCAGGACGAGATCGCCGCGGGCGACGTCGACGTCCTGCTGGTCAGCCCTGAACGGCTCAACAACCCGGACTTCCGGGACCAAGTGCTCCCCCGGCTCTCGGCCGCCACCGGGCTCCTGGTCGTGGACGAGGCCCATTGCATCTCCGACTGGGGCCACGACTTCCGGCCGGACTACCGCAGGCTGCGCACCATGCTCGCCGATCTCCCCCCCGGTGTGCCGGTGCTCGCCACCACCGCCACGGCCAACGCGCGCGTGACCGCCGATGTCGCGGAGCAGCTCGGCACCGGCGGCAGCTCGGACGCCCTCGTGCTCCGGGGACCGCTGGACCGTGACAGCCTGAGCCTGAGCGTGCTGCGCCTGCCCGACGCCGCCCACCGGATGGCCTGGCTCGCCGAGCACCTCGACGAACTGCCGGGGTCCGGAATCATCTACACCCTCACCGTGGCCGCCGCCGAAGAGGTCACCGCCTTCCTCCGGCAGCGCGGCCACACGGTCTCGTCGTACACGGGCAAGACGGAGAACGCCGACCGCCAGCAGGCCGAAGAGGATCTGCTCGGCAACAAGGTGAAAGCGCTGGTCGCCACCTCGGCGCTCGGCATGGGCTTCGACAAGCCCGACCTCGGCTTCGTGGTGCACCTGGGCTCGCCCTCCTCCCCCATCGCCTACTACCAGCAGGTCGGCCGCGCGGGACGCGGTGTGGAGCATGCCGAGGTGCTCCTGCTCCCGGGCAAGGAGGACGAGGCGATCTGGAAGTACTTCGCGTCGCTCGCCTTTCCCCCGGAAGAGCTGGTGCGCCGCACGCTCGACCTGCTCGCGCACGCGGAGAAGCCGTTGTCGCTTCCTGCCCTGGAGCCCTTGGTGGAACTGCGTCGCTCGCGCCTCGAGACCATGCTCAAGGTCCTCGATGTGGACGGGGCGGTCAAGCGGGTCAAGGGCGGCTGGATCGCCACCGGTCAGCAGTGGGCGTACGACGCCGAGCGGTACGCGTGGGTGGCGCGGCAGCGCGAGGCCGAGCAGCAGGCCATGCGCGCCTACGCGTCGACGACGGACTGCCGTATGGAGTTCCTGCAGCGCCAGCTGGACGACGAGGCGGCCAAGCCGTGCGGGCGCTGTGACAACTGCGCCGGCGCGCGCTTCACGGCCGACATGTCCGAGGAGGCGCTCGACGCCGCACGCGTGGACCTGGGCCGGGCAGGCGTCGAAGTGGAGCCCAGGCGCATGTGGCCCACCGGGCTCCCGGCGATCGGAGTGGATCTCAAGGGACGCATCCCCGTGGGCGAACAGGCCGCGTCAGGACGCGCGTTGGGACGCCTGTCGGACATCGGGTGGGGCAATCGGCTACGGCCCATGTTCGCGCCCCAGACGCCCGACCACCCCGTGCCCGACGACGTGGCCAGGGCAGTGGTGGACGTACTGGCCGACTGGGCCAAGGGCCCCGACGGCTGGGCGGCAGGCGCACCGGAAGGCCGATTGCGCCCGGCCGGCGTCGTCACCGTCGCCTCACGCGCGCGGCCTCAGCTGATCAACTCCCTGGCGGCGCACATCGCCGAGGTCGGCCGGCTGCCGCTGCTGGGCGCCGTCGAGTACACCGGCGATGCCCACCCGGGTTCCCGGAGCAACAGCGCACAGCGGCTGAAGGCGCTCGACGGGGCGCTGACCGTGCCGCCCGCCCTGGCGTCCGCTCTCGCCGGGGCCCAGGGCCCGGTCCTCTTGGTGGACGACTACACGGAGACCGGCTGGACCTTGGCCGTTGCGGCCCGCATGCTCCGTCGCTCCGGCGCACAGGGGGTGTTGCCACTGGTGCTGGCCGTGCAAGGCTGACGGCGGACCCGGCCTCGGGGCGGTTGCCCGGCACACCCTGGACGCGGCACCCTTCCGAGGCGTACGCACGTGTCGTGCTCGAACGCCCCGTGGGTGGTCCGGTGACACACGCCGTGAGGATATTAGCCGCGCATCATCTGATAACGGTCGGCTGCCTCAATTGCTCGTTGCCGCATTCAAGTTCGACAGGAAGAATTGAGGTCCGCTCCCGCACGGCTCGTCCGCCGCTCCGGCAGGGCTTTGCCGCGGTGCGCGCTCCCAGAATCCGACCCCGCCCGCAGTGTGGGCGCGTAGCCGAAGGGAGGACCGTGACCTTCGGATTCGCTCCGGCCTCGGCAGCGGCGTCGACGTCCGTCGCTGCCGCCAACCGCCTGCTCGAACCCGCGGAATGGGCCGCCGCCGGGATCCCACTCCTGCGCAATCCCCGCGAGATCGTCAGCGGACTGCACTCTCGCCACCACCCGCAGCCGACGACCGCTGTGGTCGCCGTGCTCGACCCGGACGAGCGGCTGCGGGCGAGCGCGTCGTTCGTGCGCCGTCCGGCCCCGGCGGACGGCTGGATGCTCCGCAACGCGCTGCTCGCGCAACTGCGCCGGGTGATCCCGCACGACCTGCGCCGCCGCACGCCGGTGCGCACCGCTGTACTGCTCTACTGCCGCGAGGGCGACGCGCGTTGGACGGAGGAGGACGGTGCATGGATGTGGGGTCTGCGCGACGCGTGCACCTTGCACGGGCTGCGCTGCGGGGCGTACATCACGCTGACCCGTGACGGCTGGCAGGTTCTCGGCGAGGGCCGCGGCGGACGCCGCCCCCACTCGGCCTCGGCGCCGGAGCCGTTCGCCACGTCGGAGGCACCACCCCCCATGCCGCGCACCGGGGGCGCCTCCGAGGTTTTGCGCCGCGCGGCGGCGGCACGCTGAGTCCCGGACAGGCCGCTCGGTGCGGCCCCCCGGGACCGATCTTTCGTTGACGCACGGCACCCATGATTCCCACGGGGGCGGAAGGAACGAGCTCTCCGAGCGCCGCTCCATCCGAGCCACATGCACGGCGGCCCGCCGCGGGGCAAAGGACACCCCTGCGCCGGGCGAGGCCGTCACCCGGGCACGGCATCTCGCACTGAGGGCACGGGGAGCCGCCCGCCATGAAGCGCCGCCGCAGCGGCGCTGGGAGTCACCCCCGGCGCTCCGGCGGGCGCCACGGCTTCGGCTCAGACGCCCGCGCCCAGCACCGAGTTGATGCGCTGCGGGTCGCCGCAGACGATCAGCAGGGCGCCGGCCCGGGTGTGGGCCAGGGACAGGGCGCTCACAGCCGCGGTCTCGGGACCACCGTTGACGGCGACCACGACCACCGGACGGGACGCGGCGCGGGCCGCGATGGTGGCGTCGGTGTAGAAGACGTCGTCGGCCGCGTCGTGCTGGGCCCAGTAGGAGGTTTCACCGAAGGACAGCTCGTGGGCGGCCCACGGGTGCTGCTCCCCGGTGGTGAGTACCAGGATGTCGCCGGGAGCACGACCGGAGTCCAGCAGCAGGTCCACGGCCTCCTCGGCGGCGTCGAGCGCCCCCTCGGCGGAAGCCGGGATCAGCTGGATCTGCGGGGTGGCCGGAGCGGCGGCACCGGCGGCAGGGCCCGACGGAGCGGGCTTGGCGGCCACCTCGCGCGGCGTGCGTTGCACCGGCGGTGCCGGCCGGAGAGGGCCGGGGCGACCGGGACGCGACGGAGCCGCGGGACGGGGGCCGGGTACGGGACGGGGGGTCGGCGCGGTACGGCCACTGGCCGGAGTGGCGCGGGGACCCTGGGCACTCTCGTGAATCTGAGGCTCCTCGGGAATGAGAGGCATGAGTTGATATTTATCAAACGCTAGTACGGCCCGCGTCGGCGGGTGGCGCGCGTGCGCGAACGAAACCGTCAGAAATCGAAGCCGAGCTGCCCCTCGATCTCCGGAACACTTCCGTCCGCCCAACTGCGGACCTTCTTGAGGTGCCGCCACTGGGGCAACGCATCAAGATACGCCCACGACAACCGGTGGTAGGGGGTGGGGCCCCGCTCCGCCAGTGCGGCCTTGTGCACAGGTGATGGATACCCGGCGTTGTCCGCAAAACCGAAGTCTGCATGGTCGATACCCAGTTCGGCCATCATTTTGTCGCGCTGGACCTTGGCGATCACCGAGGCCGCCGCGACCGCCACGCAGGACTGGTCACCCTTGATCACCGTTCGGACCCGCCAGGGGGTGCCGAGGTAGTCGTGCTTGCCGTCGAGGATGACCGCTTCGGGACGTACCGGCAGAGCGTCCAGCGCACGCACCGCCGCGAGCCGCAGTGCGGCTGTCATACCCAGCGCGTCTATCTCCTCCGGTGAGGCGTGCCCCAGGGCGTACGACGTCACCCAGCTCCGCAGTTCCTCGGCGAGGGCCGTGCGTCGCTTGATGGTGAGCAGCTTGGAGTCCGTGAGCCCCTCGGGCGGACGGCGCAGTCCGGTGATCGCCGCGCAGACGGTGACGGGACCGGCCCACGCGCCGCGCCCCACCTCGTCGACACCTGCAACGATCTTCGCTCCGGTCGTGGCTCGAAGGGAGCGCTCGACGGTGTGAGTAGGTGGTTCGTACGGCATGGCGCACCTAGATTACGCCGCCCTGAAGCGTCCGCGACACCCCGGTCCGCGACAGCCGACACACCTCCCTCACGAGCCCCCGCCGGGCGCCTGTCGACACGAAGGAACCGCGTCGTCCATCAGCAGATCTGCGGGCCCTACGAGGGGAGCCCCGTGCGTCGCCCGAGGGACGTTTGGCGCGCCTCTCAAGGGGATCGTGCTGACTGTTCGGCGGGAGCCTCAGCCGTCACGTCCGCGGTGTCAGGAACCGTGCGGTCGCAGCAGCGGAACCATCAACTGGTCGATCATCTCCTCGACTTCACGATCCTTCCATTCACAGCCGCACATCTTGGAGCGGTACATCATCATCGCCGGTATGGCGTCGTAGACATAGCCGTTCGCAGCTTCCGGGCGTACCTCACCTCGCTGGACACCTCGGTCGACAACCTCCCGCAACATCCTCATCGTGGGTTCCACGACCCCCGCGAAGATCACGGCATGGAAGCGTTCGGCCTGCGCCGTGTCGCACTCGTGAATCACCGAGCGAAGCGCGGAACCCGGGCGGGAGAACATCGCGTCGCGGGCTCGGAGGCAGAGCGCCAAGAGGTCGTCTCGCACGCTCCCTTCATCCGGGGTGGCGTCGAACTCCGGCAGTCCGGCACGCAAGGCGTCGGCGACGAGATCCTCCTTGGACGGCCAACGCCGGTAGACCGCGGCCTTGCCGGTCTGGGCGCCGGCTGCGACGCCCTCCATCGTCAGACCGTTCCAGCCGACGGTGCTGAGCTGATCGAGGGCGGCTTCGAGGATCGCGCGTTCGAGCACCGCGCCGCGGCGACGGGCGGCCGTCCGAGCGGGAGCATCCGCCCAGCTGGGGGTAACCATCTGACTCTCTCCAACGAGCAGAGTAAGCGGGCATTTCGGGGATGGGAGACGCGCCGGACGGCCACACGAGGGGGACGTACCGAACGACGACGTCGTAAGTGAACGCTTGCGTTCACTGTCGGAGGCTCACTACCGTGGACGCGGCAGTGAACGCCAGCGTTCACTAACGCACTCGTGGGGGACCCATAGTGACAACCTCTCCATTGCTCCAAGATCACAAGCCAGGCGCGGCACGCCGGGAGGGACGCCCCGGCATCGCGCTCACCGTCATCGCGGCCTGCCAACTCATGGTGGTACTCGACGCGACGATTGTGAACATCGCACTCCCGCACATTCAAGAAGCGCTCGAGTTCAGCACCACCGACCTCACCTGGGTCGTCAGCTCCTACACGCTCACCTTCGGTGGCCTGCTGCTCCTCGGCGGGCGCGCAGGAGACATCCTCGGACGGCGCCGGGTCTTCATGACCGGCATCCTGTTGTTCACCTTCGCCTCGCTGCTCGGTGGGCTGGCCCAGGAGCCCTGGCAGTTGCTGGCCGCCCGGGTCTTGCAGGGCGTGGGAGGCGCGATCGCCTCGCCCACCTCGCTGGCGCTCATCACCACCACGTTCCCCGAGGGGCCTGAGCGCAACCGGGCCTTCGGCGTCTTCGCCGCGGTCTCCGCGGGCGGCGGCGCCATCGGCCTGCTCGCGGGCGGCATGCTCACCGAGTGGCTCGACTGGCGCTGGGTGCTCTTCGTGAACGTGCCGATCGGCGTGCTGATAGCCGTGCTCACCCCGCTGTACATCAGTGAGTCCGAGCGGCACACCGGCCGCTTCGACATCGCGGGTGCGGTGACCTCGACCGCGGGCATGGCGTCGCTCGTGTACGGCTTCATCCGCGCTGCGGACGAGGGGTGGCGGGACAGCCTCACCATCGGGTCCTTCGCCGCCGCCGTGGTGCTGCTGCTGGCCTTCGCGATCATCGAGTCCCGGGCCAAGGAACCGATCACCCCGCTGCGGATGTTCGCCGACCGCAACCGCTCGGGCACTTACGTGATCATGCTGAGCCTGGCCGCGGCGATGTTCGGCATGTTCTTCTACATCGTGCTGTTCGTGCAGAACGTGCTCGGTTACACCCCCATCGAGGCAGGGCTCGCCTTCCTGCCCGTGACGGTCGTGATCGCACTCGGCGCCGGTCTGTCGCAGCGGTTCCTGCCCGTGTTGGGCCCCAAGCCCTTCATGCTCGTGGGCTCCGCGCTCGCCATGACCGGACTGGCCTGGCAGGCGCTCATCAGCTCCGACAGCTCGTACGTCGGCGGGATCCTCGGCCCGATGCTGGTGTTCGGCTTCGGCATGGGGCTGAACTTCGTGACGCTCACCCTCACCGCCGTCTCCGGGGTCGCCCCGCACGAGGCGGGTGCGGCATCCGGGCTGCTCAACACGACGCAGCAGGTGGGCGGGTCGCTCGGTCTGTCCATCCTGACGACGGTCTTCGGCACGGCGACCAAGGACGAGGCGGAGAAGCAGCTTCCGAAGTTCATGGCCGACGGATCCGCGGAGCAGAAGGCCGAGTTCGCCAGAACGCAGCAGCTGCCCGCCCCGTGGGGACACGAAGTGCTGGCCCAGGGAATCTCGACGGCCTTCATCCCGGCCGCCGCGATGGCCCTCCTCGCGCTGGCGACGGCCTGGCTGGTGATCCGGGTCCGCAAGAGCGATCTGGAGGCACTGTCCGGCTCGGCCGGACCAGGGCTCGGCTGACCCCCGGGCGCCACGAACCGGCTTCGACGGCACGTCGACGGGCACGACACAGGCTCGTCGGCGGCCGTCGCGCCGGTCCACGACCGCTGGCGGACGGCCGCGCCCCATGCAGGGAACGAGAGGCCTCACGCGGGGAACCAGGGACGTGGTGAACAGCGGCCCCGGCCGCGCGGGTCCGGCACGGGACACGACAGCGCCCCACCAGCGGATGAGAACGGCGAAGAGAGCCTCCATGGCACCCCCCTCCTGCACGCTCACACGGATGTCCGGCGCATGCGCACCTCAATAGTTCGCACCGCGGTTACCAGCACAACGAGCGACTGATTACGGAGAGTTCCCAACGCCTACGAAGAGTTCCCTACGTGTACGGAGAGTTTCGGCGGGCGGAATCCCCGGCCTTCAGACGGACGTGGGCACCCAGCCAGGAAGAGGCTCGGTCCGCTCGACCCAGTCGGCCGGCGGGGCCCCCGCCTTCCCCGCGGCGATCACGCCGCCGACGATGGCGCACGTGGTGTCGACGTCCCCGCCCACCTGGGCCGTCGTCCAGAACGCCTGCTCGTAGTCGCCGAGGCTCCTGGCGGCCGACCAGAGGGCGAAGGGCACGGTGTCGTGAGCGGTCGTACGCCGCCCACACCCCAGCACCGCCGCGACCGTGCCCGGGTCGCCGTAGTCGAGCATGTCCCGGGCTCGGCGCAGTCCCGCACCCACGGCGCTCTTCGGCACCAGGTCGATGACCCCGTCGAGGAGTGCTTCGGCACTGGGCGGTCCGTCGGGAGCTCCGGCGAACGCGGCCGCTGCGGCGACGGCCATGGCCCCGACAACCGCCTCACGGTGCTGATGAGTGGTGTAGGCCGAGATCTCCGCCTGATGCGTCGCCTGCTCCGGATCGCCGGCGTACCAGGCGCCCAGCGGGGCGATCCGCATCGCCGCGCCGTTGCCCCAGGATCCCTGTCCCTTGAAGAGCGCGGCGGCGAGCTCCCGCCAGTCGCCGCCCTCCCGGACGAGACGCAAGAGGCGATTGACTGCGGGGCCGTAGCCCCGGTCGAAGTCGTGGTGCTCGGCGAAGGAGAGGGCCAGGGCGTCCTGGTCGATGCGGTGGTGGGCGGCCAGGACGGCGACGACCGAGCCGGCCATCTCCGTGTCGTCCGTCCACTGCCAGATCCCGGACGGCACCTCGCGGCGCTTCAGCAACGGATAGTTGACGGGCACGAAGTACTGGGAGCCCAGAGCGTCCCCCACGGACAGTCCGCGCAGACAGGCCAGGGCGCGGTCCAGGCGCGCGTCGGGGGAGGAATCAGCGGTCATCGCCCTGCCACTCTATCCGGTGATCTCGTACGGCTCGGGTTCTCGCCAGCGGTCGAAGGGCCGGTCGAGCGTGTACTTGCCGTCGTCCCCCAGAACGAGCATGCGCACCTCGCCGTTCCCCGGGTTCGACAGCGACTCGAACTCCGCCACCGTCCAGTGGAACCACCGCATGCAGAACAGCCGCATGGCCAGTCCGTGGGTGACGATCAGGACGTTCGGCGGGTGGTCCGGGTCCTCGAAGCTGCGGAAGAGACTCTCCAGGAAGCCTCCGACCCGGTCGTAGACGTCGGCGCCGGACTCACCCTGGGCGAAACGGTAGAAGAAGTGGCCGTAGGCGTCCCGATAGGCCTTCTGGAGGCGGACCTCGTCCCGGTCCTGCCAGTTGCCCCAGTCCTGCTCACGCAGCCTGGGCTCCTCGCGCACCCGTATCCGACCGGCGTCCAGGTGGAACGCGCGCAGGGTCTCGTGCGTTCGGCGGTACGGGGAGACGTAGACGCTGACGCGCTCGTCGCCGAACAGCTCGCGCAGCTCCTCCCCCGTCGCCTCCGCCTGCCGTCGGCCGCGCACGGTCAGCGCCAGGGCGTGGTCGGGTTCGCGCTCGTAGACGGAGTCATCAACATTGCCCGTTGACTCGCCGTGCCGGACAAGGACGATGCGCCGTGGTCGTGCCATGCCAAGACCCTAGATCGGGTGAGGGCCCGGGGAGCACTCCCACCGCCCCCATAGAGCGTAGGTCACACCAATCTTGCACCACAGATCACTCTGATCGCACGTTTGTCCGGTCGGAACGGCTCCGTCCGGCCTTCTCGGCCTCCCCGCCGGAGGTCATTGCTCGTCCTCACACCATCCAGTTCGCACCATGCCGATCGCACTCGCCGGATCGCCCAGTGCAGGTTCCACTCCCCAGACCGCCCCGAACAGATCACACCGTCCAGCTCGACTCCATGTCCACGACGTCCCCGGTGAGCGCCGCCACGTCCGCCTCCGTCTGGGCCCTCAGGGCGAGCCGCTCCACACGCTCCGTGCGGTACTTGCCGTGCTCGGCGGCCGAGCGCCACATCGACAGCACGAGGAACTCGTTCCCCGGTGCCTCGCCGAACAGCCCGCGGACCATGCCGGGCGAGCCGGCCATCGCCGGGTTCCAGACCTTCTCCTGCATCAGCACGAAGTGCTCGGCCCGCTCCTCGTGGACACGGCAGAGCGCGACTCTGAGCAGGTCGGCGTCCGTGAATCGCGGTTCGAAACCGGTCTTCACATCGAAGCGGTAGTCGAACAGCCTGACCTGGACGTCCTTGAACGTGCCCGCCTGGGCCGATGCGAGCCGGTCATGGGACCGCGCCATGAAGGAGTCGTAGAAGGCGCGACTCTCCCAGAACGCGAAAATGTGTGCCACGTCCGGTCGCCCCCGGCTCCAGCCACCCCCCTGCCCGCGAAACCCCGGCTCCCCCAGAAGCCCCGCCCACTTCCGCTGCCCCCGCTCGAAACCGCGGCGGTCCACCACGGTGCAGCGAATCCACTTGACCAGCACCGCGCCATGGTAAGGCCACCGGGCGTGGCGTCGGTCACTCCCCACTGGACCGCTCCTCCCCGCGGGCACCCGCGCGCGTGGCAGGATGGACAAACAGTCATGCCCGCCCGGCAGTTGGGGCCGGCGGACCGGTCGGTACGGGGAAGGGGACTCTGGTGGACGGGCTCAACAAGGGGCTTCGCAAGGTCGAGGTCGCGGTGCGGTGGGATCCCAGCCAGGCGGGGCAGCCGTCCACCGACCTGGACCTGATCGCCGCGACCTACCTGGCGGAGGATCCACACGGCGCCCCCGCGTACGTGGTGCACTTCGACAGCCGCTCCCCGGACGGCACCATCACGCTGAACAGGGACAGCAAGGACGGCCAGGGCTTCGGCTACGACGAAGTCATGACGCTGGAACTCGACCGCCTCGACGTGCGCTACGCGCGCGTGGTCGTCGGTGTCGTCATCCAGCAGCAGCCGGCGGAGCGCACCTTCGTCAGCGTGCGCAACCCCGGACTGCGTATCCGCGAGGGGTACACCGTCCTGGCGGAGGACGACTTCGGCGGTGTCCTGGGGGCGACGGCGGCGACCGTGGCGGAGTTCGCCCGGGAGGGCTCGGGGCCGTGGGCCTTCCACGCCGGGGTTCGTGGTTTCGAGGGTGACCCGGTGGACTTCACCAGGACGATGGGCGCCGTACGCCGTTCCTGACACACCCCGGACCAGGCGCGTACGACGAGAGGGGCACCGCCCGCGGGCGGTGCCCCTCCGTCATCGGCTCAGGTGCTCGGCGTCAGCTGCAGCCGCTGGTCGAGCCGCAGCCCTCGCAGATGTAGCAGGAACCGGCGCGCTGCATCTTCGTACCGCACGAGAAGCACAGCGGGGCGTCGGCCTGGATGCCCAGCTGCATCTCCACCAGCTCGGCGCTGGTGTGGGCCTGCTGCGGGGCGGGCTTGACCGCCTCCTCGGCCTTCGGGACGGACACGGCCTTCAGCTCCTGGGCGCGCGGCGCCGACTGGGCCAGGCCCTCGACGTCGACCTCGTCCTCGGACGGCTCGTAAGAACCGGTCTCGAGGTGGCGCTGACGCTCCTCGGCGGAGTGGATCCCGAGCGCGGAGCGCGTCTCGAAGGGCAGGAAGTCCAGCGCCAGGCGGCGGAAGATGTAGTCGACGATCGACTGCGCCATCCGCACGTCCGGGTCGTCCGTCATACCGGCCGGCTCGAAGCGCATGTTGGTGAACTTCGAGACGTACGTCTCCAGCGGCACGCCGTACTGCAGGCCGACGGAGACCGCGATGGAGAAGGCGTCCATCATGCCCGCGAGGGTCGAGCCCTGCTTGGACATCTTGAGGAAGACCTCACCGAGACCGTCGTCCGGGTAGGAGTTGGCGGTCATGTAGCCCTCGGCGCCGCCGACGGTGAAGGACGTGGTGATGCCGGGACGTCCCTTCGGCAGGCGCTTGCGGACCGGGCGGTACTCGACGACCTTCTCGACCGCGGTACGGATCGTCTCCTCGGCCTTCTCGGTGATCTCCGCCTTCTCCTTCTCCTTGGTCTTGGCGGAGAGCGGCTGGCCGACCTTGCAGTTGTCGCGGTAGATCGCGAGCGCCTTGACGCCGAGCTTCCAGGCCTCGAAGTAGATCTCCTCGACCTCCTCGACGGTCGCCGACTCCGGCATGTTGACCGTCTTGGAGATGGCGCCGGAGATCCACGGCTGGATCGCGGCCATCATGCGGACGTGGCCCATCGGGGAGATGGCCCGCTCGCCCATGGCGCAGTCGAACACCTCGTAGTGCTCGGGCTTGAGACCGGGGGCGTCGATCACGTTGCCGTGGTCGGCGATGTGGGCGACGATCGCCTCGATCTGCTCTTCCAGGTAGCCCAGACGGCGCAGGGCCTGCGGGACGGTGCCGTTGACGATCTGCATCGAGCCGCCGCCGACCAGCTTCTTGAACTTGACCAGCGCGAGGTCGGGCTCGACACCGGTGGTGTCGCAGGACATCGCCAGGCCGATGGTTCCGGTCGGGGCGAGCACGGACGCCTGGGAGTTACGGAATCCGTTCTTCTCACCGATGCGCAGGACGTCGCCCCAGGCCTCGCTGGCGGCGGCCCACACCGGGGTGTCCAGGTCGTCCATGCGGACGGCCTTGTCGTTGGCGTCCGAGTGCTGCTTCATGACGCGCTTGTGGGCGTCGGCGTTGCGGGCGTAGCCGTCGTACGGGCCGACGACCGAGGCGAGTTCGGCGGAGCGCCGGTACGCCGTGCCCGTCATCAGGGAGGTGATGGCACCCGCCAGGGCACGGCCGCCGTCGGAGTCGTAGGCGTGGCCGGTGGCCATCAGCAGGGCGCCGAGGTTGGCGTAGCCGATGCCGAGCTGGCGGAACGCGCGCGTGTTCTCGCCGATCTTCTGGGTCGGGAAGTCCGCGAAGCAGATAGAGATGTCCATCGCGGTGATGACCAGCTCGACGACCTTCTGGAAGCGCTCGGCCTCGAAGGACTGGTGGCCCTTGCCGTCGTCCTTCAGGAACTTCATCAGGTTCAGCGAGGCCAGGTTGCAGGACGTGTTGTCCAGGTGCATGTACTCGCTGCACGGGTTCGACGCGGTGATCCGGCCGGACTCGGGGCAGGTGTGCCAGTTGTTGATGGTGTCGTCGTACTGGATGCCGGGGTCGGCGCAGGCCCAGGCGGCTTCGGCGATCTTACGGAAGAGCGCCTTGGCGTCGACCTCCTCGATGACCTCGCCGGTCATCCGGCCGCGCAGCCCGAACCGGCCGCCCTGGTCGACCGCCTTCATGAACTCGTCGTTCACGCGGACCGAGTTGTTGGCGTTCTGGTACTGGACGGACGTGATGTCGTCGCCGCCCAGGTCCATGTCGTAGCCGGCGTCGCGCAGGACGCGGATCTTCTCTTCTTCCTTGACCTTGGTCTCGATGAAGTCCTCGATGTCCGGGTGGTCCACATCGAGAACGACCATCTTCGCGGCCCGGCGGGTGGCGCCACCGGACTTGATCGTTCCTGCGGAGGCGTCGGCGCCGCGCATGAAGGAGACCGGGCCGGAGGCGTTGCCGCCGGAGGACAGCAGCTCCTTGGAGGAGCGGATCCGGGAGAGGTTCAGGCCGGCGCCGGAGCCGCCCTTGAAGATCATGCCCTCTTCCTTGTACCAGTCGAGGATCGACTCCATGGAGTCGTCGACGGACAGGATGAAACAGGCGGAGACCTGCTGGGGCTGCTTGGTGCCGACGTTGAACCAGACCGGGCTGTTGAAGCTGAAGATCTGGTGCAGGAGGGCGTACGCGAGCTCGTGCTCGAAGATCTCGGCGTCGGCGGGCGAGGCGAAGTACTTGTGGTCCTCACCGGCCTTCCGGTACGTCTTCACGATCCGGTCGATCAGCTGCTTGAGGCTGGTCTCGCGCTGCGGGGTGCCCACGGCACCGCGGAAGTACTTGCTGGTGACGATGTTGACCGCGTTCACCGACCAGAAGTCGGGGAACTCCACGCCGCGCTGCTCGAAGTTGACCGAGCCGTCGCGCCAGTTGGTCATGACGACGTCACGGCTCTCCCAGGCCACCTCGTCATAGGGGTGGACCCCGGGAGTGGTGTGGACGCGCTCGACACGCAGGCCCTTGCTCGCCTTGGCGCTCTTGGCGCGGGAACTCCGTGCCGGACCGCTCGCCGTCTCTGTCATGCCGCCTCCCTGTACGGGCGAAAACGCCCTGAAGTGCCCCGTTGTTCCCGGTGCACGTTGTTCTGTCTGATGCTGCGGACGCCCACTCACACGCCCGCAACAGGTCTGCTCACGCCGCCGCCCGGCCGGGTCCCGGAGCTGCCTTCCGGGTCCGGCCCGCCGGTCAGTCGGCGGCGCCTGCGGGCTCGGGGACCTGCTTGGTCCCTCCGGGCCCGCGGTCGTCTTCCCGGCTCCCCGCGGCCGCGTCCCCGCGGTCCGGGTCGTCCGTCGCGGGGGGTCCCGTCTGTGTCCTCAGTTCCGCGATGGCCGCCTCGAAGTCGTCGAGCGAGTCGAACGCCCGGTAGACCGAGGCGAACCGCAGGTAGGCCACGAGATCGAGTTCCTGCAGCGGGCCGAGTATGGCCAGCCCCACGTCGTGGGTGGTCAGCTCGGCGCTTCCGGTGGCTCGCACCGCCTCCTCGACCCGCTGGCCGAGCTGGGCGAGCGCATCCTCGGTGACGGGCCGCCCCTGGCACGCCTTGCGAACACCGTTGATGATCTTCGTACGGCTGAAGGGCTCGGTGACTCCGGACCGCTTCACCACCATGAGCGAGCACGTCTCCACGGTCGTGAAACGACGGGAGCAGTCAGGGCACTGGCGGCGCCTGCGGATCGACGTGCCGTCGTCGGTCGTACGACTGTCCACGACCCGGCTGTCGGGGTGCCTGCAGAAGGGGCAGTGCATGAAAAAACAACCCTCCTCACAGCAGACTCAATAGCCTCGCCGGGCATCTTTCGCCCCACGAAGCAGCCCCAAGCATAGGCGATGACCATGGGCCTCGAGACCGGGGGGACCACAACTTCTGGGCTGCTGTTGCAATCCAACCACTAGATGTGGGGATTGGCTCATACATCCAGGCCCATCCCGCGTGTCGCACACATAGGAGCAGGTGACGCGCAACGACCCCTGCCGCACCGGCCCGTTCGCCCCACGGACACCACCTGCCGACGGCTTCGTCCGCGACCCGTCCACATCCAGTGATGCACGGGCGTATCGCCGCGGCACATGCGGAGATACCGTGGGCGCCGCAAGGAGGGGACGTGGGACTCCCGCACAGATGAGGGCCGACCCCGGGGCGGGGGAATGCCGGATGGCAGACTGAGGCACAGTCCACTAGGTGATCACCCCGGCGGTGAAGAGTACAGCAATGGGCCCTTTTGCCCGCCAGGTGGCACGGCCGCCAATACACCCGGACACATGACCGCGTCCGGCAATTCACGTTTTTTCACTCGAACGTGTGTTTGGCGCAACCTTTCGAAAGCAACTACCGTTGTCCAGCAGGGAGACCATCGAGAGGGGCCGACGTGACCACCACCGCAGACAGTGCCGCCATCGCTGCCCAGGACCGCTCCCAGGGCCGACTGGAGCCGGTGCATGCGATGAACGAAGCCACGAACCCTGAGGGGCACAAGCGCTCCCTGCCGGGCCGACCTCCCGGCATCCGGGCGGACAGTTCGGGACTCACCGACCGCCAGCGCCGAGTGATCGAAGTCATCCGGGACTCCGTGCAGCGACGGGGCTACCCGCCGTCGATGCGGGAGATCGGTCAGGCCGTGGGCCTTTCCAGCACGTCCTCCGTGGCACACCAGCTGATGGCACTGGAGCGCAAGGGCTTCCTGCGTCGCGACCCCCACCGCCCGCGCGCCTACGAGGTGCGCGGCTCCGACCAGGCCGCCTCGGTGCAGCCCACGGACACCGCGGGCAAGCCCGCCGCCTCCTATGTGCCGCTGGTGGGCCGGATCGCGGCCGGTGGCCCGATCCTCGCCGAGGAGTCCGTCGAGGATGTCTTCCCCCTCCCCCGCCAGCTCGTCGGCGACGGTGAGCTGTTCGTCCTGAAGGTCGTGGGTGACTCCATGATCGAGGCCGCGATCTGCGACGGCGACTGGGTCACGGTGCGCCGCCAGCCGGTCGCCGAGAACGGCGACATCGTGGCCGCGATGCTCGACGGCGAGGCCACCGTCAAGCGCTTCAAGCGCGAGGACGGCCACGTCTGGCTCCTGCCGCACAACGCGTCCTACGAGCCGATCCCCGGCGACGACGCGACCATCCTCGGCAAGGTGGTGGCCGTACTGCGGCGCGTCTGACAGCGCGCACCCGCATCGGGCCGGGCCGACAGGCCCGCCCTCTGACCGGGCCCCGGGACCCCTGCGCCGGTTCCGGGGCCCTGCGCTGTCCGGGAGCGGCGGCGGTTGCCGAACCGCGGGGCCAAGGACTCGTGCCCGCGGGGGTCGGTCGGCAGCTAACCGCCGGTCGACCCGCGGCTCACTCCTCTTCGCTCTGCTGGGCCGCCGCGTCGATCGCCGCGAGCGACTTCCGCACCTGGTTCCGGTCCGTCGTGAACCAGAAATCGGGCAGCGAGGCCTTTAGGTAGCTGCCGTAGCGGGCCGTCGCCAGACGCTGGTCGAGGACGGCGACCACGCCGCGGTCCCCCGACGCCCGTACGAGCCGACCGGCGCCCTGGGCCATGAGCAGAGCGGCGTGCGTGGCGGCGACCGCCATGAAGCCATTCCCGCCGGCGTCCTCCACGGCCTTCTGGCGGGCGCTCATCAGAGGATCGTCCGGGCGCGGGAACGGAATCTTGTCCATGACGACCAGTTGGCAGCTGGGGCCCGGGACATCCACGCCCTGCCAGAGCGAGAGCGTGCCGAACAGGCAGGTCTTCGGGTCGGCCGCGAAGTTCTTGATGAGCTCTCCGAGCGTCTCCTCCCCCTGGAGCAGGATCGGGTACTCGGGGATCCGGGAGCGCAGTTCCTCTGCGGCCAGCTGGGCACCTCGCATCGAGGAGAACAGGCCGAGGGTGCGGCCGCCTGCCGCCTGGATCAGCTCCGTGAGCTCGTCGAGCATGTCCGCTCGGTCACCGTCGCGCGCGGGGCGCGCCAGGTGCTTGGCGACGTACAGGATGCCCTGCCGGCGGTAGTCGAAAGGCGAGCCGACGTCGATGCCCTTCCACTGCGGCAGGTCGTCGCCCTCGGTGCCCTCGGGGGCGAGGCCCAGGGAGGCACCCACACCGTTGAAGTCGCCGCCCAGCTTCAGTGTCGCGGACGTCAGAACCACGGAGCGGTCAGCGAAGAGCTTCTCGCGCAACAGCCCGGAGACGGACATGGGGGCGACACGCAGGGAGGCGCCGAAACGATCGTGGCGCTCGTACCACACCACGTCCCACTCGGAGCCGTTCGTGATGCGCTCCGCCACGTCGTGCACGTTCTCCACGGAGGCCAGGGCCTGCTTGCGGACGGCGTCCTCGTCCTGGACGGACTTGTCGCGGGTCGTGCCGATCGCGGAGATGACCGTGCGGCACGCGTCGCGCAGCGCCATCAGGGCGTACCCGAGATCCTCGGGGATCTCCTCCAGACGGCCCGGAAGCGCCAGCTCCATCAGCCGTTCGAAGCCCTCGGCTGCGGTTTGGAGCTGGTCGGCGGCCTTCTCGTTCACGAGTTTCGCGGCACGCCGGACCGCCCGGTTGACCTGGCCGGGAGTGAGCTCGCCGGTGGCGACCCCGGTGACCCTGGAGACCAGTTCGTGCGCCTCGTCGACGATCAGTACCTCGTGCTGCGGAAGGACCGGAGCGCCCTCGATGGCGTCGATCGCGAGCAGCGCGTGATTGGTCACGACGACCTCGGCGAGCTTCGCCCGCTCACGGGCCATCTCGGCGAAGCACTCGGCGCCGTACGCGCACTTCGAGGCACCCAGACATTCCCTCGACGACACCGAAACCTGAGCCCAGGCCCGGTCCGAGATGCCGGGCGTGAGGTCGTCACGGTCGCCCGTCTCGGTCTCGTCGGCCCAGTCGCGCACCCTCAGCAGGTCCTGGCCCAGCTTGCTGGTGGGCGCGGCGGCCTCGAACTGGTCGAAGAGGCCCTCCTCCTCGTCCTGCGGGACGCCCTCGTGCAATCGGTGCAGACACAGGTAGTTTGACCGGCCCTTGAGCATCGCGAACTCCGGGCGACGGCGCAGCAGCGGGTGCAGCGACTCGACCGTTCTCGGCAGGTCGCGCTCCACCAGCTGGCGCTGCAGGGCGAGGGTGGCCGTCGCGACGACCACACGCTCCCCGTGGGCGAGCGCGGGCACCAGGTAGCCCAGCGACTTACCGGTACCGGTGCCGGCCTGGACCAGCAGGTGGGAGCCGTCGTCGATGGCTTCCTCGACGGCTTCGGCCATGGCCACCTGACCGGGGCGCTCCGTACCACCGACGGCAGCGACGGCAGCGTGCAGGAGTTCGGGGAGTGAGGGCTTCGTCATAGCGCGACCACCCTACGACCCTGCACTGACAAACGGGCGATCAAGGCTGATGCCGGGGAAGGGATCAAGGGTGTGGGCTCCTCAGGGTGGGAGGTGAGCGGCGGGCACCGCCCGCTGGATGGGCGGAGTCGGACGCCTGCGAGAGTGCCGTCGCGGCGGGGGTCCTCGTGAATACCGGCCCGGCGGGCGGGAACTGTCGCGACGCGAGCCGCGTTCAATGAGTGATGGCGCGATGACACAGCGCTACAACAGGTGCCGGAGTGACCGCTCTCGGACCATGAGAGCGGCTCGCTTGGCGGGCAGGTCGACCTCGGCGAAGAACCGGAAGCCGGCGGTCAGGAAAGCGGCGATGGAGGGGGTGTTGCGGATGTCGGGTTCCGCGATGACACGTGCGCAGGAGGGCCGCCGAGCGAAAACCAGGTCGGCCACGGCCCGGAGCAGCAGACCTCCCAGGCCGCGCCCTCGGTCGGCGGCTCCGCCGACCAACAGGTGGATACCCGTGTCATGACGGCGTGCGGGATAGTGCCAGGCCAACGGGTCGAGATCGGCGCGGTAGATCTCCCAGTAGCTCATCAGCGCTCCGTCCAGTACGCCCAGGCACGGCACGCTGCGCCCGTCGCCGGCGAGCTGAGACCTCAGGTGGTCTTCCGTCACGCTCTGCGGGCCTGAGAGCTCCCAGAAGGCCGCTGCGGCGGGGTCGTTCATCCAGCCGCTGATCAGCGGAAGGTCCTGTTCGATGCGCGCCGGGACGAGATGGAACCGGCCCGCGGGCGTGTCTGCCGAGCCCCATGCGGCGAGACGGTCGAGGAGGTCGTCATGGTGTGGGTCCCTGCCGCCCGCCCGGGGGTGCTCGTCGGCCTCCGGAGCGCGCTCCGCGTCCGTTCCGAGGGGTGAGCCGACGCGGCCGAAGCTGTCGGTGCGGGCGAAGCGACCGGCGTCGGCAGCGCCAGGGGCAAAGCCTCCGGCATGGGGACCGGAGTCGTCCCGCCGTCCGGTGCTGGAGGCCGTGGCCGTCATGGTGGGGACGGGGACGGTGATACCCGTCTCGGTGATCAGGTCGGCGGAAGACACCAGACGCTCCTCTCGGGAAGGGGGTGGCGAGTCCTCAGAGATCAAGGAGTGGGTCAGCGGTGGTCGGAGTTGCTCGGAGCTGTCAGCAATGCAGGGGGTTGGCGATGGTGACGTAGACGGACTGGGAGTCGACCGGGCCGACGAGTTCATCGAGTCCGTACAGCCGGGTCAGCAGGTTGGCCTTGCACCGCAGGACGGGTGAGTCGAGCAACAGGGAGGGCAGCGAGGTGCGCAGCCGGGCCGGGCCGGAGGCGAGAGTTTGCAGGAAGCGCCGGAAGGCCGCGAGCAGCAGCCGCTCGTCGGCGAGTCCTTGGGATCCGAACGCGCCGATCAGACCGAGCACGTTGTTGATCACCAGGTAGTACACGAGCCGCTCATCGGTCACCTGGTCGCAGACGAAGGTGTCGCTCCGCTCTCCGATGCCGGGCAACCGGGCGTCGAGGTCTTGGCGCCGGGATGCGCGGAAGTAGTAGCCCTGGTTGTCCCGGTAACGGCCGCCGCTGGGCCAGCCGTCGGGGTCCAGCAGGAGCAGGGTGTTCTGCTGATGCGCTTCCAGCGCGACGCCTGCCTCACCGTCCAGCCAGAGGACGGGACGCACCACATGCGTGAGGTAGCGCAGGAACCACTCGGCGGCGACGGCGCCGCGGGGCCGGCCGGTGCGGCGGGCGAGACTTGTGACCAGTTCGGCCAGCCGGGACCGCAGAGCAGGCCCGTGCTTGTCGGGATGACCCGGAGTCCTCTCCAGCGAGGCCGCGGGGCACGGGCGCGGCGAGAGGAGCCCGGCGACGCAGGAAACATCGTCGGTGGGGCCGAACGGGTTGTGGCGGATCACCACGTCCAGTCCGGACACGGGAGTGCCGTCGGGGGTGTCGACGGCGAGCCAGGCGGGGTCCCGGACGATGTCGAAGCCCGGGTGCGCGGAGCACCATTCCTGCCCCAGGCCCCTGCGGAGCAGGCGGTGGACCTCGACGCCGCGGTGGAGTTCCTTACGCAGGTTCTCCCGCCGGGAGTTGGTGATGCGCAGGCCAAGGGAGAGCTTGAGCATCGCGGGGGCATGGGTTCGGTAGACGGTTCGGAGGGAGGAGGTGGGGTGCCAGTCAGGGCCGTGGGTGCCGAGGTCTCGGAGCAGCCCGGTGTCCAGCAGGGCGGCGATCTGGGGACGGTGTCGGATCTCGTGTGCCTGCCAGGGGTGCAGGGGCAGAAGCGCGTACCCCTCCGGCAGCACCACGGTCCCGGCAAGACGTGAGGTGAGACGGGGTGCGGGGACGGGGCGGCCGCGTTCGGTCCAGGAGGAGTCCGTGGCGAGGACGGAGGGAGCGACGGCCATCCAGTGCAAGGGGAAGGCACCGCGCAACTCAGGTGAGTAGAGGGGAGCTTCGGACTCCGTGAGACCCTCGCGGCTCTTCGGGGTGGGGTGCAGGGGATGTCCGAGGACGAGGGCCTGTTCCGCGGACAGGAAGAGGTCGGGGCCGTCGGCGGGGTGTTCCCGGCGATGGGTGATGAAGGTGGCGGCGCGTCGGAGGGAGTCGGCTACCCCGGTGACGAGCGCGACGCCCTCCATGGAAACGGAGTCGACGGAAAGGGGGCTATCGGGGTCGCACTTGATCGGGCCGGATCCGGCGGAGTGGCTGGCGGGCGTGGGAACGGCGTCGTTGGCGCGGTTGCATGCAGCGACCTCTGTGGCCTTCTCCCTGGTCAGCAGGGCGGCGACCGTGACGGCGTCGGCCGGTGGGCTGGTTGCAGGGGCATCGGCGAGACGAGGAGGGTCGAAGCGATGCCAGCCCGTCGGGGACCAGTGGCGCACCGGGGCGAGGAGGACCGTGCCGCTCGCGGGGAGCGGGATGCGCAGGATGCCGTCGGCCGGGGCGTGCTGATTGGTCTCGCGTGCCCAGCAGCGGAGCAAGGTCTCCACGGCGGAGGTCTGGGCGACGGTGTGCGGGTCGGGGTGCTCCAGTGGGTCAGTGGCATGCCCCTCGCTCAACCCCGGGGCCGGGTCGGCTGCCTGCCGTGGGTGAGGGACCCTCCGGTCCGGCGATGTCACCGTCGGTCTGGCTTCGGCGGAGTGTTGTCCGTGGACCGGGGCCGAGGCGGCCGGGGCCGGGGCCAGGGCGTGGTCGTCGTGGTGCGGAGTGGCGTTCACGGCAGGTACCTCGTGGAGTGGGTCCGGGATGGTGCGGGTGGGGCGGCGTGCCGAGCGGCTTCACTCGGCGCGACATGCGGGACGTGAGGTCACACGGCCCTCGGGCCTACGGGCCTGAGGGCGAGCGGGCCTGAGGGCGTGCGAGCCACAGGGCGTGCAGTGGTCCTGACGCTCAGGCTCATGGCGATGGCGTGTGGCACGTTGCGGGGCTCATGGCGGACGGGGGCCGTCGGCTAAGGGACACCATGAAGCGCGGGTAGGTCGCGGACCGCTACGCCCGCCGTCTCCGTGCACCGCGTTCACCGTGCGGCTGCCGTGCCACCCCCACGGCACCGGGCCGCTGCCCGGACCGCGCCGGCCAAGCGGTCCAGTACGGCGGCCGCTTGTTCGTCGGTGATGGTCAGGGGCGGCAGCAGCTGTACGACGCTCGCGGCCCTGCCGGCGAGTCCGACGATGAGGCCGCGGCGCAGGCACTCCTGCTGGACTGCGGCCGCGAGTTCGGGGGCGGCGGAGTGCGGCCTGTGTCTGTGCGGTCCGCTGCCCGGCGTCACCGGCGCCCCCGCACCACCGCCCGCCACAGGTCCTCGGGCATCGGAAGGGGCGGGGCCCCTTTCGCCTTGAGGGCTGTCCCCTCCCGGGTCCACCAGCTCGACCCCGATCATCAGCCCTCTCCCCCGCACATCCCCGACGCAGGTGAACTCGGAGACGAGTGGGCGGAGTTGATCCAGCATCCGCGCTCCGAGAGTCGCCGCACGCTCGGCGAGGGCGTTCTCCCGGACGTGGGCGAGGGTCGCGGTGCCGGCGGCCATGGCGAGCTGGTTGCCGGGGAAGGTTTCGGCGGGGGTTCCGGGGTGCCCGGTGTCGAGGTCGTCGCGGTAGACCACGACGGCCAGGGGCAGGCTGCCGCCGATGGCGTTGGAGAGGACCATCACGTCGGGGGTCACGCCACTGTGCTCGACCGCCCAGAAGGCTCCGGTCCGGCCCACGCCGGTCCGGCTCTCGTCGGCGATCAGCGGGATGGACCGGTCGGCGGTGAACTGTCGGACGCGAGCCAGCCAGCTGTCCGGCGCGGGCACGACCCCGCCCTCGCTCCGGACGGGCTCGACGATCACCCCGGCGGGCAATGGCGCCCCCTGCCTCGGTTGGTCGGGGAGGGACTCGGTCCGGTGGGGGACGAGATCGGACCCCTCGTCGCCCACGGCACCGAGGTGGCAGCGGTGGTCCTGCGGGGAGGGCAAGCAGGGGATTGCCACGCCGTGGGCGTCCTCGAGCGGATCGTCGAGTGCCCCGGTGCTTCTCACCCAGCCGGCTCCGGTGAACGCCAGGAGACCGTCCCGGCCGGTCGCCGCGCGGACCAGGGCGTAGGCCGTCTCGACGGCGTTGCTGCCGGCGGGCCCGCAGAACCGCACGTGCGCCCGTTCGGCGAGGTCCGGCGGCAGCGTGTGGAGCAGTTCGGTGAGGAAGGCGTCCTTGACGGGTGTCGCCAGGTCGAGGGCGCTCAACGGTGCCCCGGAGTCGAGGACCGTGCGAATGGCCTCCAGGACGACCGGATGGTTGTGGCCGAGGGCCAGAGTGCCGGCTCCGGAGAGGCAGTCCAGGTAGCGGCGGCCGTCCGCGCCCTCGATGGTGAGTCCCCGGGCCCGCACCGGAACGATCGGCAGGGCACGGGCGTAGGTCCGGGCTGCGGGTTCGCGTGCGGCCTGGCGGCGCAGGATGCCCTCGTGCGCATGGCGCTGGGCGCGAGTGGCATCGGCAAGGGCACCGCCGGGGAGGGGTGTCGCCTGCGTACGCCCCACAGCGGCCTCCTCCGACGCACAACCCCCATGGGTGGTTTCCGCCACGACTTCCCTGACCTCCCACCGGGCACGGGCACAGAGGACCGAGCACGGACAGCAGGCCCCCCACCGCTACCAACCCCGGATCACTCACCGGGTTACGGGTTGCCTCAAGATCCTTTCCGTGACGGAACTGTTGCGGATCCGTCGGATCGCCCCCACAGCCACCGCATAGTGTGTGATGCCGTTCCCGGACACCGCGACGTCACCCCGAACTTCCCCCTGAGTAGCGGGAGTCGGGGTGGTAACCGCCGGATCGTCCATGTTCGTTCCGTTCCAGGGGGAGAGTCAGATCATGCGACCCACACGACGACCGTCGTCCGATGCCGCCCGAGGAGGGAGGGCGCGCCGCAGGAACTCCCCCGCCCTGGCTGCCTTGGCCCTCGTCTCGGCACTCGCCCTGACCGCCACCGCCTGTGAGTCGGGCGATGCGACGGCGGGCGCAGAGGCCTCCGCATCCGCCACGGCCTCCGGCTCGGGCACCGATGACGGCAAGTTCAGGATCCCGGACGACATCAGGGACCGGCTCCGCGAGCACGGGATCGACATCGACAAGTGGAAGAACGGCGCCTGGAAGAACTGGGACCGGGACGACTGGCTGCGCGAGGCGAACGAGTACATCAACCCGATCATCGAGGGGCTCTGGAACCCGGACCGGATGCGGGAGGCCGAGGAGCCCGACCAGGGCGTCGACGACAGCGACCTCTCCGGTGACCAGGGCGTGACCGATCCGACGCCCCAGCCGGTCGAGGCGCAGGCCGTGCAGCCGTCGTACCACGCCAACGTGCCCACGGCCGGGAAGGTGTTCTTCGACTCCCCCGAGGGGTCGGCCGTCTGCTCGGCGACGGTGGTGAAGGACCCGGCGCACCCGGGCAAGTCCAACCTGGTGTGGACGGCGGGCCACTGCGTGCACGCGGGCAAGAAGGGCGGCTGGTACCGCAACATCGCGTTCGTGCCGTCGTACAACGACGACGGCAAGCCGGTGGCGGAGCTGGAGAACGCCACCCGCGAGGACGTCGCTCCCTACGGGGTCTGGTGGGGCGACTGGGCGCAGACCTCGGACCAGTGGATCGAGCAGGGCGGTTCGACGGGCGGTGACGGCGCGCCGTACGACTTCGCGGTCATCCATGTCACGCCGGAGAAGGGCAGCGGCGGCAAGTCGCTGGAGGAAGTGGTCGGTTCGGCGCTGCCGGTCGACTTCAAGGCGCCCGCGGTGCCGCAGGTGAAGGACGTCACGGCGATCGGCTACCCGGCCGCGAAGCCCTATGACGGGCAGAAGCTGTACCGGTGCGAGGATCGGCCCGGGCGGCTGTCGGTCACCACGTCCGATCCGACGATGTACCGCATCGGTTGCACCATGACCGGCGGTTCGTCCGGCGGCGGCTGGGTCGCGACCGGCTCGGACGGCAAGCCGGCTCTGGTCTCCAACACCTCGATCGGGCCGGTGACATCGGGGTGGCTGGCCGGACCGCGCCTGGGTGGGGTGGCCAAGGGCGTGTACGACTCGGTCAGCAAGAAGTTCGCGGGTCGGTGACGGCCCGCTGAACGCCGCCGCCGGAGGAAGAAGACTCCGGCGGCGCACCCGCCCCTCAGGGGCGCCCCGGGCGGGGTGGCGCGCCGGAGCCTCCGGGCTCATGACACCCGCCCCCGGGGACTCTGGCAAACCTTCACCGCGCCACCCCGGTACGCCCTCAACTCCACGGGCATAGTGGGGTGTCGCGCGGAGCCAACAGCTCCCCACCGGTGCCCTGTACACGCGGCACCGGCGCTCGTCATCACTTTCACCAGCACTACATTCGTGCGCACCAACGGGGGTCATCGCACCATGCGTTCCACACGTACGCCCGCACCAGGGCGCGGACGGGGCACCGTCCTCGCCGCCGCCGGGCTCGTCGCCGCCCTGGCTCTCACCGCGACCGCCTGTGGTGGTTCCGGGGATTCGGCGAGCGACAAGCCCGACGCCACCGGCTCCCAGGCC
The DNA here is from genome assembly GCF_044759525.1 of Streptomyces sp. NPDC101110. Classification (NCBI taxonomy): domain Bacteria; kingdom Bacillati; phylum Actinomycetota; class Actinomycetes; order Kitasatosporales; family Streptomycetaceae; genus Streptomyces; species Streptomyces sp. NPDC101110. The sequence goes on along the minus strand of NZ_JBIVZM010000016.1, from coordinate 24,374 downwards.
GCCGCGGGTGGCGGCGGCAAGGTCCGGATCCCGGCCGATCTCGCGGGCAGGCTCAAGGAGCACGGGATCGACGTCGACAAGTGGAAGAACGGCGGCTGGAAGGACTGGGACCGGGACAAGTGGCTCGGTGACGCCAAGGACTTCGTCAATCCGGTGATCGAGGGCCTCTGGAAGCCGGAGCGGATGCAGTCCGCCGAGGAGGCCGACAAGAGGGTCACGACGAAGGACGCGTCGGCCGGCCAGGGCGTCAGCGACCCGGATCCCGCGCCCGTCCGGGCACAGGCCGAGAAGACGCCGTACCACCGCAACGCGGCGCCGGTCGGCAAGGTCTTCTTCGACTCCCCCGACGGCCCGGCCGTCTGCTCCGGCACGGTCGTCAAGGACGTCAACCATCCGGGCAAGTCCAACCTGGTGTGGACGGCGGGCCACTGCGTGCACGCCGGGGGCGACGGCGGCTGGTACCGCAACATCGTGTTCGTCCCGGCGTACAACGACCTCGGCAGGTCCGAGGCGGCGCTGAACAACGCGAACCCGGCGGAGATCGCCCCGTACGGCAACTGGTGGGCGAACTGGGCCTCCACCTCCGACCAGTGGATCCAGGGCGGTTCGGAGAGCGGCGGTGACGGTGCCGCGTACGACTACGCCGTGCTGCACGTGAAGCCCGAGCAGGGCGCCAAGTCCCTGGAGGAGACGGTCGGCGCCGCGCTGGACGTGGACTTCTCCGCTCCGTCCGCGGCCGAGGCCGCCAAGATGGGCGCCTGGGGCTACCCGGCCGCACCGCCCTACAACGGCGAGAAGATGTTCAAGTGCATCGACGCCCCCGGCCGTTTCTCGCTCAGCCCGTCCCTGCCGACGATGTACCGCATCGGCTGCGACATGACCGGCGGTTCCTCCGGCGGCGGCTGGTTCCGGGTCGTGAACGGCAAGTCCGTGCTGGTCTCCAACACCTCGATCGGCCCGGCCGACAACACCTGGCTGGCGGGGCCGCAGCTCGGGCGTGACGCCGAAGCGCTGTACCAGAACATGAGCAAGACCTACGGCGGTCGCTGACCCGCACAACCCGCAGATGCCGAAGGCCCGCCCCCCATCGATGGGGGCGGGCCTTCTCGCTTCCGAGCGAGACGCAGGCTCAGGCGAGACGCGCCGTCCCGCACGGGCGGGACGCGCGCTCAGCCGGACTCAGAGCGCCGGCGCCGGAGCGTACGGCGTGAGCTCCGCCGCCAGCTCCTCGTGCACCCGCACCTTGAGCAGGGTGCCCTCCGGGGTGTGCTCCTCGGAGATCACCTCGCCCTCGTCATGCGCACGGGCGACCAGCTTGCCGTGCGTGTACGGCACGAGCGCCTCGATCTCGACCGACGGGCGCGGCAGCTCGTTGTCGATGAGCGCGAGCAGCTCCTCGATGCCCAGGCCGGTGCGGGCCGAGACCGCGATGGAGCGCTTCTCGACGCGCAGCAGCCGCTGGAGCGTCAGCGGGTCGGCCGCGTCCGCCTTGTTGATCACGACGATCTCGGGCACGTCGGTGGCGCCGACGTCCCGGACCACCTCGCGCACGGCGGCCAGCTGCTCCTCCGGGAACGGGTGCGAACCGTCGACCACGTGCAGGATCAGGTCGGACTCGCCGACCTCCTCCATCGTGGAGCGGAACGCCTCGACCAGGTGGTGGGGCAGATGGCGAACAAAGCCGACCGTGTCGGCCAGTGTGTACAGCCGCCCGCTCGGCGTCTCGGCCCGGCGCACGGTCGGGTCGAGGGTCGCGAACAGGGCGTTCTCCACCAGCACGCCCGCGCCCGTGAGGCGGTTGAGCAGCGAGGACTTGCCGGCGTTGGTGTAACCCGCGATGGCCACGGACGGCACCTTGTGACGCTTGCGCTCCTGGCGCTTGATCTCGCGGCCGGTCTTCATCTCCGCGATCTCCCGGCGCATCTTCGCCATCTTCTCGCGGATCCGGCGACGGTCCGTCTCGATCTTGGTCTCACCGGGACCACGGGTGGCGAGGCCGCCGCCCTTGCCGCCGCCCATCTGACGGGACAGCGACTGACCCCAGCCGCGCAGTCGCGGCAGCATGTACTGCATCTGCGCGAGAGCGACCTGCGCCTTGCCCTCTCGGGACTTGGCGTGCTGGGCGAAGATGTCCAGGATCAGGGCCGTCCGGTCGATGACCTTGACCTTGACGACGTCCTCGAGGTGGATCAGCTGACCCGGGCTGAGCTCACCGTCGCAGATGACGGTGTCAGCGCCCGTCTCGATGACGATGTCGCGCAGCTCCTCGGCCTTGCCGGAGCCGATGTACGTGGCCGCGTCGGGCTTGTCGCGGCGCTGGGTGACTCCGTCGAGCACCAGCGCGCCGGCCGTCTCGGCGAGGGCGGCGAGCTCCGCGAGGGAGTTCTCCGCGTCCTGCACGGTTCCCGAGGTCCAGACGCCGACGAGGACGACCCGCTCCAGGCGGAGCTGGCGGTACTCGACCTCGGTGACGTCCTCGAGCTCGGTGGAGAGGCCCGCCACACGACGCAGCGCCGCGCGGTCGGAGCGGTCGAACTGGTCGCCGTCCCGCTCTCCGTCGATCTCGTGGCTCCAGGCGACGTCCTCTTCCATCAGGGCATCGGCCCGAAGACCCTCGGGGTGGCTGTGCGCGAAGCGCTTGGAGTCCTGGGAAAAGGAAGAAGAGGAGGTCATTGGATCCTTACGTTGGTGGGAAACCGTTCATCGTCTGCAACGCACGGGCGGGCCGGGAGATTCCCGGCGCTTCGTGCCGCGCCGACCTGAAGATGGTCGCACGGCACGGGGCGTCTCGTCACCGTGTTATCGGGCCGCCGCCTTCGCCGACCGGGCCTGCTGCGCGGGCGCCTGCGGCCTGACCAGAGCCCTCGGGTGCACGGGGGCCTGCGACGCCTTCGCCGCTGCCTGCGGCTTCCAGTCCGGGTGCCCGGGCATCGGCGGGGTCTTCTCGCCGTACAGCCACCCCTGGAAGAAACCGTCCAGGTCGCGTCCGGAGATCTCGGTGGCCAGCCGCACGAAGTCCGCCGTCGTGGCCGTGTCGTCCCGGTACCGCTCGACCCAGGCGCGTTCCAGGCGTTCGAAGGCCGGGCGGCCGATCTCCTGGCGCAGGGCGTACAGGACGAGCGCCGCACCGTCGTAGACGTTGGGCCGGAAGATGCCGGTCTTGCTGCCGGCGCCGGGCGCCTTGGGGGCTGCCGGTGGTCCTCCGGCGGCGCGCCAGCGGTCGGAGGCCCCGTAGGCGGCCTTCATCCGGTCCCGCATCGGCTTGTCCGCCTGTTCCTCGGCGTAAAGCGCCTCGTACCAGGTGGCGTGCCCCTCGTTCAGCCACAGGTCGGACCAGGTGCGGGGGCTTACGCTGTTGCCGAACCACTGGTGGGCCAGCTCATGGACCATGATCGACTCGGCGTACCACCGCGGGTAGACCGGGTCGGTGAAGAGCTCGCGCTCGAAGAGCGACAGGGTCTGGGTCTCCAGTTGGAAGCCGATGGAGGCGTCGGCCACGAGCAGGCCGTACGTCTCGAAGGGGTAGCGGCCGACCTTGCCCTCCATCCAGGTGATCTGTCCGGGGGTCTTCTCCAGCCAGGGTTCGAGCGCCTTGCGGTGCCCGGTCGGGACCACGTCGCGTACGGGGAGCCCGTGCGGGCCGCTGCGCTGCAGCACCGTGGAGCGGCCGATGGAGACCTGGGCGAGCTCGGTGGCCATGGGATGCTGGTTGCGGTAGGTCCACGTGGCCGCACCGTCCGACTTCACCACCCCGGCGGGCAGGCCGTTGGCGACGACCGTGTTCCCGTCGGGCGCGGTCACCCGGATGGTGAACATCGCCTTGTCGGAGGGGTGGTCGTTGCAGGGGAACACCAGGTGGGCGGCGTCGGCCTGGTTGGCCATGGCGAGGCCGTCCGCGGTGCGCACCCAGCCGCCGGCGGCGCGCACGGGGTCGCTGGTGTGCCGCACGGTGATCCGCATCCAGGTGCCGTCCGGCACCGGGTTCTCGGGCGTGATCACGAGGTCCTCGCCGGCGGTGTGGAACTGAGCGGGTTCGCCGTCGACCTCGACCGATTCGACCGTGCCGCGGGCGAAGTCCAGGTTGACGCGGTCCAGGTCGGCGGTGGTCCAGGCGTCGATGGTCGTGACGGCCCGCAGCGTTTTGCTCTTGCCGCCCGGGTAGGTGAAGGAGAGGTCGTACGACGCCACGTCGTAGCCGGGGTTGCCGAGGTGCGGGAAGAGCCGGTCGCCGACACCGAGCGGCACGGCGGGGTTGCTCGCCGCGATGAGGCAGACGGAGACGGCCGATGTGAGCAGAGCGGCTGCGGTCCGGCGCCGCCGGGTGGGGGCGGCGGCCCGGCTGTGGGGGGTCAGGAGCATGCCCCACGGCTATCAGTGCACGGCTGAGCACTGCGGACGGCGCGCTTTTGCCCCACCCGAACCGGGGACCGGGACCTGCGCCGGGTGCCGCTCCCGCCCCCGGTCGACACCGCCCGGACGGTGCGGTGTCGACCGGCTGCGGACCGCCCGGAAGGTGCGGTCGGCAGACGGCGCCCGCGCCGTGTGCGGTCCCGCCGCCCGGCAGGTCCGGGCCGGCTCAGCGCTCAGGTGGCGGATCCTGCGACGGCCGTGCCGTGTCAGCTGCCCTGCGGCTGCGCCTGTGACCTGCTGACGTCGTACACCCCGGCCACGTCGCGCATCGCGCGCATCAGGCCGGGCAGCTGGGCGGCGTCGGGGAGCTGCACGGTGTAGGTGTGCCGGACCTGCTGCTGGGTCGGCGGCTCGACGGTCGCCGAGACGATCTCGGCACCCTCCGACGCCATGACCTCGGTGAGGTCGGCCAGCAGATGGGGGCGGACGAACGATTCCGCGACCAGCGTGACCCGGCACTCGGCGGCCTCCCCCCAGTGCACGCCGACCTCCGCACGCCCCCCGGCCTTCATGCGCGCCACCGCGGCGCACTCCACGCGGTGCACGGTGACCGCTCCCCCGCGTACGGCGAAGCCGGTGATCTTGTCGGGCGGTACGGGAGTGCAGCAGCGGGCGAGTCGGACGGACGCGCCGGGCAGGTCGGTGAGGACGGTGCCGGTGGCGGAGCGGTCGGCGGGCTGTTCGGGCGCGGCGTCCGGCTCGGGTGCGCCCGTGGGCCGGGCCCCTGTCCGGCCCACGGTGGGCCGAACCCCCGTCGCACCGTCCGTGGGCCGGACGCCTGTCCGGTTCTCCGTGATCCGCGCCTCGCTCCGCTGGGACTCCGCCTGTGCCGGATGGGCTGCCAGCCACCGCTGGATGGCGATCCGGGCGGCGGGCGTGTGCGCGTGCTCCAGCCACTCCCGGGACGGCTCCGACGCCGCGTCCTGGCCCATGAGGAGCTGGACGGTGTCGCCGTCCTTCAGGACGGTGCTCAGCGTCGCCAGGCGGCCGTTCACCCGGGCGCCGATGCAGGCGTGCGCGTCCTCGCCGTACTGCGCGTAGGCCGCGTCCACGCAGGTCGCCCCCTCGGGCAGGCCGAGGGTGCCGCCGTCGGGGCGGAAGACGGTGATCTCACGGTCCTGGGCGAGGTCCTCGCGCAGGGTCGACCAGAAATGGTCGGGATCGGGTGCCGCCTCCTGCCAGTCGAGGAGCCGGGAGAGCCAGCCGGGGCGGGTGGGGTCGGCGCGCTCGCCGTCGGCCGGGTCGTCGGGCGCCGGTGCGTACGGGTTGCCGAGGGCGACGACGCCGGCCTCCGCGACCTTGTGCATCTGGTGGGTGCGGATGAGGACCTCGACGACCTGGCCGTCCTGACGCGCCACGGCCGTGTGCAGTGACTGGTACAGGTTGAACTTCGGTACGGCGATGAAGTCCTTGAACTCCGAGACCACCGGTTTCATACAGGTGTGCAGTTCGCCCAGGACGGCATAGCAGTCGGCGTCCTCGTTCACCAGGACCAGGACACGGCCGAAGTCGGAGCCGCGGAGCCGGCCGCGTTTGCGGGAGACGCGGTGCACCGAGACGAAGTGGCGGGGGCGGATGAGGACTTCCGCCGGGATGTCCGCCTCGCGCAGCACACCGCGCACCTCGTCGGCGACCTCGGCGAGCGGGTCGTCCGCGCGGGCGGCGTTGCGGACGATGAGCTCCCTGGTGTGCGCGTACTCCTCGGGGTGCAGGATCGCGAAGACGAGGTCTTCCAGTTCGGTCTTGAGCGCTTGGACGCCGAGCCGTTCGGCGAGCGGGATGAGCACGTCACGTGTCACTTTGGCGATGCGCTCCTGCTTCTCGGGGCGCATGACGCCGAGGGTGCGCATGTTGTGCAGCCGGTCGGCGAGCTTGATCGACATGACCCGCACGTCGTTGCCGGTGGCGACGAGCATCTTGCGGAAGGTCTCGGGCTCGGCGGCGGCGCCGTAGTCGACCTTCTCCAGCTTGGTGACGCCGTCGACGAGGTAGCGGACCTCCTCGCCGAACTGATCACGGACCTGATCCAGCGTCACATCCGTGTCCTCGACGGTGTCGTGCAGCAGGGACGCGGTCAACGTCGTGGTCTCGGCGCCGAGTTCGGCGAGGATCAGGGTCACGGCCAGCGGGTGCGTGATGTACGGCTCGCCGCTCTTGCGCATCTGGCCGCGGTGCGAGGACTCGGCCAGGACATAGGCGTGACGCAGGGGTTCGAGGTCCGCGTCGGGGTGGTGGGCGCGGTGGGCGTCGACGACGTGACTGATGGCGTCGGGCAGCCGGCCCCGGGCGGCGGGGCCGAGCAGGGCCGCGCGGCCGAGGCGGCGCAGGTCGATCCGGGGGCGGGCCTTTCTGCGGGGGGCTGTCGGCGTCACCGCTGCTGACACCGCGCCCGGCATCTGGCCTGGGGTCACGGAATTCGTGGCCTCCGCACTCATGGGCACCTCCGGCTGCGTCAACCGGCGGACGGGGTGCCCCAGAGCGGACACGACTCAGGGGGCGGCTTCGGTCCCCCGTCCGGGCCGGTGCTTGATGCTACCGAGCCCACCACGCCGGATCGGCCGCCTCTCGCCCAGCGTGAAACTGATCACCCATTCGAGGGATGAATGTGAGGTTTGCACCCCTGTGCAGAGCGAGGCCGGTGATGCGGATTCCGCCAAGTGGCCGAATTACAACGGCCGTTTCGGGTCTGCGGCCGAGGGTGCGCGGGTGTTTCAGGACACCCGGCGCCGGCTCACGCGGAGGTCGCCGTTTCCAGCCAGTCCGCGTCGATCTCGCCTTCGGCCACGATCACGGCCGGGCCGGTCATCTCGATCTCGCCGTCGGGCCGCTCGGTGATCACCAGAGTGCCGCCGGGGACGTCCACGGTGTAGGTGGCGGGGGTGCCGGTGGCCGTCGGGTCGGCGCCGTCGCGGCGGGCGGCGGCCACGGCGACCGCGCACGCGCCCGTGCCGCACGAACGGGTCTCGCCGGAGCCGCGCTCGTGCACGCGCAGCGCGACGTGCCCGGGGCCACGGTCGACCACGAACTCGACGTTCACACCGTCCGGGTAGGCGGCCGCCGGACTGAAGGGCGGCGGGGAGAGCAGGTCCCCGGCGTGCGCCAGATCGTCCACGAAGGCGACCGCGTGCGGGTTGCCCATGTTCACGTTGCGGGCGGGCCAGCTGCGCTCGCCGACGCGCACCGTGACGTCGCCCTCGGGGAGCACCGCCCGGCCCATGCCGACGGTCACGTCACCGTCCTTGGCGATGTGCACCGTCTTCACGCCCCCGCGCGTGGCGACCGCGAGGTCCCCCTCGGTCACGTGACCGGCGCGCTGGAGGTAGCGCGCGAACACCCGCACCCCGTTGCCGCACATCTCCGCGATCGAGCCGTCGCTGTTGCGGTAGTCCATGAACCACTCCGCCTCGGCGGCCATGTCCCTCGCCTCGGGGTGCGCGGCGGACCGCACCACGTGCAGAAGCCCGTCACCACCGATGCCCGCGCGCCGGTCGCACAGGGCGGCGACGGCGGAAGGAGGCAGGTCGACGGTGTTCTCCGGGTCCGGGACGATCACGAAGTCGTTCTCGGTGCCGTGACCCTTGAGGAAGGCGATCCGCGTGCTCATGCCTCGATCGTAAGGGGTGCCCCCGACATCGCCCCGCGGCCGTACGGAGATCAGCGCAGTCGCGCCACACGCCACACGGCGAGGACCACCACGACGGCCACGACCAGGGCGTACGCGAGCACGACCCGCCAGTCGGGTCTGCGGCCGGAGCCGCGGGCCGGCAGGCCCGGCCAGGTGTAGCCGACGCGGCGGGCGGCCATCATGCCCCAGCCTGCCGCGCAGGAGCAGATCAGCAGGCCCAGCATGGCGATGACGGCCCCGCTGTCGCCGAAGTCGAAGGCGAGCGGGAACGCGAACATCAGGGAGCCGAGTGCCGCGAGGGCCACGATGGGAGCCAGCTGCCAGATGCGGAGCCGGCGCTGCGGGCGCAGCTCGACCTCGACCTCGTCGGCGAACATCTCGCCGGGCTCGGGACCGTCGTCCGTCACGCCCTGCGTCTCGTCGGGCCCGTCGGAGCTGAGGTGGTCCGTCTCCTGCTCCGGCGCGTCCGCGAGCCCCGGCTCATCCCGCTCGGCGGTGATGTGATCGGTGCTTCGTGCGGTGTCGCGAGGGCCGGCCTCCATCGCCACGCGCCCTCCCAACTAGGACTCAACTCGGTCGATCGAAGCTCGATGATGGCACGCCGCCGAAGGGCCGGATGACGGCCTGGGCGTCCCGATGCCATGACGTGATCAGGCTGTAACCGGTCGTTCGACCAAGGACAGTGCGAGCTGCGGAAGTTCCGTGAGGTCGGCCGCGGCCCCACTCAACCAGTGCACCCGCGGATCGCGCCTGAACCACGAGTCCTGGCGGCGCGCGAAGCGCTTGGTGGCCCGCACGGTCTCGGCCCGCGCCTCATCGAGCGTGCACTCCCCGGAGAGCGCCGCGAGCACCTGCTGGTAGCCGAGCGCGCGCGAGGCCGTACGCCCTTCGCGCAACCCGTGCGCCTCAAGTGCGCGCACCTCGTCCACGAGACCGTCGTCCCACATCCGGTCGACCCGGCGCGCGATGCGCTCGTCGAGTTCGGGGCGGGCCACGTCGACGCCGATCTGGAGGGTGTCGTACACCGAGTCGTGGCCGGGGAGGTTGGCCGTGAACGGCCGGCCGGTGATCTCGATCACCTCCAGCGCGCGGACGATCCGGCGGCCGTTGCTGGGCAGGATCGCGCGTGCCGCCTCGGGGTCGGCGGCGGCCAGGCGGGTGTGCAGGGCGCCGGAGCCGTGCAGCGCGAGCTCCTCCTCCAGGCGGGCGCGGACCCCGGGGTCGGTCCCGGGGAACTCCAGGTTGTCGACGGCCCCGCGCACGTACAGACCGGAGCCGCCGACCAGGATCGGCCAGCGGCCCTCGGCGAGCAGCGCGTCGATCCGCTCGCGGGCCAGACGCTGGTACTCGGCGACGGACGCCGTGACGGTCACGTCCCAGATGTCCAGCAGGTGGTGGGGGACTCCGTCGCGTTCTTCGGGCGTCAGCTTGGCGGTGCCGATGTCCATCCCTCGGTAGAGCTGCATGGAGTCGGCATTGACGACCTCGCCGCCGAGTCGCTGGGCCAGGAATACGCCCAGATCGGACTTTCCGGCCGCGGTCGGTCCGACGACGGCGATGACGCGGGGGGCGGGGGGTGCGCTGCTCACCGCCCCAGTCTCGCAAACCTCGCCACCTGGTCTCGAACGAGTTACGTGACGCGACGGACGCGGGGTCGTTGCCCGTTGCGAGGTTCCTGCCGCCGGACCGCAGAGGCGGCGACCCGGGCCGCGCAAATTGACGCACCGGGCAACGCGGGATTTCGCCCGCACGAGTAACGTATGGAGTGGATATGGGCGTTTTTGCACGACTTCTCCGGCGGTCGAAGGCCACGGCGGAGACGCCTGCGGCCGAGACTCAGGCCGACACCGCGAAGGCCGGGACCGAGACGGCGACGGAGACCGCCGAGGCCCGGACGGCCGAGGCGGCGGAGGCGAAGGGCACCGAAGGAGCCGCGGAAGCGGCGGAGCCGGCCGCAGGGGCCGCCGACGAGGTCACCGAGTCCGAGGGCGTCGACATCCCCAAGCAGCAGTCCACCGAGATGGCGGCCGACAACGAGGTCGGCGAGGGCGCCCGTACGTGACCGCCCCGCGTGAGGGAAGGTGAGCCATGGGTCTCATGGACAACGTGAAAGCCAAGCTGGGCCCGGCCAAGGACAAGGTCTCCGACCTCGCACAGCGGCATGAGGGCAAGATCCACCACGGTCTCGACAGGGCCGCGCACGCCGTCGACAAGACGACCAAGGGCAAGTACAGCGACAGGATCCAGTCGGGCACAGGCCGGGCCAAGGGTGCCATGGGCCGGCTCACGCACCATGGCGACCACGCACCGGTCCCGGACGGCACGACCCCGACCGGTCCGGACGGCACGACCACACCCGGCCAGGGCGGCACGACGACGCCTCCCGGCACCGGCCGGACGGCACCACCACGGGACGGGACTCCCCCACCGGAGACGGCTCCTCCGACGGACGCGGGCGGCACGCCGCCTCCCGAGGCGCCACCACCCACCTCCTGAGGTCGCGTCGGTGCCGAGGATCCCGTGCACACCCGCACGTTGAAGGGCATGGAAGGGCGCATCGGTGGACGGCCGCGGAGCACGAGGGCTCCCGGCCGTCCGCCGCTTTCCGCGCGAGCACGAGGGCCCCCGGCCGTCCGCCATTCCCCGCGCGAGCACGAGGGCTTCCGGCCGTCCGCCATTCCCCGCGCGAGCACGAGGGCTCCCGGCCGTCCGCCGTCCCCGCGCACTGCGACCCGGGCTCAACCCTGCGCACACCCCGCGCCCCGCGCTACGACCAGGCGGCGACGACGTAGCCCACTCCGTACGGCGCGTCCTCGTACAGCAGCGAGCCGCCGAGGTTCGCGCCCCCGGCCGCACCCGCCAGGACCTGCCAGGGCGCCCGGCCGGACACCTTCAGTTCGTGGGCCAGACCGGTGTCCAGGGCGGTCAGTGCGGCCAGGTCGGCAGCACCGAGCGCCCGCGCGACCTCCGCGTCGAAAGGCGCGGCACGTTCGTCCAGGTAGCCCGGCGCCTTGAGCGTCCGGCACGCGCTGGCGTCCCCCATCACCAGCAGGGCCACCCGCTCGTCCCGGGCGGCGATGTCCCTGCCGGACCGCGCGCACCGCTCTGGCGGGGAGGACTCCCCCACCCCGAGTCCCTCGACCGGGGCGTCGGACCAGCCGGTCCGCTCCAGCAGCCAGGCGGCCACGGCGAGCGAGTACGGGAGCCGCTGTTCCGTGTCCGCGTCCCCGGCCGCTCCCAGCCGCACGTCGAGGTCGACGCCGAAGCCCCGGAAGGACCCCGCCGTGCCCTCCGGGTACGTCTGGGACCCGGCACCGCCCTCGGGGCCGACGACCACGAGCCGTCCCGGCCGGGCGGCGGCGAGCACGCCCAGCGCGTCCGTGCAGGCGGCCCGCGCGGCGTCCAGTTCCGGCGCGGCACCCACGGCGACGTCGGGGACCAGCAGGGGCGGACAGGGGCAGACAGCGGCGGCGACAAGCATGATCGGCAGGGTAACGCTCAGCGGCCGACGCCACCGCACGGGGCGGCAGGGGTCCGTACGGTCACAGCCGCACGGAGCGGCGAACCGGCACGGTCACGGCCGAAAAGCGGCGGGGGGCCGTACAGTCACAGCGCCACACTCAGTCGCAGCCGCACCCGCTCGCCACGGCCGGCAGGGGCTCCGGGGCACCGACCTTCGGCAGGCCGAGCATCACGCCCACGGGCTTGGCCTTCTCGGCCGCGTTCCGCTTCTCCCAGGCGTCGCCCGCACGCGTGCGGCGCACGTCCAGCACGGGCCCCTCGGCGAGGAGGTGGTGCGGGGCGGCGTAGGTGACCTCGACCGTGACGACGTCGCCGGGGCGGACCTCCTGGTCCGGCTTGGTGAAGTGCACGAGACGGCTGTCGGGGGCGCGGCCGGACAGGCGGTGGGTGGTGTCGTCCTTGCGGCCCTCGCCCTCGGCGACCATCAGCTCCAGCGTGCGGCCGACCTGCTTCTTGTTCTCCTCCCAGGAGATCTCCTCCTGGAGGGCGACGAGCCGCTCGTAGCGCTCCTGGACGACCTTCTTGGGGATCTGGCCGTCCATCTCGGCGGCCGGGGTGCCGGGGCGCTTGGAGTACTGGAACGTGAAGGCCTGGGCGAAACGGGCCTCGCGCACCACGTGCAGGGTCTGCTCGAAGTCCTCCTCGGTCTCGCCGGGGAAGCCCACGATGATGTCCGTGCTGATCGCGGCGTGCGGGATGGCCGCGCGGACCTTCTCGATGATCCCGAGGAAGCGCTCCTGGCGGTAGGAGCGGCGCATCGCCTTCAGGACCGGGTCGGAGCCGGACTGGAGCGGCATGTGCAGCTGCGGCATCACGTTCGGCGTCTCGGCCATGGCGGCGATGACGTCGTCGGTGAAGTCGCGCGGGTGCGGAGAGGTGAAGCGGACCCGCTCCAGGCCGTCGATCTTCCCGCAGGCGCGCAGCAGCTTGCTGAATGCCTCGCGGTCACCGATGTCGGAGCCGTAGGCGTTCACGTTCTGCCCGAGCAGCGTGATCTCGGAGACGCCCTCGGCGACCAGGGCCTCGATCTCGGCGAGGATGTCTCCGGGGCGGCGGTCCTTCTCCTTGCCGCGCAGCGCCGGGACGATGCAGAAGGTGCAGGTGTTGTTGCAGCCGACGGAGATGGAGACCCAGGCCGCGTAGGCGCTCTCGCGGCGGGTGGGCAGCGTCGAGGGGAACGCCTCCAGCGACTCGGCGATCTCGACCTGCGCCTCCTCCTGCACGCGCGCGCGTTCCAGCAGGACGGGCAGCTTGCCGATGTTGTGCGTGCCGAAGACGACGTCCACCCAGGGCGCCCGCTTCACGATGGTGTCCCGGTCCTTCTGCGCGAGGCAGCCGCCGACCGCGATCTGCATGCCGGGGCGGCTCGCCTTCTTCGGGGCGAGGTGGCCGAGGTTGCCGTACAGCTTGTTGTCGGCGTTCTCACGCACCGCGCAGGTGTTGAAGACGACGACGTCCGCCTCGTCGGACCCCTGGGGTGCGCGGACGTAGCCCGCGTCCTCCAGCAGTCCGGACAATCGCTCGGAGTCGTGGACGTTCATCTGGCATCCGTAAGTCCGGATCTCATAGGTCTTAGATGATCGAACGTCCACTGCCGGGCTCCGGTCGCTGCTGCTGGTCATGGTTCAAGGGTAGGTGCTTCCCGGACGGCGGAGTCCACGAGGTGCCGCGGCCGCCCTGGCCCCGCAGCCGTACGACGGCGACGCAGCGGACGGTTCGGTCGGCGCCGCTGTGCCAGGCGCCGGTGAGTACACGGGCTCCGGGGGCTGGGCCGGTCCCCGCCTCGGCCTCAGGGCTCGATGAGTCCGGCCCTGATCGCGTACCGGGTCAGCTCCAGGCGGTCGCGCATGCCGAGCTTCTGCAACAGGTTGGCGCGGTGACGCTCGACGGTCTTGGCACTGATGAACAGGAGCTCCCCGATCTCCTTCGAGGTGTGGCCCTCTGCGACCAGCTTGAGGATCTCCTCCTCGCGCTCGGTGATGGCCCGTTCCGGGAGGCCGTCGCCCCGGTGCAGCCGCTCCAGGTAGGAGCGGACGAGGGCGCGTTCGGCTCCCGGGTAGATGAACGGCTCGTCGCGTACGGCGGCCCGGCAGGCCTCGACCAGATCGCGGTCGGCGACCGACTTGAGGACGTAGCCGCTGGCCCCCGCCCTGAGCGCCTCGAAGAAGTACTCCTCGTTGTCGTACATCGTGAGGATCAGGATGTGCAGGCCGGGCAGCCGGCGGGAGAGTTCCCGGGCCGCCTGGAGGCCGGTCATGCGGGGCATGGCCACGTCCAGGACGGCCAGGTCCACGGAGGTTTCCCGGGCCTTGGCCACGGCCTCGGCACCGTCTCCGGCCTCCGCCACCACGGTGAGGTCGGGCTCCCCGTCCAGGATGAGGCGCACGCCCCGGCGCACGAGCGTGTGGTCGTCGGCGAGCAGCACACGGATCGGTGTGGACATCAGCGGGGCCCTTCGGTCACCGGGACGCGCAGTCGTACGTCGGTGCCCCCGCCCGGCGCCGGCTCCAGAGTCAGGGTGGCACCGATCAGCAGGGCGCGTTCGCGCATACCCGTGATGCCGGCGCCCTCGGGGGCGTCGCCGAGGCCCGCGCCGTTGTCGCGTACGAGGAGCTCTACACCGTCGGGGGCAGGCTGGAGGCGGAGTTCGGCACGGTCGGCGGCGGCGTGCCGGGCGGTGTTGGTCAGGCCCTCCTGGGCGACCCGGTAGACGACGAGCTCGGCCTCCGGTGTCAGGGCGGGAAGCTCGCCGGTGACGTGATGGCGCACGGTCAGCCCGTGGGTCGTGAACTCCCCGGCGAGCGAACGCAGGGCGCTGGCCAGCCCGAGCTCCTCCAGCACGCCGGGCCGCAGGCGGCGTGCGATGCGCCGGATCTCGTCCAGTCCGGCCCGGGTCGCCTCCTGCGCCTGCCCCACCTCCTCGCGAAGTTCCTCGGGCGCCCGGTCGGCGACGCGCTTGAGCTGGAGCAGGACGGCGGTCAGGGTCTGTCCGACCTCGTCGTGGAGCTCCCTCGCGATCCGGTGCCGTTCGCTCTCCTGCGCGGACAGTGCCCGGGCCGTGCCCGCGGCCCGCTCGGCCTCCAGCCGGTCGAGCATCGTGTTGTACGTCGTGATCAGTCCGGCCGTCTCCGCCGGGCCCGAGACCACGGGCCGGGAGCCCGGACGCAGCAGGTCCGCAGTGGCCATGGCCCGGTCCAGACGCTGCAGGGGAACCAGGCCGAACCGCAGCACCAGGGCGTTGCCGGCGAGCAGCAGCACCAGGCCGCCGAGCAGGACGAGGGCCTCGCCCACGAGTACGGGGGTGGACACGGTGACCGGGCCGAGCAGCAGCGCCGTGGCCACGACCAGGCCGGCGGCGTTGAGCGAGAAGATCCGCCAGAACAACGACACGCTCGCCGATCCGCTCCTTCCCGCCTTCGCGCAGTCCACTGCCCCGGCCACTCTCTCCCGCGACCGGCCGCTGCGTATATCCGTCACGACACCCATGTCGTCACCGTACGGCCGGATGGGAGCATGCGGAGTTGACCCGTCCGCCACCGAACGGGCAAAGCGGGACAAACAGACCAAACAGTGCGAACCGCACGAGCACGACGGACGAGACGAACAAGGGGAAGCAACGTGCCAGCTCCGCGCCTGAGGGCGACGCCGCTGCCGGGCATCGGGGTCCAGTACGACCTGGAGACCCGTGAACACCGCCATCTGTCGGTGGTGGCGCACCGCGACGGCACGCGGACGGTGAACCTGTACCGGTCCGACGATCCCGACTCCTGCGCCCACTCGTTGAAGCTGACCAGCACGGAGGCGGGCTCGCTGATCGACGCGCTGAAGCCGTCCCACCACAGCCCGAGCCTGCTGTACACCACGGATCTCGGGCTGGTCGCCGAGCGGATCGAGGTGCCCGCGGCCTCCCGCTGGAACGGGCGGGTGCTCGGCGACATGCGGATGCGGACGGAGACGGGTGCGTCCGTGGTGGCCGTGCTGCGGCGGGCCGACGCCATCCCGTCGCCCGCGCCGGACTTCCGTCTGTCGGGCGGTGACACGCTGATCGTCGTCGGCACCCGCGAGGGCGTGGACGCGGCCGCGACCATACTCGGGCGGGAGTGAGCTTTTGCACTCCGCTGTTCTGCTCATCGAGTTCGGTTCCATCATTCTCGGCCTCGGCCTGCTGGGCCGGTTCGCCGCCCGGTTCCGGCTCTCGCCGATACCCCTGTACCTCCTGGCCGGTCTCGCCTTCGGTGAGGGCGGTCTGCTGCCGCTCGGCGCGAGCGAGGAGTTCATCGCCACGGGCGCCGAGATCGGCGTCATCCTGCTGCTGCTGATGCTGGGCCTGGAGTACACGGCGAGCGACCTGGTCTCCAACCTCAAGACCCACTACCCGTCCGGTCTGGTCGACTGCGCCCTCAACGCGCTCCCCGGCGCCGCCGTGGCGCTGCTGCTCGGCTGGGGCCCGGTGGCCGCCGTCGTACTGGCCGGTGTCACCTGGATCTCGTCGTCCGGTGTGATCGCGAAGGTGCTGGGCGATCTGGGCCGGGTCGGCAACCGGGAGACGCCGGTGATCCTCAGTGTGCTGGTGCTGGAGGATCTGGCGATGGCGGTGTACCTGCCCATCGTCACGGCGCTGGTGGCCGGCGTCGGGCTGCTGGCCGGCAGTGTGACCCTGACGGTCGCGCTGGGCGCCGCCGGGCTGGTGCTGTTCCTCGCCCTGCGCTACGGCAGGCTCATCTCGCGCTTCGTCTCCAGCGACGACCCCGAGAAGCTGCTGCTGGTCGTGCTGGGCCTGACGATCCTGGTCGCGGGTGTCGCCCAGCAGCTCCAGGTGTCGGCGGCGGTCGGGGCCTTCCTGGTGGGCATCGCGCTGTCGGGGGAGGTCGCGGAGGGCGCGCACACCCTGCTGAGCCCCCTGCGTGACCTGTTCGCGGCGGTGTTCTTCGTCTTCTTCGGGCTGCACACCGACCCGTCGAGCATCCCGCCCGTCCTGCTGCCCGCGCTCGGCCTGGCCGTCGTCACCGCGCTGACGAAGATCGCCACCGGGTACTGGGCGGCCCGGCGGGCCGGGATCTCCGTCAAGGGCCGCTGGCGGGCGGGCGGCGCGCTGGTGGCCCGCGGCGAGTTCTCGATCGTCATCGCGGGTCTCGCGGTCGCGGCGGGCGTGGAACCGTCCCTCGGCCCGCTGGCCACCGCGTACGTGCTGATCCTGGTCGTCCTGGGCCCGCTCACCGCGCGCTACACCGAGCCGGTGGCGACGTGGTGGTCCCGCCGCCGCGCACCCCGTCCCGCGCAGCCCGCACCCCGGGCAGCGGAGACGGAGGCGCCGGTCGCCGACTGAGGGGGTGTGCCGGGGCCGGCTCCGCCGCCGGTGGCCGGGGCCCGTCGCGGCCCCGGTCAGGCGTTTCCGCCCGGCACCCAGCCCTGTTTGCGCAGCACCCCCGGCACGTCCGGCGCCTCGTAGTGCTCGCCCTTGAGGACCTTGCCGTCCTCCCGGCGGGAGACCGAGCCGTCGGGGCCGAGCTTGGTCATGTTGGAGCGGTGGATCTCGGCGAGCACCGCGTCGAGATCGATCCCGTGCACGAGAGCCGTCCCGTAAGCGACGTACACCACGTCCGCCAACTCGTGGGCGAGCCGGTCGAGCGGACCTCGCACCGACACCTCGGCGACCTCGGCCGCCTCCTCCGCGAGAAGTTCGCCGCGATGGGCCGCCAGTTCCGCGGAGACCTCCGTCGGGGTGCTGCGGACGTCCAGGCCGAAGGCGCGGTGGAATTCAAGGACCAGGTCAGCGGGCGAAGAACTCATGGGGGCGACTGTAGTACCGCCCGCTGACACTCCCCCACCGCCGACTTGTGACCCCTGCCCTGGTCAGGGTGCCCCCCGGCTGGCAGGATCGCCCGCATGTCCAGAACGCTCACCCCCGTCGGCAGGCGCCGGGCCCTGCAGGGCGGCGCCGCCTCCCTCGTGGTCCTCGGGCTGCTGATGTGGTGGCTGCGCCCCTGGGCCGAGGAACCGCCGAGCGGGACGATCACGTTCAGCACGGGCACCCGCGCGGGCGTCTACCACGAGTACGGCCGGCTCCTGAGCGACGAGATCGACAAGGACATGCCCGGCCTGAAGGTGCGGTTGCAGCCGAGCGCCGGTTCGCAGGAGAACGTCGCGGACGTGGCGACGGGCGACGCGGACTTCGCGATCGCCGCGGCCGACGCGGTCGCCACGTACAAACTGGGCAAGGCCCCGGGAGCCGACCGGCTGCGCGGTGTGGCGCGCCTGTACGACGACTACGTCCAGCTCGTCGTGCCGCCGGACTCGGACATCCGCTCCGTCGCGGACCTGCGGGGCAAGCGCGTGGCCATAGGGCTGCCCGACTCCGGGGTGCGGCTGATAGCGAACGGCGTGCTCAAGGCGGCCGGCATCGACCCGGAGAAGGACATCAAGCCGTCGTCGGACGGCATCGACACCGGACCCAAGCGGCTGGGTCACGGCCTGGACGCGTTCTTCTGGTCGGGCGGCCTGCCCACCGACGGGCTCAGCCGGCCCGCCAAGAAGTCGGCGTCGGCCTTCCGTTTCGTGCCGATCGACGCCACGCTCGTGGCCAGACTGCACGATCAGGGCGGCGCCACCCGCTACTACCGGGCGACGAAGATGCCGGAGTCGGCCTACCCCACCATTCAGCGCGGCAAGGCGGTACCGACGCTCGCGGTGTCCAACCTGCTGATCACGCGCAGCGACATGGATCCGCGGCTCACCGAGTGGCTGACCCGTACGGTGCTCGACAGCCGGGACCTCATCGGCGCGACCGTCCACTCCGCGCAGCTGGTGGACGTCCGCACGGCGATCTACACCGACCCGCTGAAACTGCACGTCGGCGCTCAGCGGTACTACCAGTCGGTCAAGCCGTAGCGCCCGAGCCGCTACCGGGCCCGCCGGGGTCGCCGTCCGTCAGGCCGTGGGCGCCGATCGCGGCACGGACACCGTCACCTTCAGTCCGTGCGGCTCATGACGGTCGTACGCGATCGAACCGCCGCCCGCCGCGAGCAGCGCCCGCGAGATGGACAGCCCGAGACCCGAGCCCTTGACGTTCTGGTGCCGGCCGCTGCGCCAGAAGCGGTCGCCGACGCGGGCCAGCTCCTCCTCGGTCAGGCCCGGGCCCTGATCGGTCACGACGACCGTGGAGGTGTCGCCGTTGGAGGCGACGGTCACCCCCACGGCCTGCCCCCCGGGCGTGAACTTCACCGCGTTGTCGATGACGGCGTCCAGCGCGCTGGACAGCGCGACCGGGTCGGCCCACGCGGTCGTGGGCGGGCAGTCCCCCACCAGCCGCACTCCCTTGGCCTCGGCGGTCGGCGCCCAGGCGGCGAGGCGTTCGGCGGCGAGCTCCCCGATGTCGGTGACCTTCAGATCCGCCTCGGTGTGCTCGGCCAGCGCCAGGTCGAGCAGGTCGTCCAGGACCTGTGCGAGGCGCTTGCCCTCGGCCTGGACCGAGGCGATCTCCTTGTTGCCCTCGGGCAGTTCGAAGGAGAGCAGCTCGATGCGCAGCAGCAGCGCGGCGAGGGGGTTGCGCAGCTGGTGCGAGGCGTCGGCGACGAAGGCGCGCTGCTGCTCCAGCACGTCCTCGACGTTGTCCGCCATCTCGTTGAACGACCGGGCGAGGCGCTGGAGCTCCGGCGGTCCGCCGGCGGCCGCGACCCGGGACTTGAGCCGCCCGGTGGCGATGTCGTGGGTGGTGGCGTCGAGGACGCGCACGGGCTTCAGCACCCAGCCGGTCAGTCGCAGGGCGGCGCCGACGGCCAGCAGCATCGCGGCGAACTCGCCCGCGCCGATGACCAGCCAGCCGTGCAGCGTGCGGGAGCGCAGCTGCCCGGTGGGCGAGTCGGTGACGACGACCGCGACGACGTCACCGTCCCGGATGACCGGAGAGGCGACCACGAGGTTGCGGCGCTGCCACGGCCACACCTGCTTCGGGTCGTGGCTGCGACGGCTGAGCTTCGCCTCGTCGAAGGCGTCACGCACCTCGCCCTCCTCGGGCAGCGACCACTCGGCGGGTGCGTGGGCCATGGCCCGGCCGGTGCGGTAGAAGACACCGGACCGGATGCCGTAGACCTCGTAGTAGCTGCGGAGCTCGCTGCTGAGCGTGGCAAGGCGTTCGTTCTCGAAGGCGCCGGTGGTGCCGTCGGGCGAGTCGGTGACGAACTGGGCGAGGGCGGCGAAGCGGGCCGTGTCGTCGATCCGGTCGACGACGACCTTCTGCTGCTGTGCGCCGGCGAGACTCACGGCCAGCGGCACGCCGAGCGCGAGCAGCACGGCCGCCATCAGGACGATGAGCAGAGGGAGCAGACGAGTGCGCACCCGGCCCCGCTACCCGGCAGGCGCGACGAGCCGGTATCCGACCCCGCGGACGGTCTCGATGAGGGCCGGCATCCGCAGCTTGGCGCGCAGCGACGCGACGTGCACCTCCAGGGTGCGCCCGGTGCCCTCCCAGCTGGTCTGCCACACCTCGCTGATGATCTGCTCCCTACGGAAGACCACGCCGGGCCGCTGCGCGAGCAGGGCCAGCAGGTCGAACTCCTTGCGGGTCAGGCTGATCACCGCCCCGTCCACACTCACCCTGCGGGTGGGCAGCTCGATGTGCACCGGTCCGAGCCGCAGCGCGGTCTCGATGCCGCTGGAGGTGTCCTCGTGGGAGGTGCGCCGGCTGACCGCGTGGATCCGGGCGAGCAGCTCCCCGGTGTCGTAGGGCTTCACCACGTAGTCGTCGGCACCGAGGTTGAGGCCGTGGATGCGGGAGCGCACGTCGGAGCGGGCGGTGACCATGATCACCGGGGTGCTGGTGCGTTTGCGGATCTTGCCGCAGACCTCGTATCCGTCCTGGTCGGGCAGACCGAGGTCGAGGAGGACGACGCCGAAGCAGTCGCCCTCGGGGACGAGTGCCTGAAGGGCCTCCTCACCGCTGCGCGCGTGCGTGACGTCGAACCCGTGCCGTGCCAGAACCGCCGACAGGGCGGCGGCGACGTGGTTGTCGTCCTCGACGAGCAGCAGTCTCATCCGGTCCCCCTTCAGTTCAGTGGCCGTACGATCTAGATGTGTACAAGACGCGTGCACACGCGCGCGTGCACCTTGGGCAGTCACGCTGATGGATGAGGACGGCGTCAAGAGAGTTCCGGTTGCGGAGCCCTTCCGTTATCCGGCCGATATCAGCGCTGCTCACAAGTGCTACGACACGTGTCCGATTGCTATCGGATCGTGATGCTCAGATTCCCCTCAGATGTAATGACGCAGGTCGTAGAGGGTAACTACTGTCCTCCGAAACCGAGGAGGACGGAGCCTGAGAGCGATGACCGAAGTATCGGTGGCCAAGGAAGATGTGGCCGCGACCGGCGATCTGGTCGTCCTGAAGAGCGTCAACAAGCACTTCGGCGCGTTGCACGTACTCCAGGACATCGACCTGACGATCGCCCGCGGGGAAGTCGTCGTGGTCATCGGACCCTCCGGGTCCGGCAAGTCCACCCTGTGCCGCACCATCAACCGCCTGGAGACGATCGACTCCGGCTCGATCACGATCGACGGCAAGCCGCTGCCCGCCGAGGGCAAGGAACTCGCCCGGCTGCGGGCCGACGTCGGCATGGTCTTCCAGTCCTTCAACCTCTTCGCGCACAAGACCGTGCTCGAGAACGTGATGCTCGGCCAGATCAAGGTCCGCAAGAAGGACAAGAAGGCGGCCGAGGACCGGGCCCGGGCGCTGCTCGACCGAGTCGGCGTGGGCGCGCAGGCCGAGAAGTACCCGGCTCAGCTCTCCGGCGGTCAGCAGCAGCGCGTCGCCATCGCGCGTGCCCTGGCCATGGAGCCGAAGGTGATGCTCTTCGACGAGCCCACCTCCGCGCTCGACCCCGAGATGATCAACGAGGTGCTGGAGGTCATGCAGCAGCTCGCCCGCGACGGCATGACCATGATCGTCGTCACCCACGAGATGGGTTTCGCACGATCGGCCGCAAACCGCGTGGTGTTCATGGCAGACGGCCGAATCGTCGAGGAGGCTGCGCCCGACCAGTTCTTCAGCAATCCGCGCAGCGACCGTGCCAAGGACTTCCTGTCGAAGATCCTGCACCACTGACGGCGCGGGTCGCGCGCCTCCACGCGCCCCCTGTTTCGCCCACCCCTTGAGGGCCCGCATCTCTTCACCAGCCAAAGGATGTTCATCATGAAGCTCCGCAAGGTCACCGCCGCCTCGGCCACCGTCTTCGCTCTCGCCCTCACCGCCACCGCGTGCGGCGGCGACAACAGCTCGGGCGGCGACTCCGGCTCCGACGGCGGCGGCAAGACGATCACGGTCGGCATCAAGTTCGACCAGCCCGGCCTCGGCCAGAAGACGCCCCAGGGTTACGCCGGCTTCGACGTCGACGTCGCCACGTACGTCGCGAAGAAGCTCGGTTACAACGAGGACCAGATCGAGTGGAAGGAAGCGAAGAGCGCCGACCGCGAGACCATGCTCCAGCGTGGTGACGTCGACTTCATCGCGGCGACCTACTCGATCACCCCCGAGCGCCAGGAGAAGGTCGACTTCGCCGGTCCTTACCTGCTGGCGCACCAGGATGTTCTGGTTCGGGCGGACGACAACTCGATCAAGTCGCCGGCGGACCTCAACAACAAGAAGCTGTGTTCGGTGACCGGCTCGACGTCGGCACAGAACGTCAAGGAGAAGCTGGCTCCCAAGGCCGACCTCCAGCAGTACCCGACCTACTCGGCCTGCCTGAGCGGTCTGCAGAACGAGGCGATCGACGCGCTGACCACCGACGACTCGATCCTCGCCGGTTACGCCGCCCAGTCCCAGTTCAAGGGCAAGTTCAAGCTCGGCGGCTTCAAGATGACGAACGAGAACTACGGCATCGGCGTCAAGAAGGGCAGCGACCTCAAGGCCGACATCAACAAGGCTCTCGAGGCCATGGTCGCCGACGGTGCCTGGCAGAAGGCCGTGGACGAGAACCTCGGCCCGGCGAACTACAAGAACGAGCCCGCGCCGAAGATCGGCGACATCAAGAGCTGACGCATCGGCTGAGGCAAAGCCTGACGGGTGCGCCGCCTTCCGGGGCGGCGCACCGGGGCATCCCTATACGCGGAAGCGCGGGAGATCGTGTTCGACTTTCTTAGTGACTACGACATCCTGGGAGCCTTCTGGACGACGGTGCAGCTCGCCCTGCTCTCGGCCGTCGGCTCCCTGATCTGGGGCACCCTGCTGGCTGCCATGCGCGTCGGCCCCGTGCCGCTGATGCGCGGTTTCGGGACCGCCTATGTGAACATCGTGCGGAACATCCCGCTGACCGTGATCATCTTGTTCGCCTCGCTGGGGCTCTACCAGACCCTCGGTGTCAGTCTCGGGGCCGATCGGTCGGAGACGGCCAACTTCCGGCTCGCCGTGCTCGGTCTGATCGTCTACACGTCCGCCTTTGTGTGTGAGGCGCTGCGGTCCGGCATCAACACGGTCCCCGTCGGACAGGCCGAAGCCGCCCGTGCCATCGGCTTGAGCTTCTCGCAGGTGTTGCGGCTGGTTGTCCTCCCTCAGGCGTTCCGCTCGGCGGTGGGCCCGCTGACGAACGTCCTGATCGCGCTGACGAAGAACACCACGGTGGCTGCGGCGATCGGTGTGGCGGAAGCGGCGTTGCTGATGAAGGAGATGATCGAGAACGAGGCGCAACTGCTGCTCATCTCGGCGATCTTCGCCTTCGGGTTCGTATGCCTGACGCTGCCGACCGGTCTGATCCTCGGCTGGGTGGGCAAGAAGGTGGCGGTGAAGCGATGAGTTCCGTTCTCTACGACGCGCAGGGCCCACGCGCCAAGCGGCGCAACGTCGTGCTCACCGTGGTATTCCTTGCGGCCTTCGCGGCTGTCCTGTGGTGGGTCTACAGCACGCTAAAGGAAAAGGGGCAGCTGGAGTGGGTGCTGTGGGAGTCCTTCTTCACCAGCTCCGAGCCTTGGACGACATACATCTGGCCGGGGCTGCAGAACACGCTCAAAGCCGCAGCCCTCGCCGTGATCATCGCCATGCCCCTGGGTGCGGTCTTCGGCATCGCACGGCTGTCGGACCATGCCTGGATCCGCGTGCCGGCCGGTGTGGTGGTCGAGTTCTTCCGGGCCATCCCCGTTCTGATCCTGATGATCTTCGGGCTCGCCCTGTTCGCCGAGTACACCAACGTCTCGTCCGACGACCGCCCGCTGTACGCGGTCGTCACGGGTCTGGTGCTGTACAACGCCTCGGTCCTCGCCGAGATCGTCCGAGCGGGCATCCTGTCCCTGCCCAAGGGACAGTCCGAAGCGGCCATGGCAATCGGCCTGCGCAAGAGTCAGGTGATGCGGCTCATCCTGCTGCCGCAGGCCGTCACTGCGATGCTGCCTGCCATCGTCAGCCAGCTCGTCGTCATCGTGAAGGACACGGCCCTGGGCGGCGCCGTTCTGACCTACTCCGAACTGCTCGCCTCGGCGAATACGATGAGCGGCTACTACGGCGCGAACGTCCTCGCCAGCTTCACCGTTGTCGCCGTCATCTTCATCGCGCTCAACTTCGCCCTCACCTCGTTCGCCAGCTGGCTGGAGCGCCGGTTGAGGCAGGCGAAGAAGTCAACGGGTGCGGTTGTGGGCGTGGACGATCTGGCGACGGGCAACACTCAGGGCGGCGGAGGCGCTGCCGCCTGACGCTCAATTACCTCACGTGACACACTCAGGGGCAGTGGCATGATCGCCACTGCCCCTAGGTGTGCTGTCCCGGGACGTTGGTGACACGCGTGCTGGGTGCTTGAACAGGTGAGGGCCTTCTGGGTTCGGTGTGGATTGCGACATCTAC
>NZ_JBIVZM010000015.1:0-268438 GCF_044759525.1 Streptomyces sp. NPDC101110 | reverse complement strand
CTGCAGGGGGGACCCTGTGGGAGAGTAGGACGCCGCCGAACAATTTTTGGGAAAACCCCGCATCTTCGGATGCGGGGTTTTCTGCGTTCAGGGCCACCTTGTAAGAGCTCCCCTCTCGGGGAGCTCGTTGATAACTACAGGCGTCCGGCTGCTTTCAAAGCCAAGTACGCGTCCGCCAAGGCCGGCGCCAGATCGTCCGGTGTGGCGTCGACGACCGTGACGCCGTGGCGGCGGAGTTGCTCCGCGGTGCGGTGACGTTCCGACTGGGCCTGGGCGGCCGCGGCGGCCTCATAAACGGCATCGACGTTTCCGCGTTCCTTGGCCATCTCGCCGATGTGCGGATCCGCCACCGAAGCCAACAGGACCGTGTGGCGTTGTGTGAGCTGAGAGAGAACCGGAAGCAGACCCTCTTCGATGGGAGCCGCGTCCAGAGTCGTGAGCAGGACGATCAGCGAACGGCGGGGAGACGCACGCAGGGCAGTCGCCGTCAGACCCCGGGCATTCGTCTCGACGAGCTCCGGTTCGAGGGTGGCCATCGCGTTGACCAGAGCGGGAAGGACGTCGCTCGCGGTTCGGCCCTGGACGAGAGCGCGGACTTTCCGGTCGTAGGCGAGGAGATCCACGCGGTCGCCGGCACGGGAGGCGAGGGCTGCGAGGAGGAGGGCCGCGTCCATGGAGGCGTCGAGGCGGGGCTCGTCGCCCACGCGGCCCGCCGAGGTGCGGCCGGTGTCGAGGACCAGGAGGATGTGGCGGTCCCGCTCGGGGCGCCAGGTGCGCACGGCGACCGTGGTCTGGCGGGCTGTGGCGCGCCAGTCGATGGAGCGGGTGTCGTCGCCTGGGACGTACTCCCGCAGGCTGTCGAACTCCGTGCCCTCCCCGCGGGTGAGGACGCTGGTGCGGCCGTCCAGTTCGCGCAGGCGGGCCAGTTTCGAGGGCAGGTGCTTGCGGCTGGTGAACGGAGGCAGGACACGCACGGTCCAAGGGGCCTTGTGGGTGCCCTGGCGGGAGAAGAGACCGAGGGGGCCGTACGAGCGGATGGTGACGCGGTCGGCCTGGCGGTCGCCCCGGCGGGTGGGGCGCAGGCGTGTGGTCACGCGGCGGCGTTCGCCCGGTGGGACCGTGAGGCGGTGGCGGGAGCCCGCTGTCTCCGTGCCGGGCTGCCAGCTGCTGGGAGGCCAGGCGTCGCGCAGCCGGGCGCGGAGGGGACGGCGGGACGGGTTGGTGATGGTGAGGGTCACGTTTGCCGTGTCGCCGAGGCGCACCGAGGTGTCGCCGGAGCGGGTCAGTCCCAGTCGGCGTACGGGGGCGGCCAGCGCGAAGTCGCATGCGCAGGCCACGGCCAGGGGTGCGTTGACCGCCAGGATGCCCGTCCAGCTGGGCTCCCAGATGCCGACGGGGAGGGAGCCCAGTGCCGCGAGGAGGGCGGCGCGTCCGGTGAGTGCCATCAGCGGGGGACGGGGACGTGGGCGAGGATCGCGTTGATGACGGAGTCGGCTGTCACGCCTTCCATCTCGGCCTCCGGGCGCAGTTGTACGCGGTGGCGGAGGGTGGGGAGGGCCAGGGCCTTCACGTCGTCGGGGATGACGTAGTCGCGGCCGGTCAGCCAGGCCCAGGCGCGGGCGGTGGCGAGGAGGGCCGTGGCGCCTCGTGGGGAGACACCGAGGGTCAGGGACGGCGACTCGCGGGTGGCGCGGCAGATGTCGACGACGTAGGCGGTGATCTCTGGGGAGACGATCGTCTTGGCGACCGCCGCGCGGGCCGCTTCCAGGTCGGCCGGGCCCGCTACGGGGCGTACGCCGGCGGCGTGGAGGTCGCGTGGGTTGAAGCCCTCGGCGTGGCGGGTGAGGACGTCGATCTCGTCCTGGCGGGAGGGGAGGGGGATGGTGAGCTTGAGGAGGAAGCGGTCCAGCTGGGCTTCCGGGAGGGGGTAGGTGCCCTCGTACTCGACCGGGTTCTGGGTCGCTGCGACCAGGAACGGGTCGGGCAGGAGGCGGGGGGTGCCGTCCACGGTGACCTGGCGTTCCTCCATGGCTTCGAGGAGGGACGACTGGGTCTTGGGGGGCGTGCGGTTGATCTCGTCGGCGAGGAGGAGGTTGGTGAAGACGGGGCCGGGCTGGAAGGAGAACTCGGCGCTGCGGGTGTCGTAGACCAGGGAGCCGGTCACGTCGCTCGGCATGAGGTCGGGGGTGAACTGGACGCGCTTGGTGTCGAGTTCGAGGGCGGAGGCGAGGGCGCGGACCAGGAGGGTCTTGGCGACGCCGGGGACGCCTTCGAGGAGGACGTGGCCGCGGCAGAGCAGGGCGACGACGAGACCGGTGACGGCGGGGTCCTGGCCGACCACGGCCTTGGCGATCTCGGCGCGCAGGGCCTCCAGGGCGTCTCGGGCGGTGCCCGGGTCCCCGGTCTGCCCGGCGTTGTCAGTGGTCGGGTCCATCATGGACGGCGTACCTCTCTTTCGAGGGCGTCGAGTCGGTCGGCGAGTGCGATGAGTGCTGCGTCGTCGCTGGGCGGTGGTCCGAAGAGAAGGGTGTGCATGTCCTGGCCGTCGCCGTGGAGGTGGGCGGACAGGGCGGGGAGCAGAGCCTCGGGCGTGTGCGCCTGGGCGACGGGGACACCGGTGAGGGGGGCGAGGCGGGTGCGGGTCGTCGAGCGGAGAGCGGTGGCCGCGCGGTCGCGGGCGTCGGTCTTGCGGTAGAGGCGGGCGCGGCCTTCGGCGGTTTCGGAGGCGCGGATCGCTACGGGGAGTTTTTCGGGCACCAGGGGGCCGAGTCGGCGTGCCCGCCAGAGGGCGGCGAGGGCTGCGGCGATGAAGAGCTGCAGGGTGCCCCAGAGCCAGCCCGAGGGGAGCAGGTCGAAGAAGCTGCGTTCGTCGTCGGGGCCGGTGGCCGGCGTGTCCGAAAGTGAGGGGAGGTACCAGACCAGATGGGGGCGGGAGCCGAGGAGTTGGAGGGCGAGGGAGGCGTTGCCCTGCTCGTCGAGGCGGTCGTTCTGGAGGATGTCGGGCGCGCCGAGGGCGATGGTGTCGCCGGTCCCCCTCTTGTCGGGGATGCGCAGCAGGGTGGCCAGGCGTTCGCTGGGGTAGCAGGTGTCGGCGCCGAGGTGGGTGGTGCTGTAGCGGACGCCGCCGGTGTCGGCCGTGCCGGCGCGCCGGGCGGCGGGCAGGGCGCAGTCGGGGGCGAGCGTCGAGTCGAGGCTGGTGGCGGGGTCGGCGGTGACGCCGGGGGCGAGCCGTTCGATGGAGGCGCTGCCGGAGGCGACCAGGACGGTGCGGCCGTGGGATTCGGCGAACGCGGCGTGGAGCCGCGTCTGTTGACCGGGCGTCAACAAGTCGGGGACGGCGACCAGGAGGGTCGTGTCCGGGCCGGCCGCGGCTGCCGCTTCGTCGAGGGTGGTGACCACGCGGGTGTCCACCCCCCGGTCGGCGAGGAGTTCGGCGATGGCGCGGCTGCCGCCGGGGTCGGCGGAGCGGGGGTCGAGTTCGCCGTGCCGGGCGTCGGAGCGGATGACGGCGATGGCGACGGCTCCTGCGAGGAGCACCACGAGGGCGAGGGCGATGCCGCGCGCGCGGGTCCACACCTGGCGGGCGGTGGGCGAGGCCGAGGTGGACGTGAGGGTGGCCTCGGTGGTCATTCGGCGGCTCCCTGGCGGGTGTGGGGGGCCGTGGCGGCGCTGCTCGTCGCGAGTTGGGGTCTGGTGCGTTCCAGTTCGCGGTCGAGTTCGGCGGTGCGGTGGTACGACTCTTCGGTCGCGGAGCGGCCGCCGTATGTGACGTCGTCGAAGTCGCGGGCGGCGGTGCGCAGTCGGTCGGTGTGGGCGGGCAGGGCGCGGCCGGCTTCGGCTGCGGCCTCGTCGGCGGTGCGGCCGGGGCGGATGTCGAGGAGGGCGCGTTCTTCGAGGGCGCGGACGACGGCCCGCATGCGTTCCTGGACGGCTTGGCTCCAGTGGCCCTGGGCGGCGTGTGCCTCGGCGGCGGCGCGGTGTTCGGCGGCGCTGCGGGGGCGGTCGTCGAACAGGGTTGCCGACGACGTGGGTTGGCGGCGTGGGGTGCCCAGGCGCCACCACAGGGCGGCCAGGACGGCGACGACGGCGACGACGATGACGACCAGGCCGAGTGTGCCGCCGGGGGCGGCGTCCGAGGCGGCGTTGAGGAGTTTGCCGAGCCACTCCCAGAAGGCGTCGAGGGCGCGCTGGAACAGGCTGGGGTCGTTCTCGTGGTACATCCGCTTGGACAGTTCGCGCCGGGCCGCCTCGCGCGCGGGGTCGCGCGGCGTGGTGAGGGGCGGCTCGTCGGCGGAGCGGGCCGCGGACAGCAGTGCGCTGTCGTGGGCGCTCAGCAGCGTCCGTATGCCGGCGCGTGGCAGCGCCGTGGTGAGAGGTTCCCCCGCCAGGATCACCGCATCAGCTCCCCGGGGTGGCGCCGGGGGCGGTGGAGCCGTAGCCCTGGACGCCGGCGGCGCGGGCCAGTTCGAGGTCGAGGGCCTCGCGGCGGATGCGCTGGTCGATGTAGAGGAGCACGGTGACACCCGCCGTGATCGGGAACGTGATCATGGAGCCGATCACCGACCCGATGCCGCTGACGATGAGGAACGTCCAGCCCAGGCTGCCGACACCGGTGTTGAGCCAGCCGGTGAGACCGTCGCCGCTGAGGGCCGCGGCGAGGAGGGTGAAGGGGATGACGATGATCGAGGCGACGACGTTCGCGATGAGCGTGGCGAGCAGCTGGATGCCGAAGATCCGCCACCAGGTGCCCTGCACGAGCTTCGCGGAGCGGCTCAGGGCCTTCTTGATGCCCTGCTTCTCCAGCATGAGGGCGGGCGAGGCGAGGGAGAAGCGGATCATCAGCCACAGGGCGACGATGCCGGCGCCGATGACGCCCAGGACGGTGAGGCCGACGCCCGCCCCGCCGTTCACGGTGATGCCGACGAGGATGCCGGGCAGGGTGCCGACGGTGACGATGCCGGCGGTGATGAGCAGCAACAGGCAGATCAGGCCGAACAGTTTGAGGACCTGGGGCCGGGCGTCCCGCCAGGCCTCGCCGATGGTCACGGGCTTGCCGAGCACGGCGCGGCTGGTGACGGTGGTGAGCAGCGCGGTCGCGATGACGGTGCCGACCAGGGAGATCACGAAGACGACGGTGGAGTTGAGCAGGGCGTCGCCCATGGCGCGGCTCAGCTCGCTGAGGCTGGCGCTGGGGTCGTTGAGGGCGTCGGTGCTGGTGTCGTCCAGGACGAGGCCCTGGAACAGGACGACGATGACCTCGGTGAGGACGGCGACGGTCAGCGAGATGCCCAGGACCGTGCGCCAGTAGGTGCGCATGGTGGAGACCGCGCCGTCGAGGATCTCGCCCACGCCGAGCGGGCGGAGCGGGATGACGCCGGGTTTGGCGGCGGGCGGGGGGCCGCCCCAGCCGCTTCCCCAGCCGTGGCCTGCGGGGGCGCCGTAGCCTCCGGGGCCCGCGGGGCCGTATCCGCCGGGGGGCCTCTGGCCCCAGCCCGGGCCGGGGGGCGGGGGCGGCGGTGCCTGGCCGGGGGCCCTCGGGCCGCTGGGGGCGGACCACTGGGCCGGGGGTGGCTGTTCCTTGGACCACTGCGGGCTCTGGCTCTGCGGGGCCTGGGCCGGCTGGTCCGCGGGCTGCGCGGGGGCGGGGCGGTCGGTGGGCTGGGCAGGGCCGGACTGGTCCGGCTTCTGTCCGTCGGACGGGGCGGATCCGGGCGAGGCCCAGCCCGGAGTGTCGTTCATCGTCGCTCCTTCACGGTGCCCGTCCGCGGTCGCGGCGGCAGGTTGGCAGCCATCGTGCCATGGGGTGGTCTTCGAGTGACCGGCCGCGGTATGGGCTGCGTACCTTCAATTGTCCGCTCGATTAGGGGCAGACTGACGGCATGGCTGATCAGTACGCGCACAGCGGCGATGACAAGCGGCCGACCGAGATCCCGGCGATCCGCTGGGAAGAGCCACCGGAAGGTCCTGTTCTGGTCCTGCTGGACCAGACGAGGCTGCCGGCCGAGGAGGTCGAACTGGTCTGTACGGATGCGTCGGCGCTCGTGGAGGCGATCCGCTCGCTTGCGGTGCGCGGGGCGCCGCTGCTCGGCATCGCGGGGGCGTACGGTGTCGCGCTCGCCGCCGTGCGGGGCTTCGACGTGGACGAGGCGGCGGCCGCGCTGGCGGGTGCCCGGCCGACCGCGGTGAACCTGGCCGTGGGGGTGCGCCGGGCGCAGTCGGCACACGAGGCGGCGCTCGCCAAGGGCGGTGACGTGCGGCATGCGGCCGCTGCGGCGCTGGCGGCGGCGCGGCAGCTGCACCGGGAGGACGCCGAGGCCAGTGGCCGGATGGCCGAGCACGGGCTGGCGCTGCTCGACGAGCTGCTGCCCGGCGGCGGGCATCGGGTCCTCACCCACTGCAACACCGGTTCGCTGGTGTCGGGCGGGGAGGGGACGGCGTTCGCGGTGGCGCTCGCGGCGCACCGGACGGGGCGGCTGCGGCGGCTGTGGGTGGACGAGACGCGGCCGTTGCTGCAGGGCGCCCGCCTGACGGCGTACGAGGCGGCTCGCAGCGGAATGGCGTACACGTTGCTCACCGACAACGCGGCGGGGTCGTTGTTCGCCGCGGGGGAGGTGGACGCCGTGCTGATCGGGGCGGACCGCATCACGGCGGACGGCTCGGTGGCCAACAAGGTCGGGAGTTATCCGCTGGCGGTGCTGGCGCGGTACCACCATGTGCCGTTCATCGTGGTGGCACCGGTGACGACGGTGGACCTGGACACGCCGGACGGGGCGTCCGTCGAGGTCGAGCAGCGGCCCGGGCACGAGGTGACCGAGGTGACGGCGCCGCAGGTGCCGGTGGTCGGTGCGGAGGCGGGCGGGGGGATTCCGGTGGCGCCGCTGGGGACGCAGGCGTACAACCCGGCGTTCGACGTGACGCCGCCCGAGCTGGT
The DNA here is from genome assembly GCF_044759525.1 of Streptomyces sp. NPDC101110. Lineage (NCBI taxonomy): Bacteria > Bacillati > Actinomycetota > Actinomycetes > Kitasatosporales > Streptomycetaceae > Streptomyces > Streptomyces sp. NPDC101110. The sequence continues at coordinate 261,507 of NZ_JBIVZM010000015.1, read as the reverse complement.
GACGGCGATCGTCACGGAGGAGGGCGTCGTGTCGCCGGTGACGGCCGAGGCGCTCGCGCAGGTGTGTGCGCGGTCCCGCGGGGTGGCGGCGGGCTGAGCCGAGCGGTGCGGGAGTCACGGAGGGTGGCCGGGCCGTAGGTGGGCTCCGGCACCCTCCTCACCCGGTTCCGGGCCCGGGATTCCGGCGCGTGGCGCCCCGGGGGGATCATCTGGGGGCGGGCGAGGGCAGACAGTGGCGCTTGCTGCGACTATGGTCACTGGCCGGTGACCTACCTCACCACTGCCTTCGCCGCTGTTATGAGAATGGGATGCTCTCACCCTGATCAACAGAAACGGCCCCCCTACCTGCGACGATGCGCGGGAAGAGGGGGCCGTGACATCCAACGGTGACATCAAGCGGCTTCTGAAACCGAGTGCGCCACCTCCAGCTCACGGATCCGGGCGGGCTGCCGAAGAAGGCGATCGAGCTGCGCGACAGCCTCAATGACATCCGGGTCCAGGGCCTCAGCGTAGATGTCCATGGTGGTTGCAATCCGGCTGTGCCGAAGAACAGCCTTGACGATCCTCGGATGCACTCGCAGGTGGACCAGGAGCGTTCCGCAGGACTTGCGGAGGCCCTTGGGGTTCATCTTGTCGAGCCCCTCCGCCTCGATGATCCGCTGCATGACCAGGTAGAAGTGCGCCGCCTGAAGCGGACGTCCGGTGCGCGTGACGAACACATGCCCGTCGGGATCATCGAACCAAGGACGTCCCCTGCTGATCGCTCGTTCCCGCAGCCAGGCTGTGCGCATACGGGCCCAGCGCAACGGGGCGATGCACTGAGCGGGCAGGGGCAGAGCAGCCTTCGAGGTCTCGGTTTTGAGATCCACGTCGACCGTGCCGGCGCTGGTTCGCTGTCGCTGTTTCTCGACCAGGATGATCCGGTTGTCCAGATCGATGTCTTTCCAGCGAAGCCCGCACACCTCGGCACGCCGCAGGCCGAGAAGGCACACCACCAGGAATGCCGGGTAGTACGGGGTGCGGCGCCGGGCAGTGGCCAGGAAGCGCAGCACGCTCACGGCATCCCAGCTCTTGCCGCTGTCCGTGGTGGCTCGCACGTGGACGAGCTTGGCCACGTTCCGAGTCACCCCGATGTCTTCGACCATCGCGGCCGTGAGAGCCGCTGAGAGCGCCCGGAGCACCCGCTTGGCGGTCTTGGCCCCTTCGTCCTCAGCAAGGCGCTGGATGACCCCGCGAAGCTCCTTCACGCCCAACTTGACCATGACCTTGGAACCCAGCCGGGGACGGAGGTGGAGCCGTACGGCCGCCTCGTAGGTTCGGTAGCTGTTGTGCGCCAGGTTCGGCTTGACGATGACCTCAAGCCAGTAGTCGAACCACTGCCCCAAGGTCATGTCACGGGTCGGGGTCGGGATGCCGCCGTTGGCACGGTCGATCAACTCACGGCGCTTGCTGTCGCACTCGTCGTAGGTCCGCCCGTACGCGTACTTGCGCTTTACAGTCCCGTCCGGCTGTGGGACGTACACGGCAGCCTGATAGCGACCGTCAGCGCGCTTTGTGACCGTGCCCGAGCCGTTCGGGTTGCGCTTGCGTCGAGGCATTATGCGGCCTCCTCCAACCGCGCTCGGATGTACTCCGCAACCGCGCTCTCCGGAATCCGTCGGCAACGCCCCTCAGTGATCGAGCGAAGGCGATTCGTGCGGATGAGGTCGTAGACCTTGGAGCGGCCGTATTTGAGCCGTGCCATGACTTCGGGCACGGTCAGCAACTCGACAGAAGACGTGGTCACGCTGCGGCTCCTTCCTGGGCGAGTTGGTCGCGTAGGGCCTCGCGGGCGGTTTCGCGGTTGAGCTGGAGGTCGCGGGCAATGGTGGCCGCGAGCGCTGATTCGCCGGGGGTGTGGCCGTGTCCGGCGTACTGCCAGTCGGCCAGCACCAGGACGGTGTCCGGCTCGCGGTCGTCCAGGCCGAGGGCGGCGTGTTCCTGGGCGGCGCGATAGTCGGCGCGTGCCTGGCGCAGGGTGCCGAGGGTGGTGGAGTAGCGGCGCGACTTGGAGGAGAAGTGGCCGCGGAAGCCGAGCATGTGTGCCCAGGCCCACAGGCGCCGTTCCGGGTAGAGCGGGTCGAGCTGCTTGCAGGCCTGGATGAGGCGGCGGGTGTGGTCGGGGACTTGGTGGCGGTCGAGTTCGGAGAGTTCGCCGATGCGGCGGTCGAGGGTTCCGGTGTTCTCGGCGGCTTTGGTGGCGTACTTGGCGACGTAGGAGGCGACGGCCTGTTCGGTGATGTCGGAGCCGTCGCCGAAGGCCTTCACGGGCCGGACGTCGAGCTGGGTGCCCCAGCGGAAGGTGCGCGCGGGCTGGTCCTCGGCGGCCGGGACGGAGACCGACGTGTAGGAGTGCGCGGCAGCTGCTCGAATTGCGTCGGCGAGGAGGTCGACAGTGGCCCAGGAGGGCGGGGCGGTCTCGGGTCCGTCGGGGCCGTCGATGCGGATCACAGCGTGGAAGTGCAGGGCCCCGCGCTTCTGGAACTCGGCAACCTTGCCGTAGGAGAGGCGGGCACACTCCTTCAGCTCCCGCTGGGTGATGCCGGCGCGGGCGGCGATCTCGCGGCGGAGCCGGTTGGTGAAGCGCTGCCAGAGCTGCCCGGCGTGGTTGTTGAACAGCACCGCGCCCGCGTAGTCATAGGTAGCCGGGTCCAGGGCGGTGCCCAGTTCTGAGGCCTCTGCGCCGTGACGAGTTCCGCAGCGGCAGACGCCCCGGTCGGGCCGGTTGTGGACCGGGCCGAAGGAGGGGGCGGTAAGGGTGGCGAAGACGCGCGGGTGGTCGCGGACGGTGACGGGGATGTCGCGCCTGTCGTCTCCGGCGAGTCCCGCGCGGATGAGGTGGTAGGTGTCCCCGGCGTAGGTCCAGGCGCAGGACGGGCAGCGGGAGGCGCGGCGGTTGCCGCAGGCGACGCGGAGGCGGCCGCCCGGCTCGTTGGCGGTGGAGTAGTGGTGGAGGGTTTCGCCGGTGGTCTTGTCCTTGTGCAGGGTCCAGCCGGTGAGGTGGATGGGGTCGGCGCAGCCGCCGGTGCGGCGGATCTGCTCGTGCCAGCGGTCGTAGTCAGAGGCCGAAGCCACCCTCAGCAGGTCGCCGAGGGTGGTCGGGTCGAGCAGGTCAGGCACGCGCAGCCTCCCGGACGCGGCGGGCGGGGATGGTGCCCTGGCCGTGGCAGGCGCGGCAGTCGATGATGAGCGTCTGCCGGTGGCCGTGCTGGTCACGGTTGCCGGTGGTGATGGCGGCGGTGGCGAAGCCGTCGCAGTTCGGGCAGATGCGGGGCGTCGGAGTGGTGGTGGGGTGCGGCATGCTGGGGGTTCCTTCCGGTTCAGTGGATCGGACAGGGACGGCGCCCGGGCGGCGGATGCTTGGCGGTATCGGAGCCGCCCGGGGGGCCGGTCAGCGTCGCTTCCTCTCCGAGGCGAGCAGCGAGCGCAGGACGACGGCGCAGACGGCGACCGAGGCGCCGGTGATGGCGACCGCCAAGAGCATGGAGATCAGGACGGCGCCGACGACCAGGACCACGGCGGTACCGCCGCCGACGAGGGCAAGCGCGGTGCCGGGGGTGAGCTGCACCGTCGGCCGAGAGAGCGCGGGGGCCGGGGCCACCGGGGCGGGCTGCGAGACCTGAGCGGCCGGGGCGATGGTGGTCGGCTCGACCACGGCGGGCGGTGTGACGTGGCCGGTCGGTGTGGGCATGGTCGGGATCTTCGGACGGAACATCAGCGGTCTCCTTCGGCTACTTGACGACGGTGTCGATCGCGGGGGCCAGGACGCTGTCGGCGAGGAGGAAGCCGCCGAGCAGCAGGACGGCGATGAGCCAGGCGGGCGGGCGGATGAGCTTGACGCCGAGGTAGCCGACGACGAGGAGCGCGAGCCAGAGCGGTACTTCCATGGCGGAGGGCCTCCTAGCGGACGCGGCAGCGGTGGGTGCGGGCGGCGAGTTGGGCGGCGGACTGGCTGGAGTAGTCGGAGGACCAGCCGCAGCGGTTAGCGGTGCACACGGCGGCGTACTTGGTCTGGCCGTGGCGGTCGCGGTGGGTGCCGATCTGCACCGGGCCGATCCGCATCACGGAGTGGAAGTGGTCACGAGCGGGCATGACGGTGTCTCCCTTCGGGTCAGGCGAGTTGGGCGGCGATGGCGTCGGCCAGCTGGGGCGGGACGCCGAGCCGGGCGCGCAGGGTGTCGGTGTCGATCGGCGAGCCGGTGCGGGCGTGGTGGTCGTCGGCGACCTTGCGGGCGTGGTCGACCAGCGCGGCCGGGACCGGCACAGCCGGAGCAGCAGCGACCGGCGCAGGCTCAGCGGCCGGAAGGGCCGGAGTGTCGTCGACCGCCGGGACCAGCTCGGGCTCACTTTCTGGTTCGGTCTCGGTGACCGGCTCGGGGTGCGGTTCGGTGGCCGGGGCTGTGGGTGCCGGCGGTTCCGGCACCGGGTCTGTGGCGGAGTGGGCGAGGAGGGTGCCGCCCATGAAGGCCAGGGCTGGCCAGGCGGCGATGAGGATGCGCAGCCATGCCGGGACGTCGGTCAGGTTGAGGAGTCCGGCGGTGGCGACGTTGGCGCCGAGCGAGGCGACCAGGGCGATGACGAACCAGCACCAGGCCAGCCGGGACGGCCCGTCGTTGCGGAGCCGCCGTCAGGAGGCGACCAGGAGCAGGTCGACGCTGATCGGGTAGGCCCAGGCTTTCCAGCCGTCCTGTCCGGCAGCGGCGGCCAGGTCGTGGAGGTGGGCGAAGGACAGCGCCCCGGCGATGGCGGCCTGGACCAGGACGGCGTCGACGCGGAGAGCAGGGCGGGCCATCACAGTTCCTTCCTGTCGTGAGGCATGGGAGGGGTAGGGACCTGGCGCGAAGTGGTCACGCCGACCGTGGAGAGGGGGAGGGTCAGGCGGTGGCGGGGGCTGTCTTGGACAGCGGCACCCGGGCCGAGGGCAACGGGCCAGCCGCGGGCCGGTAGGCGGCCAGGGCGGGAACGTCGGGGGTGCGGTCGGCGTACTTGTTGCAGAGGTTCACGGCCTGGCGCAGCGAGGTGTGCGGGGCGCGGATGCGGTGCCAGCCACCGGTGGAGTCACCGGCGATCGCGATGCCGCGTGTCTCGGCGGGGATCTGGATGGCGGCCAGGACGGCGTCCGGGGAGATGTCGCCGAAGGCCATGTTGGCGCTCGTTTCGTCGTTGACGCGGTGGGCGGTGCGGCCGGTGAGCTGGGCACGGAGCATGGTGATGCCCTTGCCGAGTTCGGAACCGAAGCGCTGCCCACAGATCTCCAGATAGATGCCGGCCGCACGGCCGAGCTGGGCGAGACGGACCAGCGCGGTGATGATTCGATCGCGGCGCTTCTCCTCCTCCCTGCTGGCGAACAGGGCGAGTTCGGCGACCTCGTCGACCAGGACCACGACCGGCACCGGGCGGATGTCGTCGGGCAGGTCCCAGATGTCGGCAGCTATCTCCGCATCCGGCACCGCGACACTGATGCGCTGCTCAGCCCGGATCAGTTGGTAGACCTCCCCCATGTGAGACACCAGGGCTTCCAGCAGTTCCAGGGCGGAGTCCGGGTTGTCGGCCAGAGCGGAGAACCTACGGGCCAGCGGGAACAGCTCGACGCCTTGCTTGCAGTCGATGCCGACCAGGGCGACGTGCTGCGGGGCGAGCCCGGCGACCAGGTTGCGCTGGTAGACGGACTTGCCGGACTCCGTGGCCCCGAGAGTCAGGCCGTGGGGGACGGCGCGGTAGTCGCGGTAGTGCACCGAGCCGTCTTCCCGCAGCGCGACCGGAACCCGCATCGGGCGCGTGTCGGTCTTGGCGGGCATCTGGACCTGCTTGAGCACGTCGTATCCGGTCATCCGCACCTCAACGACGCCGGAGCGGACTTCGCGGGAGGTCACGCCGTACATCCCGAAGGAGTGGCGCAGCCGGTCCGTGGCCGCCGACACGTCGAAGGCGTCCTGACCGGGACGGAGCTTGAGACGCAGGACCAGGCCGGTCCGGGTCGGCCGTAACCGCAGGATGCGCGGCACACGGGACTCCGGCACCGGACGGTTGGCCACCCGGGCCAGAGCCAGCCGCCAGCGCGAGGGAGGGACCGTCAGGCCGCAGGCATCCATGACCGAGGCGTAGCGGACCAGGACCCGCACCGTGGCGAGGAGGACGCCGAAGGTCAGCCAGTACCAGGCGGGGCGCCGCCACCGCAGGAGACCCGCAGCGGCGACGACCACAACCACAGCGACCATGAACCAGGTCATGATCAGGCCGCCTCGGATGCCGAACCGGTGGCGGCCAGCGAGGTGACCGCGACCGCGCGGAAGGCGATGCCGTGGCGCTTCTGGCCGTTGAACTCGTTCTCCCACGGCCGGGCAATCAAGCCCGTCAGCGCGACCGGGGTGCCCATCGCCAGGTCGCTGGAGATACCGGGCTCCGGGACGGTGATGGAAAGGATCTCGACTTCGTCGTTCGCCGCGAACATCACGTCCACGGTCATCAGCTTGACGCCGTCGGCGTCGATAGCGATCTCGCCGGTCCTACGGTCACGGACCTTGGGCTGCGGGGCCTTGGCGACCATCACGGTGGCGCCGGACGTCTCGACGGGGATCTGACGCATGATGGAACTCCCTTGAGAGGGGCCGGGAGCGGCGTACTTGCTTGGCGGTGGGTCGCCGCTCTCGTGCGTTGACAGATGAGTGCAGCAAAGCTGCGAGATCGCGCCCCAACTGGTGCGCACCAGTAGGTTGCATCTGGTGCGCACCAGATGTCAAGCGCTGTCGCTGCTTCGGCTTCTCAACTCGCCTTGCTGCGATGGTTCTAGGGAACCGTTTCTGCCAACGCCTCGGTAGCCAACAGGGGTTAACAGCTGACCCGTTAACCCCTGCCGACCTGCGGAGATGTGAGGCATGCTGCTATTAGGTCCCCGGAACCCGAGCAGGATGGCGTGACGTGACGAACGGACTCAGGGCGGCGAGGAACGTACGGGAGTGGTCGCAAGAGCGGCTGGTTCGAGAGATCGAACGACACGCCCGCCAGCACCTGTTGGATGTCGCATCAACGGCCAGCTTGCGCGTGTACGTCTCCGAGTGGGAGAACGGCCGACGCCAGATCTCGGCCCGCTACGCGAAGATCCTTCGCGCGCTGCTCGGCGTTACAGACGCCGAACTGACCGGAGTGCCGGCGGAGTCGGGCCAGCCAGTCGCCGCAGATGGATACGACGAATTGATGGGCCGGATCGATGCGGCCCGCAGCCTCAGCCTGACCATGGTCGACACGTTCATGGATCAGACGGAGTTGCTCAGGACCATGGACCGGCAGATGGGCGCGGCCGGGCTGGTCGACGAGATGACGGCTCACCTGACGAGGCTGGAAGAGGCCCTGACCTTCGCGGTCCTTCCCGAAACCCGACGCCCGGTCGCGCGAGCACTGGCCGGAGCGGCGACGCTGGCCGCATGGCAGGCACTAGATGTGGGTGCGGTCGAACGAGCCTGGCGCCACTACGAGCTGGGGAAGCGGGCCGCCAAGGAAGCCGAAGAGCCGATGTACCTCGCGCACGCCACAGCCGAGCAGGCGTACGTGCTCTGTGATGCGGGGCGAGCATCCATGGCCGTCCAACTGATACGGGATGCTCAGCGACTCGGAGGATCAGCCATGTCCCCGCGGCTAACGGCTTGGCTCCACGCGGCCGAAGCCGAGATCTGCGCTCGCGCAGGACTGCCGGAGGACTGCCAACGGGCACTCGATCGGGCCGCACGCAGCCTGCCTCCAGGAGATGCGGCCCGCGACCCGGACATGTTGAGCATCTTCCTGAACGAAGGGCACCTCACTCGTTGGCGCGGAAGCGCTCTCGCCCTGATAGGTGACGACGAGGCAGTGGGGAGCCTCTACACAGCACTCGACACGGCAGACCCAACCTTCATACGGGCATCCGCCGGACTGCGCTGCGACCTAGCCCAGGCGCACATGGCTCGTGGCGAGCACGACCAGGCGCACGAGCACCTACGCCAGGCCCGCTTGATAGCCAGCCGTACGGGATCAGTGCGGCATCGACGGAGAGTCGAGCAGCTCACGCAGCGGTTGTAGGAGAAGTGCCGGCGGACCGCGAGGACAAGACGTGCAGCAGGGCAACCAGCGTGCCCGATCCCATGAGTTCACCTCGGGCCATGAGACCAGGAATGTCGGAGAGCGGCACCCACGCGATGTGCCCGGCCTCTTCCAGATCCGTCGGCTCACCTACGAGCTTGGCGCCCGTGCCCACGAAGATGTCGTGCGGCGAGTCAACCATGCCCACCATGGGCTGATACGTGACCACGTGCTCGAGGGAATCCGGCCTCCAGCCAGTCTCTTCCTCGACCTCACGCAACGCCGTCTGCAAGGGGTCCTCCCCCGCGTCGACGATGCCTCCCGGGAGCTCCCAGCCGAACGACTGAGGCACGAAGCGATAGCGCCACATCATGAGGACGCGGTCCTGGTCGTCGATGACGGCCGCGATGGCGACGTGGTGCAGCTTCACTACGTGGTGCTCGAAGCGGTCGACTCCCGGCGGCTCAACGTCGACGAGGCTCAGCTTCACCCAACGGTTGTCGTACAGGGTCCGCTCGCCATGGATCTGCCACGGTTCGACGTCCCCCGGAGCCTGAGTAGTCACAGACCGATCCGGCACGCGATAGGAGCTGCGACCATGGACTTCGATGGCGCCTTCAGCAACGAGCTTGGCCAGTACCTGGCGGAGAGCCGTGCGGCCGATGCCCAGCTCATCGGACAGGGTTCGCTCTGATGGAATCTTGGAGCCAGGCAGGTACTTCCCCGTCGAGATCCACTCGCGGATCGTGCGGTAGACCCGCTCCGACTTCGGTCCCATCCGGTGAGCACGCTCCCTGAAGCTTGAGTGACTGCGACGGGAGCAAGCGTAGCGACCAGGTACGAAAGTCGTAAGTGAATGCCGTCTCCGCGATCACCACGCGCGGTAGAACTTTCCCTACTTCATCAAGGCACCCGGCTGCGCTCCGCTCCGCCGGGCGCGCTTCCCGGCTCCGCTCCGCCGCCGCTCCTGCCTTCGGCCCGCTCCGGCGGGCTGCGCCGACGCGCGCCCACGCGTGGATAGGGCCGGTAGCCATGCGTCGAACACCGCACTTAACGTCCGCGGTTAGAACAGTGCCTCCGGCGGGGGATCGGCCGGCACCGGGATGGAGGGGGCGCCGTCCCCGACTGCGGGTCCGTAGTGGCGTGCGCGGGAGGCTCCCATCCCGTACGCCATCGACCCAGGCAGAGCCGAGCAGACGCGGCCCATGGCGTCCAGGTCGTTCGTACAGTGGCGCGCTCCACCTGGACGCCATGAACCACGCCTGCTCCACGGTGTGTGGGTCGACGGCGTACGGGATGGGAGCTGGGGTTGTAGTGGGTTACTCAGGCAGTGCGGAGTGTGCCGTTAGCAGGCCGGTCGGCACACTCCTTGACACGGCTCAGTGGTGGTGATTCCACCAGTACAACGCGAGCACTCCGATCCCACTCACGCTCGCCTTGACTGCGATGCGCACCAGCTCGTCGCCGGCAGAGTGAAGGAGTCGGCGGAAGTGCCGCCGGGCGGACCGCTCCGCGAGGTGGACGTGCCTTGGGCCGCGCTCTCGCGACGTCTGGGTGATCTTTGCTGTCGGTCGATGTCCGACCCGGCGCCTACACTTCCTTTTGCTGGGAATCTCAGCCTCCCCTGGTTGATGTTCCTGACGGTGTTGGCGGCCTCCTGCGTAGGACCAGGGGGCCGCCGCCGTTTCCGGTGGAGGCCCTGTCGGCCGCGGGTCTAGTTTGACGCACGGCACTGACAGTAGGTGCCTTTCGGGGGTGAGGCCGATCAAGGGCACCCCCCCACGGGCGCGGGGTAGAGCCCTCAGGCGCAGGGTCACGAGGTTGAGCTTCTGCCGCCGTGAGCGAGACGTCTTATAAGGACAGGCGAGGCCCCACCGCCACCCTCGTCGGCTACGGCGTTTTCAGGTAATAGCTGGCAAGGGGCCCCGTCCGCCACAACCCCCTGTGGTTGCTGAACGCCTAGATCTTGTGCAGCTCGCCCTTGTTCTTGATGCGGTTGGTCAGCTCCGTGACCTGGTTGCAGATGGAGCGACGTTCGGCCATCAGATAGTGGATCTTGCCGTCCTCGTGCATGACGGTGGAGCGTGTTGAAGGTGTGGAAGAACTCCTCATGCGTCGACTCCTTGTCCGCGAGGAACTTGATGTCGTCGACGAGCAGGATGTCCATCTCGCCGTACCGCTTGCGGAAGCTGTCGCCCCCGCCGTCACGAGTTCAGACCGCATCCGGTTGCGCGATCTTCCAAGCTCGTGCTGCCTGGCTTGCGCAGTGGCGCATGGCTGGGTCTTAGCTCCGCCGGCCTTGGCCTACGACAGCCCCCGTCAGGTGGGTACGCTGTCAGTAGCTCGCGCCGGAGCGGAGGTTTCGTTGAGTCCAGTCCCTGGCTTTCCAGCGATGACGGCCAATAAGTTGCGTCGGATCTTGGAAGGACTGGGCTACCGAGAGGTAGCCGACAGCGGCAAGGGAAGTCATACCTGGTTGGAGGCGGAAGGAAGACCTCGCATCCGCTGGGCGTTCCACAAGCGGGAGCTTTCCCCGATCGAAGTCCGTAACGTGTTGGTTAACCAGGCAGGATTGACCCTGCCGGAAGCCAGGAGGGCGGTAGGCAATGGCTGATCAGGTCGTCCACGTCTTGCTGACTGACTACGGCCAGTACGGGTGGGGCATCACGAGCCCTCAGCTTCCCGAGCTGATTGGCGGGCGTGACTCCTACCAGGAGATTCGTGACGATCTGAAGGACATTGTGGCCTTCGGGGGTGCACCTGAGGGCGCGCAGGTGGTCGTCCACCGCCAGATGTACGTTGTCGTGCCGGGCAGCGATGAGGCGTGCATTGTGCGCTTTGCGAACGATGAGTACGAGTTTGATCGTTTTGAAGCCGGGATGCGCCTCACTGGTGTTCTGAAGGACGCCGGTCAGAGGGCGCAAATCATGGCTGGTCCGAAGCTGGCCACCGGGGAGCGCTTGTTCATTTGCGCGGTGCCGAGTGACACCGTTCGTTGGCTGTCGGAGCAGCTCCTCCCGGGCGAGGTCGCCTCGCTCGTCACTAGCTTCGCGGACGAGTGGCTCGGCGGAGGCAAGCCGATCATCGAGATGCCCTTTGGGTATGCCCTCAAGCGCTCAGATGGAGATTGGTCGTCACTCAGCGATGCTGGACTGACGGAGGACTCGACCTTGGCCGACATGCTCATGGCCCGAGACTCGGGGAAGATCTCCCAAGATGTCCCGTTGGTGGCTTGCTGATCACTGTATGGCAGCGATGCCAGGCCCGGCGTATGGACGCCGGGCCATTCTGTTGCCCAGCAACCACCAACTGGCCTGACATCCGCTGCTGACATCAACAGCGGCGGACAGGGGCAGACAGTTACGGCTCAGTACGACTATCGTCACTGGTCAGTGACCTGCCTCACCACCACCTTCGCTGCCGTTATGAGAATGGGATGATGTCGTTTATGAAGGGACGAGTCCTGGTCGTCGACGACGACACCGCACTGGCCGAGATGCTCGGCATTGTGCTGCGTGGTGAGGGTTTCGAGCCGTCGTTCGTGGCTGACGGTGACAAGGCGCTGGCCGCGTTCCGTGAGGCCAAGCCCGATCTGGTGCTGCTCGATCTGATGCTGCCCGGCCGGGACGGCATCGAGGTGTGCCGTCTGATCAGGGCGGAGTCGGGTGTGCCGATCGTGATGCTGACGGCGAAGAGCGACACCGTCGACGTGGTCGTGGGTCTGGAGTCGGGCGCCGACGACTACATCGTGAAGCCGTTCAAGCCGAAGGAGCTGGTGGCCCGGATCCGGGCGCGGCTCAGGAGGTCGGAGGAGCCCGCTCCGGAGCAGCTCGCCATCGGTGACCTGGTTATCGACGTGGCGGGGCACTCCGTGAAGCGGGACGGGCAGTCGATCGCGCTGACGCCGCTGGAATTCGACCTGCTGGTCGCGCTCGCGCGCAAGCCGTGGCAGGTGTTCACGCGCGAGGTGCTGCTGGAGCAGGTCTGGGGCTACCGGCACGCGGCGGACACGCGGCTGGTCAACGTCCATGTGCAGCGGCTGCGCTCCAAGGTCGAGAAGGACCCGGAAAAGCCGGAGATCGTGGTGACCGTCCGCGGTGTCGGATACAAGGCAGGGCCGAGCTGACATGACCGGCGACAGTGCCGCTTCGGCGCCCGGCCGGTCCGGGGCCCGCCCGGAGCGGCCTGTCGGGCGGAAGAGGTCCGGCTCCCGCTGGGGGCGGTTCCTGGAGAGCGGGCTGCTGCTCCAGGGCGGAGTGCAGGGCAGCCCGGTCATCCGCCTGTTCATGCGGTGGGTGCGCCGGCCGCTGCTGCCCGTCATGCGGCTGTGGCGGCGCAACATCCAGCTCAAGGTCGTCGCCACGACCCTGCTGATGTCGCTGGGCGTGGTGCTGCTGCTGGGCTTCGTCGTCATCGGGCAGGTGCGCAACGGCCTGCTGGACGCCAAGGTGAAGGCCTCGCAGAGCCAGGCCACAGGCGGTTTCGCGGTGGCCAAGCAGCGGGCCGACGAGGCGGCGAGCGGCACGGGCGACGATGTCGCCACTGCGGACGGCAGGCCCGCGCAGAACGTCATCCAGTGGATGAGCGACCTCGTCTCGTCGCTGTCCAGCGGCGGCCAGGGCGCTTTCGACGTGGTAACGCTCCCGGCCTCGGACACCGACGGCACCGGCGGGCGCGGACCGCGTGCCTCGGGTGAGGTGAACTGGAGCAAGAGCGTGCCCGCCGATCTGCGGGAGCGGATCGGCAGCAGCACGACGGCCGCGCAGAGCTACACGCGCATCGTCTACAACAACACTACCCAGGACTCCCAGCCGGGCCTCGTCATCGGCAAGCAGGTCAACGACCCCAACGGCAACCCCTACCAGCTGTACTACCTCTTCCCGCTCACCCAGGAGGAGAAGTCGCTGAGCCTGGTCAAGGGCACGCTGGCGACGGCCGGGCTGTTCGTCGTCGTGCTGCTCGGGGCCATCGCGTGGCTCGTCGTGCGGCAGGTCGTCACGCCGGTGCGGATGGCGGCGGGGATCGCCGAGCGGCTGTCGGCCGGGCGGCTCCAGGAACGCATGAAGGTCACCGGCGAGGACGACATCGCGCGACTCGGTGAGGCCTTCAACAAGATGGCGCAGAACCTCCAGTTGAAGATCAGCCAGCTGGAGGACCTGTCGCGGATGCAGCGCCGGTTCGTCTCCGACGTGTCGCACGAGCTGCGTACGCCGCTGACGACCGTACGGATGGCCGCTGACGTCATCCACGAGGCGCGTGTGGACTTCGACCCGGTGACCGCGCGATCGGCGGAGTTGCTCGCCGACCAGCTGGACCGGTTCGAGTCGCTGCTCGCGGACCTGCTGGAGATCAGCCGTTTCGACGCAGGCGCCGCGGCGCTGGAGGCGGAGCCGACAGACCTCAGGAACGTCGTACGGCGGGTGGTCAGCGGGGCCGAGCCGCTCGCGGAGCGCAAGGGCACGCAGATCCGGATCGTGGGCGACCAGCAGCCCGTCGTCGCCGAGGCCGATGCCCGGCGCGTGGAGCGGGTGCTGCGCAACCTCGTCGTCAACGCCGTCGAGCACGGCGAGGGCAAGGACGTCGTCGTCAGGCTGGCCGCGGCGGGCGGTGCGGTCGCCGTGGCGGTGCGGGACTACGGCGTCGGGCTCAAGCCGGGCGAGGCGACCCGCGTGTTCAGCCGCTTCTGGCGGGCGGACCCGGCACGCGCGCGTACCACCGGGGGCACGGGCCTGGGGCTGTCCATCGCCCTGGAGGACGCGCGGCTGCACGGCGGCTGGCTGCAGGCGTGGGGCGAGCCGGGCGGCGGATCCCAGTTCCGGCTGACGCTGCCCAGGACCGCCGACGAGCCGCTGCGCGGATCCCCGATACCGCTGGAGCCCAAGGACTCACGGCGCAACCGGGGGCTCGACGACGCCGGTCTGCCGTGCGGCGGGGACGGCGAGAAGCGGGCAACCGTACCGGCGCAGCCGGTGAGCGGGTCGGTGCCGCAGGGGGCCAAGCGGGACCCGATACCGCCGCGTGTCGCTCCGACGGCGGACCCGACGGCGCTGCCCGGCAACGGTTCGCGGGTGGTGCCCAGGCCCGCCTCGGGCACGCGGCGGGCCGACGAATCGGCCGGGGCGAAGGAGCCGGGCCCCGGTGAGGCGGCCGACGGCCGGGAGGGGGCCCGGCGCGACGAGGGTGCCGGTGGCCGGACCGGGCGGGACCCGGTGGTGAACGGCCCGCGGGACGGGGACGACGGTTCCGCGGGCCCCGGCAACCGTGGGAACGGGCCGGGGAACGTGGACAGGCAAGGGGAGGCATCTCGTGGGCGCTGACCGCGAGGGGCGCGGCCGGCGCAGGCCCGCGCGCGTGATGGCGTACGCCGCCGGTGGCGTCCTGGTGCTGGCGGGATGTGCCTCGATGCCGGACAGCGGGGATCTGCGCGGCGTGGAGTCCACACCGCGCCAGGAGACCCAGGTGCGGGTGTTCGCCGTGCCGCCGGGGGAGGACGCGCCGCCCTCGGAGATCGTGCAGGGCTTTCTCGAGGCGCTCACCAGCGACGACCCGCACTACAAGACCGCGCGTCAGTACCTCACCGGCGAGGCCGCGAAGACGTGGCGGCCCGAGGTGTCCGCCACGGTCCTGACCGACGGGCCGGGCGCCAAGCCCGAGGCGGGCGCCGGTGGCGAGGACACCGGCGAGATCTCGTACATGCTGACCGGTACCAAGGTCGCCACCGTCGACGCCCAGCAGGCGTACGCGCCGGCGACCGGGGCGTACGGCAGGAGCGTGCACCTGACCCAGGACGCCAAGCGGCAGTGGCGGATCGACGCGCTGCCGCAGGGCGTCGTCATGGGCGAGTCGGACTTCCAGCGCAACTACATGTCGGTCAGCAAGTACTACTTCGCTTCGAACACCGCCGCGGCCGGGTCGAAGGCCCAGCCCACCGCGGTCGCCGACCCCGTGTACGTGCGCCGACGCGTGGAGCCCATGACGCAGATGGTGAGTTCCCTGCTCAAGGGGCCCACGCGGTGGCTCGGACCGGTGGTCAGGTCGAGCTTCCCCAGCGGTACGGCGCTGGCAAAGGACGCCGGAGCGCTGACGCCGGACGACCGGAACCGGCTGACGGTCCCGCTCAACGACAAGGCCGCCGGCATCGGCGCGAACCGGTGCCGGGAGATGGCCGCCCAGATCCTGTTCACGCTGCGCAACCTCAGCCCGGCCGTGGACGAGGTGGGGCTGCGGGCCGACGGTTCGGAGCTGTGTTCGCTCACGCAGGCGGGGGCCGACACGGCGGCGGCCAGGAGTTCGGCGCGCCACCCCGACTACCTGTACTTCGTGGACGGCAAGCACCGGCTCGTCCGGATCCCCGCGGGCAGCAGCGGAACGAAGCCGGACCCGGCGCCCGGGGCGCTCGGTGACGGGGAGACGGCGCTGCGGTCGGCGGCGGTCTCGCGTGACGAGCACACCGCGGCGGGCGTCAGCCTCGACGGCAAGTCGCTGTACGTGGGCTCACTGGTCTCCGGCGGTTCGCTGGGCGAACCGGTGCTGCGCAGCCAGGGCCGGGCCGAGAAGGACCGGCTGACGACGCCCAGCTGGGACGCGGACGACGGTCTGTGGGTGGCCGACCGCGATCCCGACGACCCCCGGCTGCTCCTCTTCCAGGAGGGCAAGGGCGACCCGGTCCAGGTGCGCATGCCGCACCTGGACGGACGGATCCAGTCCGTGCGGGTGGCCGCCGACGGGGTGCGGATCGCGCTGGTCGTGGAGAAGGGCGGCAAGAAGACCCTGCTCGTCGGGCTGATCGAGCGGGACGAGAAGCCGGGTGCGGAGCCGACCGTCAGGGTCGTCGAACTGCGCTCCGCGACGCCGGAGTTGGAGGAGGTCACCACCATGTCGTGGGCCGGGGACAGCCGGCTCGTGGTGGTCGGGCGCGAGCACGGCGGGGTGGAGCAGATGCGGTACGTCCAGGTCGACGGCTCCACGCCGGACGTGCCGGCCCCCGCGGCACTGACCGGGGTCAAGGAGGTCACCGCCGCCGAGGACGACCAGCTGCCGCTGGTGGCGTACTCGGTGGACGGCATCGTCCGCCTGCCGTCGGGCGAGCAGTGGCAGAAGGTGACGGAGGGGACGGCGCCGGTCTATCCGGGGTGAGGCGCCGTCGCCCTTGGCGGCAGGTGCGCCCTGCGGCAGGTACGGCCGGGGTGTGCCGGGTGCGGGCGGCCGCTCCTGCGAGGCCGGGCCCTGAGGGCGTCGCCCGTGTGGGGGATGCGCTGGTGGCGGGGCGGCTGGTTGTCCACAGGCGGTTGTCCACAGGGGTGGCCGGGTCCGGGCCGGGGCGGCACAGTGGTGGACATGCGGAGGTGGTGGCAGGACCTCAGCGACCTGGTGCTGCCGGGCGAGTGCGGAGGCTGCGGGGCGCCCCGTACGGTGCTGTGCGCGCGCTGCCGTGCGGTGCTGGGCGGGAGGACGGCGCATCGGGTGCGGCCCGTGCCGGAGCCGCCCGGGCTGCCTCGGGTGCACGCGGCTGCGCGGTACGCGGACGAGGTCCGGGCGACGCTGCTGGCTCACAAGGAGCGGGGTGCCCTGGCGCTCGCAGGACCGCTCGGGGCGGCTCTGGCGGGAGCCGTGCACGCGGGGCTCCGGGACGCCTCGTCCACGGCGGGGGCCGCGGCGGCGCGGCCCCGGGGCGGCAGGGTTCCCGTGCTGCTCGTGCCGGTGCCGTCCGGGCGGCGGGCCGTGCGGGCCAGGGGACATGATCCGGCGCGGCGGATCGCGCTGGCGGCGGCGGGTGAGTTGCGGCGGCGGGGGCTCGCGGCCCGGGTGGCCGGCGTGCTGCGCCAGCGACGGGCCGTGTCCGACCAGGCGGGGCTCAACTCCCGGCAGCGACTGGCCAATCTCGCGGGCGCGCTGGCGGTGGCGCCCGGAGGGGCGCGGCTGCTCCGCGGTCGGCCGGTCGTCCTCGTCGACGACGTGATGACCACGGGGGCGTCCCTGGCGGAGGCCGCCCGAGCCGTGCGGGCGACCTCGCACGGGCCGCGGCTGTCCGCGGAGGCGACGGGGCCGATTTGGAACGATGCATGGACTTCGGCCGTGTACGGGGGAGAGACGTGGGAAAGCAGAGAGGAACAGAACGTCGGATCAAGGCGAGAGAGGACGGGCCGGCGGCCCGCCCGGCAGGTGAATGCGGGTGCGGTCGACGTCGACGGAGTCGTCGACGTGGTGTGCGCGGCGGTTGTCGCGGCCTCACCGGACTCTTTCGAAATAAACCGGAACTGATTGAGATCTTGTGTCGTTGCAGGTAACGAGAGGGCCTTTTCACCTGAACGGAGGTACGCCGCAGTAGAGGGTGACGACATCCGGCCGGGCGAGATATGTTCGGTTGAGAGGGAAAGCCGCAGGCCACACCTCTTCAATCCGAATGCCGTACAGCGGGTTTTTCCATCACTCGCGACGGTGGAGTGGAGATCTCGCTCTCGGGGGAGGAGGTGGAAGTCACCGCGAGTCCGAGGTTCCGGGACTCACCGGAGCCTGGTGCAAAAGGGAGGCGCTCCGCATCGAGGCGGAGCGATCCGGGAACGGAGTTCTGCGTGGACATCGTCGTCAAGGGCCGCAAGACCGAGGTGCCCGAGCGGTTCCGGAAGCACGTGGCCGAGAAGCTGAAGCTGGAGAAGATCCAGAAGCTCGATGGCAAGGTGATCAGCCTCGACGTCGAGGTGTCCAAGGAGCCCAACCCCCGGCAGGCCGACCGCTGTGACCGAGTGGAGATCACGCTCCGCTCCCGCGGCCCGGTGATCCGGGCGGAGGCAGCAGCGAGCGATCCGTACGCGGCGCTCGACCTGGCGGCGGAAAAGCTGGAGGCCCGGCTGCGCAGGCAGCACGACAAGCGGTATTCGCGCCGTGGTGCGCGCCGGATCCCGGCCGCAGAGGTCGCCGACCACGTTCCGGGCGTGGCGACGCTCAACGGCAACGGGCTGGTGCCCTCCTCCCAGGAGGAGCCAGAGGCAGTACCGACGAAGAAGATCGGCTCGCTGGAAGTGCAGGGTGACGGTCCCATCGTCGTCCGCGAGAAGACACACGTCGCAGCCCCCATGACCCTCGACCAGGCTCTCTACGAGATGGAGCTGGTCGGGCACGACTTCTATCTGTTCGTCGACTCCGAGACCAAGGAACCGAGTGTCGTCTACCGACGGCACGCCTACGACTACGGCGTGATCCACCTCAGCACGGACACGATGGTCACACAGGCGCACTCCCCCGACGCGGGCGGTGCGCTCGGCGGCTGACCATGCCGGGTGACAGCGGAACAGGTGCCCCTGGAGCGCGTGTGCGCCCCCAGGGGCACCCCCGTGCGACCACTTCGCGCCCCGCTCCGGCACCCCGGCGCCGTGCGGGCATGAAATCATGGTGGCCGCGGCCCAACCGGTGGGTCGTTGCTCTGGGTTGGCGATGGCTCAGGACCTCAGGCCACAGCCTTCAGGGGGAGGAACGATGGCGGACAGCTTCGGACCGATGCGTGACGAGGATGCCCACGACGGCGTCGTCGGCATGGGCCCGGACTCGGGGACTCCACGCAAGGAACCGATCAGAGTCCTCGTGGTGGACGATCACGCCTTGTTCCGTCGTGGCCTGGAGATCGTGCTCGCCGCCGAGGAGGACATCCAGGTGGTCGGGGAGGCGGGCGACGGCGCCGAGGCCGTGGAGAAGGCCGCCGACCTGCTGCCCGACATCGTTCTGATGGACGTGCGGATGCCCAAGCGGGGCGGGATCGAGGCGTGCACCTCCATCAAGGAGGTGGCACCCAGCGCCAAGATCATCATGCTGACGATCAGCGACGAGGAAGCCGATCTGTACGACGCCATCAAGGCGGGCGCGACCGGCTATCTCCTCAAGGAGATCTCCACGGACGAGGTCGCCACCGCCATCCGCGCGGTCGCCGACGGGCAGTCCCAGATCAGTCCGTCCATGGCGTCGAAGCTCCTCACGGAGTTCAAGTCGATGATCCAGCGCACGGACGAACGGCGGCTGGTGCCCGCGCCGCGCCTGACCGACCGTGAACTGGAAGTGCTCAAGCTCGTCGCCACGGGAATGAACAACCGGGACATCGCCAAGGAGTTGTTCATCTCCGAGAACACCGTGAAGAACCACGTCCGCAACATCCTGGAGAAACTGCAACTGCACTCCAGGATGGAAGCGGTGGTGTACGCGATGCGGGAAAAGATCCTCGAGATCCGCTAGGCGGGGTCTCAGTCGAGCAGGCGGGCGATTTCCCTGGCGAGGGGCTCGCGCAGGTCCGGCGAGTCGACCCGCTCGACGCGGACGTCCGTGCAGTCCACCCAGGTCGCCGCCTCGGCCAGGGCCTGGGCGACGGCCGGGACCGCCTTCGGACCGTCGAGCGTGGCCTGCTTGGCCACCAGCGTGCGGCCCTCACGGGCAGGGTCCACGCGGCCGACGAGACGCCCGCCGGCCAGCACCGGCATCGCGAAGTACCCGTGGACGCGCTTCTGTTTGGGGACGTAGGCCTCCAGGCGGTGGGTGAAGCCGAAGATCCGCTCCGTGCGCGACCGCTCCCAGATCAGGGAGTCGAAGGGTGACAGGAGCGTGGTGCGGTGGCGGCCGCGCGGGGGTGTCCGAAGTGCCGCGGGGTCGGCCCAGGCCGGCTTGCCCCAGCCCTCCACCTGGACCGGGAGCAGGCCCGAATCGGCGATCACCGCGTCGACCTGCTCACCCTTGAGGCGGTGGTAGTCGGCGATGTCCGCACGCGTACCGACTCCGAGGGAGCGGCCCGCCAGGCCCACCAGGCGGCGCAGGCACTCGGTGTCGTCCAGTTCGTCGTGCAGCAGCTCCCGCGGGACGGCGCGCTCGGCGAGGTCGTAGACGCGCTTCCAGCCGCGGCGCTCCACGCAGACCACCTCGCCGTACATCAGGGCGCGTTCGACGGCGACCTTGGAGCCGGACCAGTCCCACCAGTCGCTCGTCTTCTTCGCGCCGCCCAGTTCCGTGGCCGTGAGGGGGCCCTCGGAGCGGAGCTGCTTGACGACCTGGTCGTAGGTGCCGTCGGGCAGTTCGTGGCCCCAGTGCGGGCGGTTGCGGTAGGCGCGGCGGCGGAAGGCGAAGTGGGGCCACTCCTCGATGGGCAGGATGCACGCGGCGTGCGACCAGTACTCGAAGGAGTGCGTGTCCCGCCAGTAGGCCTCCTCCACCGTCCTGCGGCCCACCGCGCCCAGGCGGGCGTACGGGACGAGTTCGTGGGAGCGGGCCAGGACCGAGATGGTGTCGAGCTGTATCGCGCCCAGGTGGCGGAGGACTCCGCGAACGCCGGAGCGCCGGTCGGGAGCGCCGAGGAGGCCCTGGGCGCGGAGCGCGATCCTGCGGGCCTCGTCTGCGGAGAGTTCTGCGGTGGGGCGCGGGGTGGTCATGGTCGCAGAGTAGGGCGCGGGACTGACAGTGCGGTGTGACCTGCGGGTCTGCCGGGCGGCCGAGCCGGTCAGCGGGCCGGCAGGTACGGGGCTGTCGACGGCAGGCCCAGGTCCGAGGGGAGGAGGGATCCCACCCAGGTGTCCTGGCGGACTCCCTTGTTGTTGGTCGCGGAGCGCAGCGTGCCCTCGATCGTGAAGCCCGCTCGCTCCGCCACCGCGCGGGACGCCCGGTTGCCCACGGTCGCCCGCCATTCGACGCGGTCGATCGCGGCGTGCGTGAAGGCCCACCGGCAGGCCGAGAGGGCGGCCTCGGTGACGTAGCCGTTGGCGCGGTGCTGCTTCGCGGCCCAGAAGCCGATCTCGCCCATGCCCAGGGCGCGCATCGTGATGCTGAGCATGCCCGCCAGCTCTCCGGAGTGCAGGAAGACGCCGAAGGTGAACATGGAGCCGTCCGCCCAGCCGTCGGGGGCGAGTTGCTCCGTGAAGCTCCTGGCGTGCTCGCGCAGGTAGGGGGAGGGGATCGTGGTCCAGCGCTGGATGTCTGGGTCCTGGCAGGCGTCGTACACCGCGTCGGTGTCCTGCGCGCCCACCGGGCGCAGCACGAGGCGGTCCGTGATGAGGGTGACGGGGTCCATCGGCCGATTCTGCTGGGCGGCGGGCCCCGGAGCCATCTGTTTGCGTCTCGTGAGGGGGTGGTCACGCTTTGTGCAATTCGATTCGGAGGTGCGGCACTATCCGGGGGCGCCGCACGTTGTCCCCTTTGAAGCAGACGTGAATCAGATTTGAAGCAGCGGACGGTCGCCGTCGCGGCAGGCCCTCCCGGCGCGGCGGGGTCCTCGCATACGATGGCCGTTGCTCAGTAAGTCAAGTGGTAACCGACCGTCCCAGGCCCGACCGGCAAGGAGACCAACCCCCGTGTCCGTCCTCTCGAAGATCATGCGTGCAGGCGAAGGCAAGATCCTGCGCAAGCTGCACCGCATCGCGGACCAGGTCAACTCCATCGAAGAGGACTTCGTCGACCTCTCCGACGCCGAGCTGCGCGCCCTCACCGATGAGTACAAGCAGCGCTACGCCGACGGCGAGACCCTGGACGACCTGCTGCCCGAGGCGTTCGCCACCGTCCGGGAGGCCGCCAAGCGCGTCCTCGGCCAGCGTCACTACGACGTGCAGATGATGGGTGGCGCGGCCCTGCACATGGGCTACGTGGCCGAGATGAAGACCGGTGAGGGCAAGACCCTCGTCGGCACGCTGCCGGCGTACCTGAACGCGCTGTCCGGCAAGGGCGTCCACATCATCACGGTCAACGACTACCTGGCCGAGCGCGACTCCGAGATGATGGGCCGCGTCCACCGGTTCCTGGGGCTCGAGGTCGGCTGCATCCTCGCCAACATGACGCCGGCTCAGCGCCGCGAGCAGTACGCCTGCGACATCACCTACGGCACGAACAACGAGTTCGGCTTCGACTACCTGCGCGACAACATGGCGTGGTCCCAGGACGAGCTCGTCCAGCGCGGCCACAACTTCGCCATCGTCGACGAGGTCGACTCCATCCTCATCGACGAGGCCCGTACGCCGCTGATCATCTCCGGCCCGGCCGACCAGGCCACCAAGTGGTACGGAGACTTCGCCAAGCTGGTCAAGCGCCTCAAGCGCGGCGAGGCCGGTCAGCCGCTCAAGGGCATCGAGGAGACCGGCGACTACGACGTCGACGAGAAGAAGCGCACGGTCGCCATCCACGAGTCCGGTGTCGCCAAGGTCGAGGACTGGCTGGGCATCGACAACCTCTACGAGTCGGTGAACACCCCGCTGGTGGGCTACCTGAACAACGCCATCAAGGCCAAGGAGCTCTTCAAGAAGGACAAGGACTACGTCATCATCGACGACGAGGTCATGATCGTCGACGAGCACACCGGACGTATCCTCGCGGGCCGCCGTTACAACGAGGGCATGCACCAGGCCATCGAGGCCAAGGAAGCGGTGCCGATCAAGGACGAGAACCAGACGCTCGCCACGATCACGCTGCAGAACTTCTTCCGCCTCTACAAGCGCCACGACCACAACGGCAAGGAACAGCCCGGCCTCTGCGGCATGACCGGTACGGCCATGACCGAGGCCGCCGAGTTCCACCAGATCTACAAGCTCGGCGTGGTGCCGATCCCGACCAACCGGCCGATGGTCCGCAAGGACCAGTCGGACCTGATCTACCGGACCGAGGTCGCCAAGTTCGAGGCGGTCGTCGACGACATCGAGGACAAGCACCGCAAGGGCCAGCCGATCCTCGTCGGCACGACCTCCGTCGAGAAGTCCGAGTACCTCTCCCAGCAGCTCAGCAAGCGCGGCATCCAGCACGAGGTGCTGAACGCCAAGCAGCACGACCGGGAGGCGACGATCGTCGCCCAGGCCGGCCGCAAGGGCGCCGTCACGGTGGCCACGAACATGGCCGGCCGTGGTACGGACATCAAGCTCGGCGGCAACCCCGAGGACCTCGCAGAGGCGGAGCTGCGCCAGCGCGGCCTCGACCCCGAGGAGCACATCGAGGAGTGGGCGCACGCCCTGCCCGAGGCGCTCGAGCGTGCCGAGAAGGCCGTCAAGAACGAGAAGGACGAGGTCGAGAAGCTCGGCGGGCTCTACGTGCTCGGCACCGAGCGGCACGAGTCGCGGCGCATCGACAACCAGCTGCGCGGTCGTTCCGGCCGTCAGGGAGACCCGGGCGAGTCCCGCTTCTACCTCTCCCTCGGCGATGACCTGATGCGCCTGTTCAAGGCCCAGATGGTCGAGCGCGTGATGTCGATGGCGAACGTCCCGGACGACGTGCCGATCGAGAACAAGATGGTCACCCGCGCGATCGCCTCCGCCCAGTCGCAGGTCGAGCAGCAGAACTTCGAGACGCGTAAGAACGTCCTGAAGTACGACGAGGTCCTCAACCGCCAGCGCGAGGTCATCTACGGCGAGCGGCGCCGCGTCCTGGAGGGCGAGGACCTGCACGAGCAGGTGCAGCACTTCATGGACGACACCATCGACGCCTACGTCCAGGCCGAGACCGCCGAGGGCTTCCCCGAGGACTGGGACCTCGACCGGCTGTGGGGCGCCTTCAAGCAGCTCTACCCGTGCAACGTCTCGATCGAGGAGCTGGAGGAGGCGGCCGGCGACCGTGCCGGGCTGACCGCCGAGTTCATCGGCGACTCCATCAAGGACGACATCCACGATCAGTACCAGGCGCGTGAGGACCAGCTCGGCTCCGAGATCATGCGGGAGCTGGAGCGCCGGGTCGTGCTGTCGGTCCTGGACCGCAAGTGGCGCGAGCACCTCTACGAGATGGACTACCTCCAGGAGGGCATCGGCCTGCGTGCCATGGCCCAGAAGGACCCGCTGGTCGAGTACCAGCGCGAGGGCTTCGACATGTTCACCGCGATGATGGAGGGCATCAAGGAGGAGTCCGTCGGCTACCTGTTCAACCTGGAGGTCCAGGTCGAGCAGCAGGTCGAGGAGGTCCCGGTCGAGGACACCAAGCCGGTGGCCGACCTGGAGAAGCAGGACGCGGTGCCGGCGCAGGCGGGTTCCCGCCCGGAGATCCGCGCCAAGGGGCTCGACGTCCCGCAGCGGCGCAACCTCCACTTCTCCGCGCCGACGGTCGACGGTGAGGGCGGCACCATCGAGGGCGACTTCACCGAGGACGGCGAGCCGGTGCGCTCCGAGGCCGACGGTCTGACGCGTGCCGAGCGGCGCAAGCAGGCGCGGGGCCGGGGTCGCCGCAAGAAGTGACGGTTGCCGCGTAGCGGCAGGAGGGCCGGACACCTGCGGGTGTCCGGCCCTTCGTCATGGGCGGGGCCCGGACAGGTCCAGTCGGATTCGGACGGGCCCGGTCTCGACCGGCATGAGTCGGATTCTGGACGGTCCGGTCTCGTCAGGCTCAGCCGCGCACCGGACGAGCCCGGTCTGGACAGACCTCATCGGACTCCGGGCGGGTCCGGTCTCGATCGGCCTCAGTCGGTCTCCTGGCGGGGCGGGCGGGGGCCGCCGAGTTCGACCGCCGTGCAGCGCCAGCGGAGGTCCTGGCCCAGTTCCAGGCGGAAGGCCATGGCCCGCAGCCGGTCGCCGGCGCCGATGCGGGCGAAGGCCTCGATGGCGCCCGGCCGGGGTTCGCACCAGCCGATGTCGCGGACGACGGGGCGGGCCCCGCGGGTGCGCAAGGGGCCGCGTTCGGCCAGCCAGGCCAGCTCGTCGTAGGCGCGGCCGCGGGTGTGGCGGAGCATCGAGTGCACGGGGCGGTGGCCGCTCAGGACGGCCACGAGGAGGTCGGCGAAGACGTCGGTGGGCAGGGGCCGGCGGATCGGCGCGGGGCTGGGCTCCTGGGCCGGGACGCGGGGGGTGGCCGTGGTGGAGGCGTCCGGGTGGGCCGGGACGCGGGGGATGGCCGTGGTGGAGGCGTCCGGGTGGGCCGGGACGCGTGGGATGGCCGTGGTGGAGGCGTCCGGGCGGGCCGGGGAGCCGGGTGCCTGCGTGGTCCGGCGCGGCGCTGTGCGGGTCGCCGGGAGGGAGGGCGGGCGGGTGTCCGCCGGGCGGGTACGGGACGCCCTGGCACGGACGGAGGCGGGCGGCCGCCCGCCCGCAGCAGGAGGCCGTGCACGGCCGCCACCGGGAGAACGCGGGGGCGCGCCCGCCGTGCTGCCCGGAGTGCCGGGCTCGCCGCTCAGAGGCGGACGGGGTGCTGTGCGGCCGGGTGTGGTGGAGGTCGTGTTCGGGCGGGTCCTGGTCATGACCTTGTGCATGGGGCCCCCGTTTCGTGGGTCCGGTGGGTACCGGGGAGTAACTTCGGGTCGCTGATCTTGTACGGGGCCGACGGGGGCGGCGGCAAGGAAGCGCGGTGCGGGTGGCGGGCGCGGGGATGTTCACCTATCCGGGTGATGTCGATCGCGTGGGGCCCGTGGGTGCGCGGGTGTGCCGGGTGAATCGCGGGACGGGGGTGGACGGGTCCGGGCGCACGGGGCGGGACTCGAAAGGGGACGCCCCGCACGTATCCTGAAGACCCTCCGGAGCCGTTCCCGAACACCCTCCGGAGCCGTGCCGAGCCCTCCGTCCACGACCACGAAAGCGGCCAGCCATGCGTGTCTACGTGCCCCTGACCCTCCCCGGTCTCGCCGAGGCGTACAAGACGGGTGAGCTGGGCACCGGGCCGTTCGTCGCCTACGCCGTGACGCCCGGGCTGCGCGAGTGGTACGTCTCCGACGACATCGAGGAGCTGGAGTACGCCGCGCTCGGCCGGGCCGCGCTCGCCTCGCTGCGCCTGCTGGCGGCCGAGCCCGACGCGCCGCGGCGCCGGGTGGTGATCGCCCTCGACGTCGCCGACCGGGCCGCGAGCGCGGATCCCGGCCGCGGACTCGATCCGGCCGCGCCGGGCGAGGTCCGGGTCGCGGGTCCGGTGCCCCTGGGCAAGGCGGCGTCGGTGCACGTCGACGCCGCGGACGCGGAGGCCGATGTGACGGCCGCCGCCGAGGCGCTGGCGGCGGCGGACGGCGGGGACGACAACGCGCAGTCCGTCGTGGACGGGGCGGAGGACCACGAGCTGCTGTGGTTCGCCACGCAGGAGATCGCCAACCTGGTGGGCCGCGGGGACTGAACCGGCGAGGGGCGTCGTTGCGGCGCCGTTCTCTTGATTGTCAGTGGGGGCGGGTACGTTTTCGGGCATGGGGATGAAGACGGGCGCGCACATCGTCTGGGACTGGAACGGGACGCTGTTCCACGACATCGACGCGATCATCGGAGCGACCAACGCGGCCTTCGCCGAGCTGGGCCTGGAGCCGCTGACGCTGGAGAAGTACCGGGAGCTGTACTGCGTCCCGGTGCCGAAGTTCTATGAGCGGCTCATGGGAAGGCTGCCGACCGAGGCCGAGTGGGAGACGATGGACGACATCTTCCACCGGTACTACGCCGAGCACCGGACGTCGTGCGGGCTGACGGCGGGGGCCGTGGAGCTCCTGGCCGGCTGGTGCTCTGCGGGGCGCAGTCAGTCGCTCCTGAGCATGTACGTGCACGAGGAGCTGGTTCCGCTGGTGCGGGGGTTCGGCATCGAGCCGCACTTCATACGGGTGGACGGGCGCACCGGGCCGTCCGGGGGCAGCAAGGCCGAGCACATGGTGCGGCACCTGGCGTCGCTGAGCGGAGTGGCGCCGGAGCGGACCGTGGTGATCGGGGATGCCGCGGACGACGCGGTGGCCGCTCTGCATGTCGGGGCACGGGCCGTGCTGTACACCGGCGGGTCGCACAGCAGGGTGAGCCTGGAAGCCGTCGGCGTGCCGGTCGTGGACACGCTGGAGGAAGCGGTCGCCGAGGCGGAGCGGCTCGCCGCCTGACCCATGCCTGGCCGAAACGCGTAGCGGCACTGTGCAGAACGTCAAACTTCCAGGGCTGGTTTTGTACACATACGGCTCATGACGGAGCCCCAGTGATGAGCGATAGCCTTGGTGGCGTGATCAGCGCGATAGTTCGCGGGGACATCGTCGTCCCTGCCCTGCGCCCGGAGAGCACGGACGACATCCGTGACCGGGCGGCAGTCGCTGGTCCTCGCGGGCGGGACGTGACATCGAGGACTCCCGGGACGCCGAGCACCACCAGGATTCAGGCGTCTCGGAGAGCAGCGTCACACCGGTGGCCCAGCTCAAGAATGGCTCAGACACCCCCGCTCATCTCGCCTCGCGGCATAGCGTCGGAACAGACCGGATACCCCGTGTCAGGACGTGAGGCCGTGAGCGCAGAGGCCGTACTTCCTTCTACGTCACGCAACGGCGCGCGACAGGAGCCAGAGGACAATGCAGACCAAGCTGGACGAAGCCAAGGCCGAGTTGCTCGAGAGGGCCGCCCGGGTAGCTGAGAACAGCCCGGTCGGGGGGCACCTACCGACCGGGTCGACGGGCGAGGAGACCCCGGACGCCCAGAAGGCACCGGACCGGGAGGCCCTCCTCACGTTCCTCCAGCGTTACTACCTGCACACGGCCCCGGAGGACCTGACCGACCGCGACCCGGTCGACGTCTTCGGAGCCGCCGTATCGCACTACCGGCTGGCCGAGAACCGCCCCCAGGGCACCGCCAACGTCCGGGTGCACACGCCCACGGTGGAAGAGAACGGGTGGACCTGCAGCCACTCCGTGGTCGAGGTCGTCACCGACGACATGCCCTTCCTCGTCGACTCCGTCACCAACGAGCTGACCCGGCAGGGACGCGGGATCCACGTCGTCATCCACCCGCAGTTCGTCGTACGGCGCGATGTCACCGGCAAGCTCATCGAGGTGCTGTCGACCCGGGCGACCGGAGACCTTCCGCACGACGCGCACGTCGAGTCCTGGATCCACGTCGAGATCGACCGGGAGACCGACCGGGCCGATCTGAAGCAGATCACCGCCGACCTGCTGCGTGTGCTGTCCGACGCCCGTGAGGCCGTCGAGGACTGGGGCAAGATGCGGGACGCGGCGACCCGGCTGGCGGAGGGGCTGCCGGACGAGCCCATCCCCGGCGACCTGCCCGGGCCCCAGGTCGAGGAGGCCCGTGAGCTGCTGCGCTGGCTGGCCGACGACCACTTCACCTTCCTCGGCTACCGCGAGTACCAGCTGCGCGACGACGACTCCCTGGCCGCCGTCCCCGGCACCGGGCTCGGCATACTGCGCTCGGACCCCCACCACGCGGCCGAGGAGAGCCACCCGGTCAGCCCGTCGTTCGAGCGGCTGCCCGCCGACGCCCGGGTCAAGGCGCGCGAGCACAAGCTGCTCGTGCTGACCAAGGCGAACAGCCGGGCGACCGTGCACCGGCCGTCGTACCTGGACTACATCGGCGTCAAGAAGTTCGACGCGGACGGCAACGTCATCGGCGAGCGGCGCTTCCTCGGGCTGTTCTCGTCCGCCGCCTACACCGAGTCCGTGCGCCGCGTGCCGGTCATCCGGCGCAAGGTCGAGGAGGTCCTGGAGCAGGCCGGGTTCTCGCCCAACAGCCACGACGGGCGCGACCTGCTGCAGATCCTGGAGACGTACCCGCGCGACGAGCTGTTCCAGACCCCGGCCGACGAGCTGCGCGCCATCGTCACCTCCGTGCTGTACCTCCAGGAGCGCCGCCGTCTGCGGCTCTACCTGCGCCAGGACGAGTACGGGCGCTACTACTCCGCCCTCGTCTACCTCCCGCGCGACCGCTACACCACGGCCGTCCGCCTGCGGATCATCGAGATCCTGAAGGAGGAGCTCGGCGGCATCAGCGTCGACTTCACCGCCTGGAACACCGAGTCGATCCTGTCCCGTCTGCACTTCGTGGTCCGGGTCCCGCAGGGCACCGAGCTGCCGGAGCTGTCCGACTCCGACAAGGAGCGCATCGAGGCCCGGCTGGTGGAGGCCGCCCGCTCCTGGGAGGACGCCTTCGCCGAGGCTCTCAACGCCGAGCTCGGCGAGGAGCACGCGGCCGAGGCGATGCGCCGGTACGCGCACGCCTTCCCCGAGGGCTACAAGGCCGACCACAACCCGCGTGCCGCGGTCGCCGACCTCGTCCACCTCGAGCAGCTGAACGCCGAGGCGGACAAGGACTTCGCGCTCAGCCTGTACGAGCCCGTGGGCGCCGCCCCACAGGAGCGCCGCTTCAAGATCTACCGCACGGGCGACGCCATCTCCCTCTCGGCCGTCCTGCCGGTCCTCAACCGGCTCGGCGTCGAGGTCGTCGACGAGCGGCCGTACGAGCTGCGCTGCTCGGACCGCAGCGTGGCCTGGATCTACGACTTCGGTCTGCGCATGCCCCGTGCCAACGGCGGCGGGGACTACTTCGGCGACGACGCCCGCGAGCGCTTCCAGGACGCCTTCGCCGCCACCTGGACCGGCAAGGCGGAGAACGACGGCTTCAACGCCCTCGTGCTGAGCGCCGGGCTGACCTGGCGCCAGGCGATGGTGCTGCGGGCGTACGCGAAGTACCTGCGCCAGGCGGCGTCGACGTTCAGCCAGGACTACATGGAGGACACCCTCCGCAACAACGTCCACACCACCCGCCTGCTCGTCTCCCTGTTCGAGGCGCGGATGTCGCCGGACCGGCAGCGCGCGGGCCACGAGATCGTGGACGCGCTGCTGGAGGAGGTCGACGCGGCCCTCGACCAGGTGGCCTCGCTCGACGAGGACCGGATCCTCCGGTCCTTCCTGACGGTCATCAAGGCGACGCTGCGGACCAACTTCTTCCAGGAGGCGGCGGGCGGCAAGCCGCACGACTACGTCTCCATGAAGTTCGACCCGCAGGCCATCCCCGACCTGCCGGCGCCCCGCCCGGCGTTCGAGATCTGGGTGTACTCGCCGCGCGTCGAGGGCGTGCACCTGCGCTTCGGCAAGGTCGCGCGCGGTGGCCTGCGCTGGTCCGACCGGCGTGAGGACTTCCGCACGGAGATCCTCGGCCTGGTCAAGGCGCAGATGGTGAAGAACACCGTCATCGTGCCGGTCGGCGCCAAGGGCGGCTTCGTCGCCAAGCAGCTGCCGGACCCGTCCGTGGACCGCGACGCGTGGATGGCCGAGGGCGTCGCCAGCTACAAGACGTTCATCTCGGCGCTGCTCGACATCACCGACAACATGGTCGCGGGCGAGGTCGTGCCCCCGGCGGACGTCGTCCGGCACGACGAGGACGACACCTACCTGGTCGTCGCCGCCGACAAGGGCACGGCGACGTTCTCCGACATCGCCAACGGGGTCGCCGAGAACTACAACTTCTGGCTCGGTGACGCCTTCGCCTCCGGCGGCTCCGCCGGTTACGACCACAAGGGCATGGGCATCACCGCCCGCGGTGCCTGGGAGTCGGTCAAGCGGCACTTCCGTGACATGGGCGTCGACTGCCAGACCGAGGACTTCACGGTCGTCGGCATCGGAGACATGTCCGGTGACGTGTTCGGCAACGGCATGCTGCTCTCCGAGCACATCCGCCTGGTCGCCGCCTTCGACCACCGGCACATCTTCATCGACCCGGACCCGGACGCCGCCACCTCCTACGCCGAGCGCCGCCGCCTGTTCGAGCTGCCCCGCTCCAGCTGGGAGGACTACAACACCGAGCTGCTGTCGGCCGGCGGCGGTATCTTCCCGCGCACGGCCAAGGCGATCCCCGTCAACGCGCACATCCGCGAGGCCCTCGGCATCGAGGCCAAGGTCACCAAGCTGACCCCGGCCGACCTGATGAAGGCCATCCTCCACGCGCCGGTGGACCTGCTGTGGAACGGCGGCATCGGCACGTACGTCAAGTCCTCCGCCGAGTCCAACGCGGACGTCGGCGACAAGGCCAACGACGCCATCCGCGTCGACGGAAAGGACCTGCGCGTCAAGGTCGTCGGCGAGGGCGGCAACCTGGGACTGACCCAGCTCGGCCGGATCGAGTTCGCACTGCAGGGCGGCCGGATCAACACCGACGCCATCGACAACAGCGCGGGCGTGGACACCTCCGACCACGAGGTGAACATCAAGATCCTGCTCAACGGCCTGGTCAGGGACGGCGACATGACCGTCAAGCAGCGCAACAAGCTGCTCGCCGAGATGACCGACGAGGTCGGCCGTCTGGTGCTGCGCAACAACTACGCGCAGAACACCGCGATCGCCAACGCCCTCGCCCAGTCCAGCGCCATGCTCCACGCCCAGCAGCGCTTCATGAAGCACCTGGTCAGGGAGGGACACCTCGACAGGGCGCTGGAGTTCCTGCCCACCGACCGGCAGATCCGCGAGCGGCTCGCCCAGGGCCAGGGCCTGACCGGCCCGGAGACGGCCGTACTGCTGGCGTACACGAAGATCACGGTCGCCGAGGAGCTGCTGCACACCTCGCTGCCGGACGACCCGTACCTGAGCACCCTGCTGCACGCGTACTTCCCGAAGGAGCTGCGCGAGCAGTACCCCGACCACCTCGTCTGCCACCCGCTGCGCCGTGAGATCACCACGACCGTGCTGGTCAACGACACGGTGAACACGGGCGGTACGACGTATCTGCACCGGCTGCGCGAGGAGACGGGTGCCTCGCTGGAGGAGATCGTGCGGGCGCAGACCGCGGCCCGGGCGATCTTCCGGCAGTCCCCGGTGTGGGACGGGGTCGAGGCGCTCGACAACAAGGTCGAGGCCGAGGTCCAGACCCGCATCCGGCTGCACGCGCGTCGCCTGGTGGAGCGCGGCACGCGCTGGCTGCTCAACAACCGGCCGCAGCCGCTGGAGCTCGCCGGGACGGTCGACTTCTTCGCCGACCGGGTCGAACAGGTCTGGGGGCAGCTGCCGAAGCTGCTGCGCGGTGCCGACCTCGAGTGGTACCAGAAGATCTACGACGAGCTGACGGGCGCGGGCGTCCCGGAGGACCTCGCCACCCGGGTGGCGGGCTTCTCCTCGGCCTTCCCGACGCTCGACATCGTCTCCATCGCCGACCGCATGGGCCGGGAGCCGATGGATGTCGCCGAGGTCTACTACGACCTCGCCGACCGGCTGCGCATCACTCAGCTCATGGACCGCATCATCGAGCTGCCCCGCGCCGACCGCTGGCAGTCCATGGCCCGCGCGGCGATCCGCGAGGACCTGTACGCGGCGCACGCGGCGCTGACCGCCGACGTCCTGGCGGTCGGCAACGGCACCTCGACGCCCGAGCAGCGCTACAAGGCGTGGGAGCAGAAGAACGCGGCGATCCTCGGCCGCGCCCGCTCCACCCTGGAGGAGATCCAGGGGTCCGACGCGTTCGACCTCGCCAACCTGTCGGTGGCGATGCGCACGATGAGGACGCTGCTGCGCACGCACTCGTAGGCGAGGCGACGACGGCGTGACAGCGCCCCGGGCCGGCTCCGGCCCGGGGCGCTTCCTCGTATACGCGGACCCGGTGGCCCGGGCGGGGGAGGAGGAGCCGGGTGCGCCGGTGCCCCCGGGGCGGGACGCGGGGCTACCTGAGCGCGCTTGCGACCAGGCGCGCGGCCCTCTTCACCCTTGGGCCGGCCACCCTGCGTACCGCCGGGCGGATCAGGCGGGCCGTCACTCCCGTCGGCTCCCAGCGGACCTGGAGGCGGCCCGGGCCGTGGCCTTCCGGCTCCACCGTCAGGTGGTGGGACGGGATGCGTGTCGTCAGGGTCGGGAAGGACAGGGGGGCCAGCAGCAGGCCCGTGTGGGACAGGCCCTGGTGGTGGAGGCGGAGCAGGGGGTGGCGGATCCCCGCGAAGCCGTGCAGGGGGAGTGCGGCCGCTGCGAGGTCCAGGTGGACGTGGCCCTCGAAGAGGCCGGGGCGGACGGGGGAGAGGCGGAAGTGGACCTGGAGGCGGCGGCCCCCGGGCGAGATGAGAAGCGTCGCGCGCTGAGGGCCGACGGGGAGGCGCAGCGCCGGGTCGTAGGTGCGGATCGTGAGGTCGATCGAGGCGCCCGGCCCCCGGGTGATTTCCTGGATCTCGTGCCGGAACTGCGTGTCGGGGAAGGGACGGGTCTCCAACTCCAGATCGGACACGTCCAGTTCGCGGCGGGACCACTCCGACTCGGGGACCCGGTCTCCCCAGTAGGTGCGGCCCGCCGCGTCGGAGGTCACGCGCCTCGGGCCCACCGTGTGGCCCAGACCCCGGGCGGCCAGGCGCGCCTCCGCCAGGCGGCGGTCCCGGACCAGCTGGATGACGACGCGCTCGATGCGCGGGAGGCGGGCGAACGCGGCCGGCGTGAGTGTGTCGAGGTAGGGGGTGACGAGGTCCGCGAAGGACGTCAGCCAGGCGTCGTCCCGGTAGGGCAGGTCACCGGCGTACATCCGGAAGTCGTGCTTGAGGAACTTGTGGTCCTTGTCCTCGCGCAGCGACTCGTGCCCGCTCTCGGCCAGGAACGCGTCGATGAGGTGCTGGACGTGGATCCGGTCCCGCACGTTGGCGAGCTTGTGCCGCTGGTTCGACAGCGAGGCCGCCTCGGAGGCCGCGAAGGGCGCCACGTACCAGCGGTAGACCGGTTCCGGGACGATCGTGAAGCTCTTGGCCAGGCAGTACGCCTGCGCCGTGAACAGCTGGTCCTCGTAGTGGATGCCCTCGGGGAAGCGCAGCTCGTGCCGGTCGAGGAAGGCGCGGGCGTACATCTTGCTGGTGGACAGGTGCTCGAAGAACAGCCGCGGGTCGGCCTCGATGCCGTCGAGCGTGCGCCGCTCGGCGACCAGGTGCGGCATCCACGTCGAGCGGCGGCCGTTGTCCACCCGGATCCGCTGCACCGCGCCCATCGCGAAGTCGATCTCGTGCTCCCGGTGCGCGGCGAGCAGCAGCTCCACGGCGTTGGCGGGGAGTTCGTCGTCGCTGTCGAGGAACATCAGGAACGGCGCCCGCGCGATCTGCAGGGCACGGTTGCGCGGGGCGCTGCAGCCGCCGCTGTTCCGCTCCAGACGGAGGTGCCGGACACGGGGGTCCCGGGCCGCGAGCCGCTGGGCCACCGCCGGGGTCTCGTCCGTGGAATGGTCGTCGCTGATGATGATCTCGAGGTTGGCGTGGGTCTGGCGGCGGACCGATTCGACCGCGCGGGTGAGGCGTTCGGCGTCGTTGTAGACGATGACCGTCACGGTGACGTCGGGGGTGCTCATGCGGTCGCCTCCTGCGGGGTCGGGGCCGGTGTGCGCTCCTCGATCGGCAGCACAGGCGGCAGGTCACGTTCCTCCTGGCCGAGGAAGACCCGGCGGACGACGCGTTCGGCGGCGCGCCCGTCGTCGTACTCGCAGAACCGGCGCCGGAAGGCCGCCCGGGACTTGGCCGCGCTCTCGTCGCGCCAGGCCTCGGTGGTCAGGATCTCCGTCAGCTCCTGCTGGGTGCGGGCGACCGGGCCCGGGGCCTGGGCCATGAGGTCGAAGTAGACGCCGCGGGTGGTGCGGTACGTCTCCCAGTCGTCGGCGTGGATCACGATCGGCCGGTCGAGGTTGGCGTAGTCGAACATGATGGAGGAGTAGTCCGTGACCAGGGCGTCCGCCGCCAGGCACAACTCCTCGACGGGCTCGTAGGAGGAGACGTCGATGATCCGGCCCGTGCGGCGCAGGCTGGTCAGCGGAGAGGCGGCGCCGCCGTAGAAGTAGTGGCCGCGCACCAGCAGGACCGTGTCCTCGCCCAGGCGGTCGGCGAGGGCGGCGAGGTCCAGGCGCGGGGTCCAGCCGGCCTCGTAGTCGCGATGGGTGGGCGCGTACAGGACGGCACGGCGGCCCGGGGCGATGCCGAGGCGGTCGCGGACCGCGCGGATGACGTCGGCGCCGGCCGTGTAGTAGACGTCGTTGCGCGGATAGCCGTGGTCCAGGGAGACGTAGCGCGACGGGTAGGCCCGCTCCCACATGCGAGTGGTGTGGCTGTTGGCCGAGACGCTGAAGTCCCACTTGTCGATGCGTTCCAGCAACGCCCGGAAGTCCAGGCCCTGTGCGGCGGCCGGGAACGCCAGCTGGTCGAGGCCCATGCGTTTCAGGGGCGTGCCGTGGTGGGTCTGGACGTGGATCGCGTCGGGGCGTTTGACCACGGCGTTGGGGAAGTTGACGTTGTTGACGAGGTACTTGGCGGTGGCCAGCACCTCCCAGTAGCGGCGGCTGCCGGGCACCACGTGGTCGGTGCCGGGCGGCAGCAGGGCCGCGTTCTGCTCGGTGACCACCCACACCGCGTGGATCTGCGGGGCGAGTTCGGCGAGCTTGGCGGCGATGGCGGCGGGGTTGCAGGCGACGCCGCGGTTCCAGTACGCCGCGAACACCGCGAGGTGCGGGTTGACGGGGCGGCCGAGCGCCCTGCGGTACTGATGGTCGCGGAGCCTGGCCCCGGCCTGGCGCTTCCTGGCCCGTAGGGCCGACCTGGCTTCGCGGCGGGTGCGGTTGACGGCCTGGAAGGCCCGGTACTTCGCGTAGGCGCCCTCCTCCAGCAGGGAGCGGCGGACGCCTTCGAGCCCCGCCGGGCGTCGGTGGCCCTCGGGGCGGCGGCGCAGGGCGGCCAGGGACGCCCGGCGGAAGAACTCCCGCGCGACGTCCTCGGGCATGCCGCCGCGGGCGAAGGTGCGCAGGCAGTCGCGGACCATGAGGTCGTAGAGCACGGTGTGCGCGGCGCGCCGGTCGCGGGTGAGGCCGAGGAGCGACTCGTAGCGGTCGACGAGCGCGTACCGCTGCTCGGGCGTCACCGGGGGCAGGCTCGCGGGGCGCAGCCGGCGGTCCTCGTAGGCGACGTGCGGCAGGCAGGCGACGCGGTCGGCGAGCAGCAGGGCGGCCAGGGCGGCGTAGGGCTCGTCGTCGGTGCTGATCCGCGACTCGTGCGACCGCCAGAAGTCGGCGCGCAGGACCCTGGTGCCGAGCAGCGGGGTGAGCCGCAGCAGGGGCGCGCAGTCGTCGAGGACGACATCCGCGCGGCCCGCCCGGGCCAGGAGCGGGCCGTCCGGGGAGGGCATGCCGGAGGTGTGCCAGGTGCTGCGGACGTGGTCGAGCACGAGGACGTCGACCTCGTCGGGGAGCTCGGCCACCCGCTCCGCGACCGTGCGCGGGGCGCCGGCGGGCAGGCCGTCCTTGGCGTGGACGAAGTGCAGCCAGCGGCCGGAGGCCCGGGCCGCGCCCGCCGCCCTGGCCGCCGCGTCACCGGTGCCATCCGGCAGCGGCACTACGTCGACCGCGCCGTCCGCAGTGTGCCGCTCGGCCGTCTCCCGGGCCCAGTCGCCCACCGCGGCCACGATCACCTCGGCGTCCGCGAGGGGGTGGGCGGCGAGGGAGTCGAGGAGTTCCGTCAGATGGTCCTGGACGTTCGGCCCGTGGACGATCACACTCAGCTCGGCCATGCCTGGGGCCCCCTCTCACAGCTGCACCGTATGCGGTCATGCTGCCATCAATGGGGCAAAAGGGCCGACCGGGTGGGCCTCACGAGGGAACGGCGTCCTTCGGCTCGGGCTTCGGCTTGGACTGCGGGTCGGGCTTCGGCTTGGACTGCGGGTCGGGCTTCGGCTCGGACTGCGGCTCGGGCTTCGGCTTGGATTTTGGCTCGGGCTTCGGCTTGGGTTTCGGTGTCTTCTCCCCGGTGAACGCCTCGTACTCCTTGAGGACGTCGTCCGTCGGCCCGTCCATGCGCAGCTCACCGCGCTCCAGCCACAGCACCCGGTCGCAGGTGTCGCGGATCGACTTGTTGTTGTGGCTGACCAGGAACACCGTGCCCGCGTGCTTGCGCAGCTCGCGGATGCGCGCCTCGGAGCGCTTCTGGAAGGAGCGGTCGCCGGTGGCCAGTGCCTCGTCGATCAACAGCACGTCGTGGTCCTTGGCGGCGGCGATGGAGAACCGCAGCCGGGCGGCCATGCCGGAGGAGTACGTGCGCATCGGCAGCGTGATGAAGTCGCCCTTCTCGTTGATGCCCGAGAAGTCGACGATCTCCTGGTAGCGGTCCCTGACCTGCTCGCGGGACATGCCCATGGCCAGGCCGCCGAGGTGCACGTTGCGCTCGCCGGTGAGGTCGTTCATCAGGGCCGCGTTGACGCCGAGCAGGGAGGGCTGTCCGTCGGTGTAGATGCGGCCGTTCTCCACGGGCAGCAGGCCGGCGACGGCCTTCAGCAGGGTCGACTTGCCGGAGCCGTTGGTGCCGATCAGGCCGATCGCCTCGCCCCGGTGGGCGACGAAGGACACGTTCCGCACGGCGTGCACCCGGCGCACGCCCGACGCCTTCTCGGTCTGCTTGCGGCGCACGATGCGGTTGAGGGCGGCGGTCGCGGAGCCGCGTCCGGCGCCGGTGCCGTTGACGCGGTAGACGATGTCGACGCCGTCGGCGACGACGGTGGGGATCTTCTCGCTCGGGTGCTCAGCCACGGCCGTAGGTCTCCTCAGCCTTCCAGAAGTAGATGAAGCCGCCGACGCCGGCGAGCAGCGCCCAGCCGACGGCGATCGCCCAGACGTGGGCGGGCAGCTGGCTCGCGTGGAAGCTGTCGATCAGGGCGAAGCGCATCAGGTCGATGTAGATCGCGGCCGGATTGGCCGCCAGCGCCACCTTGAGCGCATGCGGCAGGTGGTCGTTCTGCGCCAGCTTGTCGAGGCTCCACATGACGCCCGAGACGTACATCCAGGTGCGCAGGACGAACGGCATCAGCTGGGCGATGTCCGGGGTCTTGGCGCCCCACCGGGCCATGACCATCGAGACGCCGGCGTTGAAGGTGAACTGCAGCGCCAGCGCCGGGAGTGCCAGCAGCCAGGAGGCGGAGAGCGGCACGCCGAAGCAGAGCAGGATCACGACCAGCGCGCCCATCGAGAACAGCAGCTGCTGGAGCTGCTGCAGGCAGAAGGAGATCGGCAGCGCGGCGCGCGGGAAGTGCAGGGCCCGCACCAGGCCGAGATTGCCGGAGATCGCGCGGGTGCCCGCCATGATCGAGCTCTGCGTGAACGTCCAGATGAACACGCCTGTGACCAGGAAGGGGATGTAGTCCGGCACGCCGTGCTTGGTGCCGAGCAGCACGCCGAAGATGAAGTAGTAGACCGCCGCGTTCAGCAGCGGGGTCATCACCTGCCAGACCTGGCCCAGCTTGGCCTGGCTGTACTGGGCGGTGAGCTTGGCGGTGGCGAACGCGGTGATGAAGTGGCGGCGGGCCCACAGTTGGCGGACGTACTCGGGCAGGGAGGGCCGCGCGCCGCTGACCGAGAGGCCGTGGCGGGCGGCGAGGGCCGCGAGGTCGTGGCCGGCCGGGGCCGGGGCCTGGGGCTGGGGCGGTGTGTGGAGGACCGTACTCACATCCGCTGCTTTCGCTCGGGGGAGGGGCGTGGGACCCGGGGCCCGAGGAGTCCGGAAGGAGGGTTTCTCACCGGACTCTTCACGAACTCTTACGTCGGGACGGGACCGTATCGTCGTAACGGGAGCGTACGACGAGCGAACGTCGGAACGCAACCGTTTCGTCGTGACGCCCTATGCTGTCGGCATGACGACGAAGCCCGACGAGCCCCAGCAGCCACCGCGCCGCCGGGCCCCCGCGGGGGCGGCCGTACTGCGGGAGGACGTGACCGAAGCGATCCGGGCCGCCGTCTTCGAGGAGCTCGCGGCCGTCGGCTACGCGCGGATGTCCATCGAGGGCATCGCGCGCCGGGCGGGCGTCGGGAAGACGGCGGTGTACCGCCGCTGGCGCTCGAAGCTGCACCTGGTGCTCGACATCGTCTCGGCACTCGCCGTGCAGGGCCTGCCGGCGCCGGACACCGGCTCCCTGGAGGGCGACCTGCGGCTCCTCTACGAGGTGACGTCCCGCGCCCTGCGCCACCCGATCGCCTCGCAGATCATCCCCGACCTCCAGGCGGAGGCCGCCCGCAACCCGGAGATCGCC
Source organism: Streptomyces sp. NPDC101110 (assembly GCF_044759525.1). Lineage (NCBI taxonomy): Bacteria > Bacillati > Actinomycetota > Actinomycetes > Kitasatosporales > Streptomycetaceae > Streptomyces > Streptomyces sp. NPDC101110. Next base: position 222,773 of record NZ_JBIVZM010000015.1, on the reverse strand, counting down.
GAGGCCATGCAGAAGGCCCTGCGGGAAGGCCAGGACGGGGTCGCCACCGGCATCGTCACGGCGGCGGCCCGCCGCGGCGAACTCCGCGAGGGCATCGACCACGACCTGGCCCTCGACCTGATCTCGGGCCCGCTGTACTGGCGCTCGGTGGTGATCCGCAACCCGAAACTGCCGAAGGGCTACCTGGCCGCACTGGCCCGGGCCACGTCCGAGGGGCTGAAGGCGCTGTAAGGAGCGCGAGCGGCTCGGCCGGTCAGGCCCGGCCCGCCTCCGGGTGCAGCCGTACCCACCCCTCCCACGCGGACGTGATCATGTCCGATACGTCCAGGCGGGCCTTCCAGCCCAGCTCCGTCGCCGCGCGGTCGGCGGAGGCGACGACACGGGCCGGGTCGCCGGGGCGGCGGGGGACGACCGTCGGCGGCCGGTCGTGGCCGGTGACCGCGTTGATGCGGTCGATCATCTCCCGGACGGAGACGCCCTCCCCCCGGCCGATGTTGAGCGTCAGGTCGCGGCCGGGAGAGGAGCGCAGCACCCGGGCCGCCGCGACATGCGCCTCGGCCAGGTCCACCACGTGGATGTAGTCGCGTACGCAGGTGCCGTCCGGAGTCGGGTAGTCGTCGCCGAAGACACGCGGTGGCGCGTCCTCCGTGAGTCTCTCGAACACCATCGGCACGAGGTTGAACACGCCGGTGTCCGCGAGCTCCGGGCCCGCCGCGCCCGCCACGTTGAAGTAGCGCAGGGACGCCGTCGAGAGCCCGGTGGCCCGGCCGGTCGCGCGCACCAGCCACTCACCGGCCAGCTTGGTCTCGCCGTACGGCGACATGGGCGCGCACGGCGTCTCCTCCGTGACCAGGTCCACGTCCGGGCTGCCGTACACCGCCGCCGAGGAGGAGAAGACGAACGACGGCACCTTCGCCGCCGTCACGGCGTCCAGCAGGACCCGCAGCCCCTCGACGTTCTCCCGGTAGTAGTGCAGCGGCCGTTCGACGGACTCGCCCACCTGCTTCTTCGCCGCGAGGTGGACGACGCCGGTGACCGCGTGGTCCGCGAGGGTGCGGGCGAGCCGCTCGGCGTCCAGCGTCGAGCCCACCACCAGCGGCACCCCGTCGGGCACGCGCTCGGCGATGCCGCTGGACAGGTCGTCGTACACCACGGCTCGCTCGCCGGCCGCGGTCATCGCCCGTACGACGTGCGCACCGATGTAGCCGGCGCCGCCGGTGATCAACCAGGTCATGTGCGGCCGTCCCCTCGTCAGTTGGCCCGTGGTGGTGGTGCTGCGCGCGCTGATCCGTCGCGGTCGTCTTCGCTGTCGTCGTGCCTTCAGTGAAGCAGGCGGCGCAGTCGTGCGCGTACGACCGACAGCACACCGCGTACGCCGGGGGCCACCCGCAGCGCCAGCGCGCCGGAGTGAGTGGTGTACGGCTGTACGAGAACCACGCCGTGCCGGGCGCTCGGGACGGCCCTGCGGCGCAGCAGACCGGCGCCCCGGTCGGCGTGCGCCGTGACGTCGCGGCTCGCGCCGTCCCGGAAGCGGAGGCGCAGGCGCAGGTCCCAGGTGCCCGTGCCGAGCGCGGCCAGGGCGGGGAGGTCGACGGCCGTCTCCGCCGACCAGGTGCCGACGGCCCCGGCGGCGTGGGAGCCCGCGGCGCACGGCGCGAACGCCACGGCCGCACCGGGCACCACCACGTCCCCGTCGTCCCGGTGGCGCCACTCCACCTCCACCGCCGCCGGCCCCGCCTGCGCCACCCGCCCGTACAGCTCGTGCAGGCGCAGCCGCAGCCGGGTGCCCCGCGCGCCCGGCCGCAGCTCCGCGTCGACGGCGAGGGGCAGCGCGCGCACCGGCCTGGTCCGCAGGGCCTCCAGGGAGATCTGCGGCAGGCCGTCCGACCAGACGGGCGTGCCGTCGGCGCCGCGTGCGTACGGCGGGCACAGCCGGGCCGGGCGGGCCGCGAGCTCGCGCAGCCGGGGCAGGTCGCACGGCTCCGGGGAGGCCAGGACGACCTGCCCGACCAGCCGGCCGGGGGCGGCCGGGTTGCGGGCCCAGTCGTCGGCGTCGTACTCCGCGAGGTGTGCCCGCGTGAGCTCCCACCATGTCCGCCGGTAGGCGGCGTTGCGCAGTCCCAGTTCGCGCACGTACATCCGCAGGTCGTGGTCGAGGAACTTGGCGCGCACGGCCCGCGCGAGTTCCTTCTGCCCGGCGCCCAGCAGCACCTCGTACGCCTGCCGGCACGCCTCCGTGCGGGCCCGCCAGTTCTCGACGCCGGCCCGGTCCAGGGAGATCGACAGCCGCCCGGCCGAACGGCGCACGTGCCAGAGGTAGACCCGGTCCGGGACCAGAGCGATGCGCGGGGCCGCGGCCAGCACGCGCGCGGTGAACACGACGTCCTCGTACGGGAAGCGGCCCTCGGGGAAGCGGATGCCGTGCGCGCGCAGGAAGTCGGTGCGGTAGAGCTTGTTGACGCAGAGCGTGTCGTGGACCAGGCGGGGGCGCTGCGCGGGGTGCGGGACCACGGTGTGCAGCGCGTAGAGGCGCTCCTGCCAGGCCACTTCGCGCCCCGACGGCAGCTCCCGGCGCACGCACAGACCGCCCGCGACCTCCGCGTGCGCGCCCTCGGCCGCCTTGAGCAGCGCCTCGGCCGCACCGGGCGGCAGGACGTCGTCGCTGTCCAGGAACATCACGTACGGCGACGTCACGGCACCCAGGCCGGCGTTGCGCGGGGTGCCGCAGCCGCCGCTGTTGACCCGGCGGCGGATCACCTTCAGACGGGGCTCCGAGGCGGCGAGCCGTTCCAGCAGGGCGGCGCTGCCGTCCTTCGAGCAGTCGTCGACGGCCACCACCTCGCGCACGGCCGGTCCCTGTGCGAGCGCCGAGCGCACGGCGTCCGTCACGTGGGCGGCGTCGTCGTAACCGATCACCACGACGGCCACCCGGGAACGCGGCTCCCGGGTCGCCCGCTCGGTCTCGCTGCCGGTCTGGCTCCCGGTCTCATTCTCGGCATTCATCACGGCGGATCGTAAGCCGGGCGAATGACATGAAAGTGATAACACACCATCAAAACCGGGCGAAGTATTCTATCCGGCACAGAATCGAGGCCGTGAAGAGCGGACAGTCGAGGGGGAGCGGCCGGTTCGCCACGAGGGCGGTGCCCGTGGCGGTCCCCATGGCGGTGATGCTCGCCATCGGGCTGTGGGGGCTGGACCGGGGCGGGATGTGGGGGGACGAGAGCGTCACCTTCCAGGTCGCGCAGCGCACGGTCCCGCAGATCTGGCGGCTGCTGCACGACGTGGACGCGGTGCACGGCCTGTACTACCTGTTCATGCACGCCGTCCTCGCCGTCCACCCGGACGAGGTCGTGCTGCGCCTGCCGTCGGTGTGCGCGGCGACCGCGACCGCCGGCCTGGTCGGGGCCCTGGGCGTCCGGCTGGCCGGGCCCCGGGTCGGCCTGTGCGCCGGCGTCCTCTACGCCATCACCCCGATGACCGGCCACTACGCCCAGGAGGGGCGGTCGTACGCGCTGGTCGCGGCGGGTGTGACGGGGGCGGCCCTGCTGCTCCTGAGAGCCGTCGACGGGGCGGACGCCCGCGGCGGCTGGTGGGTGTACGGGACGGTCGTCGCCGTGACCTGCGCGCTGCACGAGCTGGCGGTGCCGATGCTGGGCGCGCACGCGGTGACGCTGGCGCTGCTGCGGGCGCCGGGGAGCGTGTGGTCCGGCTGGGTGCGGGCGGCGGGGGCGGTGGTGCTGCTTCTGCTGCCGCTGGTGTGGGTGTCGCAGGGGCAGGCCGGGCAGGTGGCGTGGCTGGTGTCACCCGGCTGGGACCGGGTCGAGCGGCTCGCCCGGAACTTCACCCCCGGCCCGGCGGGGCCGGTGTTCTGGGGGTCGCTGCTGCTGATGGCCGTGGGGCTGCGGGAGCGGCGCACGGCCGCGGTCGCCGGGCCGCTGCTGCTCGTGCCGCCCGGGATCCTGATGACGGTGTCGCAGGTCCGGCCGCTCTACCACGACCGGTATGTGCTCTACGCGCTGGCGGGTGCGTCCCTGCTGGTCGCGGCGGGGGCGGCGCGGGTCGCCGCGGTGCTCGGACGGGTGCGGTTCGACGGGCGGCGGCTGCGGGTCCGCGGCCGGCACGTGCCCGTCCCGGTGGGGCTCACCGGTGTCTTCGTGCTCGCCGTCACCTTCCTGGCCCAGCTGCCCGTGCTCCGCCAGGACCGCTCCGCCGCCCATCGCCCGGACAACCTCGCCGCGGTCTCCGCGCTCGCCGTCCGCCAGATGCGCCCCGGCGACCCGGTGCTGTTCGTGCCGTCGGTCGGCAGGCTCGCCGCGCTGGCCTACCCGAAGGGGTTCCGGCGGGTGCGGGACATCGCGCTGCGGGGTCCCGTGCCCCGCTCCGGGACGCTGTGGGGCCGTGAGGCGACCCCCGGTGAGCTGCGGCGGCGACTGGCCTCGGTGGACCGCGTCTGGGTCGTCGCCGAGGCGCACGCTCTGGATTCGCGCCGGCCCCCCTCCGACCCGGTGGAGCGGACCAAGCTCGCCGTCCTGGCCGGTGAGTTCACCGTCCGTGAGGAGCACGTCCGGCGGGAACGCGTCCGCGACGACGTACTCCTGCGCCTCTACGTCCGGCGCCGCCCCGAAGACACGCCGGACGGCTGCTCGGCGGCGGACGGGCCCTGCCCTTCCGCGAGTGCCGCGGCCGCGTCCAGTGCCGTGGTGAGCTCGTCGAGGCGGGCGCGCAGCGTGCGGATCTCCTCGGCCCCGAAGCCGGTCGAGGACGCGATCCGGCGCGGCACCTGAAGCGCCCGCGCGCGCAGCGCGAGGCCCTCCTCGGTCAGCCGCACCTCCACCGACCGCTCGTCGCGCGCACTGCGCTCCCGGCGCACCAGACCGGCCGCCTCCAGCCGCTTGAGCAGCGGCGACAGCGTGCCGGAGTCGAGACGCAGGTGCTCGCCGAGCTTCTTCACGGGCAGCTCGTCGTGCTCCCACAGCACCAGCATCACCAGGTACTGCGGGTAGGTGAGGCCGAGGTCCTTGAGGATGCCGCGGTAGACGCCGTTGAAGGCGCGGGAGGCCGCGTGCAGGGAGAAGCAGATCTGCTGGTCCAGGCGGAGCCAGTCGTCGTCCGGCGTGTTCATGCTCCCAGGATAGCTCGCGCCCACCATTCAATTGCGCACAACTTAATTGTGTGCTCTAATTCTGGAGGTCGGGCGGCCCGGAAGCGGGCCGCCGAACGTTGACATGAGAGGGAAGGTTTTCCATGGACGCGCTCTACACCGCTGTCGCCACCGCCACCCACGGCCGCGAGGGCCGGGCCGTCAGCTCCGACGGCGTGCTGGACCTCGCCCTGGGCATGCCGCAGGCACTGGGCGGCAACGGCCAGGGCACCAACCCCGAGCAGCTCTTCGCCGCCGGTTACGCCGCCTGCTTCGGCAGCGCCCTCGGCCTGGTCGGCCGCGGGGCCAAGGTCGACGTCAGCGACGCCGCGGTGACCGCCGAGGTCTCCATAGGCAAGCAGGGCGAGGGCTTCGGCCTCGCCGTCACCCTCCGCGTGGAGCTGCCCGACAGCGTGGACGAGGCGACCGGCCGCAAGCTCGTCGAGCAGGCCCACCAGGTCTGCCCGTACTCCAACGCCACCCGCGGCAACATCGAGGTCGACCTCGTCATCGAGTAACCACCCGGCCACCACCCCCGACCCGCGCCAGCACCTCCCCCGTCCGTCTGCTCCACGCCACCACCACGGCCTCCTCGGGCACCGGGTGCCAGCGCGTCAGCAGCAGCCAGCGCACGTGGTAGCGGCGGACGAGGGCGGACCGCTCGGCGCGGGTCGAACCGGGGGCCAGATACGCGCGGACGTCGGCCGCCCGGCGTTGCCGCTCCCGCTCGTCCAGGGCCGGGTCGGGCCAGATCGGCGCGGCGAGGTTCGGCCCGTACCCGGCGATGGCGTGGGAGGCCAGGTACCCGTCGGTGATCACCACCTCGCCGCGCCCGATGTGCCGGGCCGCCCAGTCGTACGAAGGCCAGCGCGTCGGCTGCGCGAAGCCCACCGGGTCCACCGAGCGCGGCACCACCGCCCCGGCGTGCACGGTGACGAACCCGACGCAGACCCCGGCCGCCGCCGCACCGCCCAGCACCCGCCGGGCCCGTCGCCACGGCCGGGGTGCCGCCAGCTCCACCGCCAGGGCGAACTGGAGCGGCACCAGCACGGCCCACAGGGCCCTCGCGTACGTGTAGTGCCCGCTCACCCAGCCGTACGCCACCAGCAGGCACTCCAGCAGGAACATCCACACCAGCGGATCACGCGCCGACCTGCGGGCCCGCACCCACAGCGCGGGCAGACCGATGAGCGCGAGCCAGGAGTTGGCGAGCATCCTCTCGTACAGCTGACGGTGCATCGCGTCCATGCCGGTGTCGCCCACCAGCGTCAGCACGTCGTAGTACGGCCACGCCACGGCGGCGGCGGCGCAGGCCGACCCCGCCAGCACCCAGCGCGCCACGACCGGGCGGCGCCACCCGCGCTGCCGGGCCGCCACGAGCGCCACCGCCCCGGTCAGCGCCGAGGCCGCCGTGACGGGATGGGTGAGCAGGACCAGCGCGTACAGCACGCCGATCCCGGCGTACCCCCACCAGCCGGCGAGCCCGCTCGGGCCGACGAATCGCACAGTGGGGGCGTCGTCCCCCGCGTGCCTGCCCGTCCAGGCCCACGCCCAGAACGTCAGGCCGATGGCGAGCGCGGACGGATAGCCCAGGCTCGCCGTCATCGACATCAGCCCGAGGTAGCCGCTCCACAGGATCCGCGTGCTGCCCCACAGCAGTGTCATGAACAGCAGCGCCCACACCGGCGCCCAGGGGCGCGGGGTGAGGGACCTGACGAACCGGCCGAGGCCCGTCAGCAGCACCACCAGGTGCACCGGTCCGGCGAGCTTCACGACCTCCCAGCCGGACAGCCCCGTCAGCCGCGCCAGCAGGCCCTGGGCGACCGCGTACGGGCCGTAGTAGGGGCTGCCCTCACCCGGCAGGTCGGCCATGGTGTGGGCCGGGTGGAGCAGGTCGTCCTTGAGGCGCTCGACGACCGCCGCGTGCTGCCCGGCGTCGCAGCACAGCGGGACCCTCCAGTACGCCAGTGTCATCACCAGCCAGAACAGGGCGCCGTAGAACTGGTACGGGGTGAGCCGTCCGGCACGGCCGCCGCGCAGCGCCGTCGCGCCGCGCACGGCCCGCCGGGCGAGGGCGGGGGCGCTCACCGGAGGGCGGAAGGGGTCTGGGGCATGCGCCGAATGTTCCCGCCCCTACGCAGGCCCTGACCCCGGATCACTTCATCGGGTGAAGCCACTGCCCCCACCTGCCGACCGTCACCAGTGCCGCGGCAGGCAACGTTCGCCCCGTCGCGACGCCCGGCACGCCCTCTCGCCGCCCCCGCCGCAAGCCCGAGTACGTCCAGTACGAGGGCTCGCGGCCGGCACGCCGAGAGAACGCACCGGACGCCGCTCCTTCACGGGCAGACGTCGCCTGCCGCGGCACTAGCACAGCGCCCGCTGCGCCGCCGCCGGCCAGCGCGCGAACCGGAACTGCGTCCGCTCGACCGACCCGGTGAGGTTCCGCCAGAACCGCTCGGCGGTGAGCGGCGCGCGCACCGACTCCCGCAGCTCGGCCAGTTCGCCGCAGCTCAGCGCCGCCCGGGCCGCCGCGACCGCCTCCCGCGAGGCCCCGGCCCGCAGCAGATCGCGCTGCGGCGGGTGCTCCGCCGCCCACTCGGCGAAGATCCAGTGGTTGCGCAGGAACTTCTCGTGCCCGGGCCAGCTCCACCGCTCCAGCGCCAGATGCGCACCGATCGGACTGGCCAGCCCCCAGGCGTCGTTGACGTAGGCGTCCAGCGGCGCGGCCGCTCCCGTCACTCCGAGGTGACGGCCCACGATCACCACCCGGTACGGGGCGTCCGGGCGCATCGGCGTCGCGTGCAGCCGCCGCCCGGCGTCGAAGTAGAGCAGCGTGGGCCCGTCCGCCCGCTCCGCCCGGGCCAGCATGGCGCGCCCCTCTGGCAGGGCAGGCCAACCGGACACCCAGGTGGCGGTGCGCACCGGGTTGTGGTCGCGGAGGCTCTCCACGTCGGAACTGCGCACGTTGAACGACCCGGGTGTGCTGCGCACGTCGAACGGCGCCCGCAGCGGGCTGACCGTCGCGCACAGCCACACCACCAGCAGCGCGCCCGCCACAGCCGTGACCCTGGTCGCGGGCACGACCAGCACCGGCAGCAGCAGCAGGAGCAGAGCCGGCAGGATCATGCGGGCGTGCATGTAGTCGCCGCCGACGCGCACCACGTACCCGGCCAGCAGCAGGCCCGCGGCGAGCGGCGCCGACAGGACCGCGAGCGAGGCCCGCCCCGGGACACGGCCCCGCTGCTCCCGGTGGGCGCGCCGCCCCAGCAGGACGGCGAGCCCCCCGAGCACCGGCACGACGGGCCACAGCCAGTACGGCCCGAGCGTCTCCTGCACGTACCCGGCGCCCCGGCTCCAGTCGCTGGCGCTCGCCTCCTTGGCGACGGCGGGCAGCGGCACCAGGATCCCGTAGTACCCCGCCCGGAAGACCTCGTAGGCCAGCGGCACCGCGCCCGCCGAGGCCAGCGTCGCCGCCGTGCCCCGCAGGGTGGGACGCAGCACCCACCACTGCGCCGCCAGGAAGCACACCGTGACCACCGCCAGATCGGGCCTCACCAGCGCACCCAGCCCGAACACGAAGGCCGCCGCGCACGTCTCACGGCCCTCCTGGCCACGCCGGGTCCGCACCAGCAGCCACCACGACAGGCCGGTCCAGAAGACGCTGAGGCCACTCTCCAGACCCGACGTCATGTACGACCAGAACGGCGGCACCGCCAGCAGCACGAACACACCCGCCGGGAGCAGCAGCCCGGCACCCCGGTGCAGTCGGCACGTGGCGAGCAGGGCGAACGCGAATCCGGCGGTGCTCAGCAGCAGCCCCAGTCCGACCGCGAGGAACGCCGGGTCCTCGCCGGTGACCCAGGTGGTCAGCGCGATCAGCCACTGCCAGAGGGTGCCCGTCGAACTCTCCGCCCGCTCCCCGACGTTGAACACCGGCCCGTTGCCCGCCAGGATCTGCCGGACCGGACGCAGGTAGATCAGCCCGTCGTCGCAGATCCAGCGGCGCCGGTAGCCCAGGACGAAGAGGGCCGCGGTGGGCACGGCGACCAGCGCGGCGTGCCACCACCGCACCGGCAGCAGCCGCTCGGCGCCGGCGGGCCGGGCCGAGGACGCCCGCTGACCCGGCAGGGAGGGAACGGCCTCGGGGGTCGCGGGAGTTCTCATCTCTCGATCAGCGCCTCGGGTCGGATGCGGACACCCTCGGTCCGGCGGGCCGCGGGCAGCAGCGCCCCGCCCCGCTCGCCGAGCATCAGCAGCCGGACGACCCGCTCGGCGGCCCGCCCGTCCTCGAACTCGCAGTACCGCTCACGGAAACCGGAGCGCAGCCGCGCCGCCTCCGCGTCCTGCCAGGTGCCGGACGCGAACAGCCAGGCCAGCTCCCGGTACGAACGCGACACATGGCCCGGCGCGTCGGCCGTGATGTCGAAGTAGGCGCCCCGGCTGGCCGCGAACGCGCCCCAGTCGTCGGCGTGGACCACGATCGGCCGGTCCAGCAGGGCGTAGTCGAACATCAGGGCCGAGTAGTCGGTGACCAGCACGTCGGAGGCGAGCATCACGTCCTCGACATGAAGCTCGTCCGTCGCGTCCACCAGCACGCCCCGCCGGTGCAGGTCGGACAGGCCGAGACCGCGCGCGACGCCCGCCGCGAGCGACGGGTGCAGCCGGACGACCAGCGTGTGCCCGGGGCCCAGGTCCTCGGCGAAGCGGGCGAGATCGAACCGGTCGACATGGCCGCCCCGCCGGTAGTCGCGGCGGGTCGGCGCGTACAGCACGACCGTGTCACCGGCCGGGACGCCGAGCCGCTCGCGCACCTCCAGGCCCCGCTCCGGACCGGCGCCGACCAGCACGTCGTTGCGCGGGCTGCCGGTCCGCAGCGAGGTGAAGCGGCACGGAAAGGCCCGCTCCCACGCCCGCTCCGCGTGCCGCCCCGCGACCAGGCTGTAGTCCCAGCGGTCGGCGCGGCGCAGCATCTGCGGCACGTCGAACCCGTGCCGGGCACCCGGCTTGGTCAGCAGGTCGGCGCCCATGTACTTGAGCGGGGTGCCCTGGTGCGTGTGGATGTGCACGCTGCCGGGCCGCTTGGCCAGGGTGCCGGGCCAGTTGACGTTGTTCACCCAGTACGTGGCCCGGGCCATGACCTCGTGGTAGCGCCGCGAGCCCGGCGTCACATGGTCGATACCGGGCGGCAGCGCGTCCACCGCGTCCTCCCGCACCACCCACACGCCCCGGATGTGCGGGGCGATCTCGCACGCCTTCGCGTGGATCGCTGCCGGATCACCGCTCACGCCCCGGTGGTGGGTCGCCGAGTACACGGCCAGGTGCGGATCGAGGGGACGCTTCGACTGGGTCGCGTACCAGGCGCGCCGGGCCGTCTCCGACGCCTTCCCGGCCACCTTGCGCCGCCCGCCCAGGACGGCGGCCCGCAGGTCCCGCAGCCCGCGCGCCGCCGCGTACGACGCGTAGGGCGCCGAGGCCAGCAACCGCATCTCGGCCCCGCGCCAGCCCTCCGGCAGCGGAAAGCCGCCCTCGGGGAGGTGCCGGCGGTGGAAGGAGCGGATCTCCCGGTAGAAGTCGCCCCGGTCGGCGGGCCGCACCCGGTCCTCGCGGGCCAGCACGAACAGCATGTGATCCAGCGCCCGTTCCAGCAGCAGCGGCCGCGCCCAGCCGAGGTCGGGGCGCTGCTCCAGGAACGCGAACAGGCCCTCGTACTGCGGGAAGATGTCGAAGTGCCGCCGCCCGGGTGTTCTGGTGATCGCGCCCTGCCGGCGCTGCCGGTACTCCACGCCGATCCGGTCCAGGCACGCGATGCGTTCGGCCAGCACCATCGACCGGTAGGTGACCGGCGCGTCCTCGTACAGTCCCGCCGCGTACCGCAGGCCGTGCTCCAGGAGGAACGACCGCCGGTAGGCCTTGTTCCAGGCGACCAGGAACAGGTTCAGGTACTGCGGACTCTCCCGGATGCCGAACGTCTCCAGGCCCGCCGCGGCCAGCAGGTCAGCCGCCTCGCTGCGCCCGCCCCGGCCCCACCAGTAGGTGCGCACATGGTCGAAGACCAGGAGGTCCGGGTCGCCGGTCACCGCCAGTCGGGCGGCGACGGCGGCCAGCAGGCCCGGCGTGTAGCGGTCGTCGCTGTCCAGGAACAGCACGTAGTCGCCGGCCGCCTGCGCGAGGCCCGCGTTGCGGGCCCGGCCGAGGCCCACGTTCTCGGACAGGTGCAGCACCCGCACCCGGTCGTCGCGGGCGGCGTACTCGTCGAGGATCGCCCCGCTGCCGTCGGGCGAGCGGTCGTCCACGGCGATCACCTCGAAGTCGCCGTGGGACTGGCCGAGCACCGAGTCGAGACACTCGCGCAGGAAGCCCTGCACCTTGTAGACGGGGACGATGATGCTGAAGCGGGGCACGTCTTCGATCAGCTCCTTGTGAGGGTGGCGGCGGGGGCCGGGACGCGCTCCGCGAGCGGCACCACGTGCGGGATCGACTCGGGCGGCTCCCCCAGCAGCACCCGGCGCACGACGCGCTCGGCGGCCCGCCCGTCGTCGAACTGGCAGAAGCGCTCCCGGAACGCGGCCCGCAGGGACGCGGCGGACGCGTCCGCCCAGGAACCGTCGCGGAAGACGGCCGCCAGTTCCTCGGGCGTGCGGGCGACCCGGCCGGGCGGGAGCTCCATCAGGTCGAAGTAGACGCCACGGGTCTCCCGGTAGACGTCCCAGTCGTCGGCGTACACGACGATCGGCCGGTCCAGATTGGCGTAGTCGAACATGATCGACGAGTAGTCCGTGATCAGCGCGTCCGCGGCCAGGCACACGTCCTCCGACGAGCGGTGCCCGGTGACGTCGATGATCCGCCCGCCGCCCCGGCTCGCCCCCTTGTCGTAGAAGTAGTGGGTGCGCAGCAGCACCACGTAGTCGTCGCCGATCGCCTCGCAGAACTCCGCCAGGTCCAGGCCCGTCTCGAAGCCGGTGGCGTAGTCGCGGTGCGTGGGCGCGTAGAGCAGGGCCTTCTTGCCGTCGGGGACGCCCAGTTCCTTGCGGACGCGGGCCACGTCCTCGGCGGACGCCGTGCAGTAGACGTCGTTGCGCGGATAGCCGTACTCGAGGGTCTCGTGCGCGCTGGGGAACGCCCGCTCCCACATCTCGGTGGAGTGCCGGTTGGAGGTGAGGTTGTAGTCCCAGCGGTCCACCCGGGCCAGCAGCCTGGCGAAGCTGCCGGTCGCCGCGGCCACCACGGGATACGTCGCCTGGTCGGCGCCCATCGTCTTCAGTGGCGTGCCGTGCTGGGTCTGCAGGTGCACGCTGCCGGGCCGCTTGACCACGGCGTCGGCGAAGTTGGCGTTGTTGACCAGGTACTTGGCACGGGCCAGTACCTCCCAGTACTTCCGGCTCCCGAGCACCGCGTATTCCACGTCCGGTGGCACGCTGCCGACCGCGTCCGGCTCCACCAGGAACACCGCGCGCAGGTGCGGCGCCAGTTCGCGGGCCTTGGCGTGGATCGCGGCCGGGTTGCAGGCGTAGCCGCGACCCCAGTAGGCGCAGTACACGACGAGGTTCTCGTCGAGCGGCAGGCGCAGACCCACCGCGTACCGCAGCCGGGTGCGCAGTCCGCGCGGGCGGGGGAGCAGCGCGGCGGCCCGCGACGCCGTCCGGTGGGCGGCGCGCAGGGCACGGAACGCCGCGTACGACCCGGAGGCGAGCAGCCGGTGCTGGACGCCGAGGCTGCCGCCGGGCGCCCGGTACCCGGCGGGGCGGTGCCGCCGGTAGAGCGCGCTCGCCCGCCGGAAGAACGCTCGGCGCCCGCACGTCAGCCGCCGGGGGTGGGCGGCCGTCTTCAGCACGGCCGCGAAGAGCTGCTCGAACAGCGGCGTCAGCCGGTCCGCCGCCAGGTTCTGCTCCGCGGCCTGCGCCAGCACCCGTGCGCACTGGTCGAGCAGTTCGGTGTGGTGCTCGCCGGGCAGCCCCAGCCGGTTGCCCTGCCGGCGCAGCAGATGCCGTACGACGACCGCGCGCAGCGCCGCCATCTGCTCCGCCCGCAGGGCGACCAGCCCGCCGAAACCGATGTCCGTGTAGTGCTCGCCGGGGAAGGCGAGGTTCTGCTCGGTGAGGAAGGCCCGCCGGTAGAGCGCGCTCCACGCGGGGAGCGTCACGCCCGTCAGCCGGGGGGCCTCACTCGGGGAGAAGGCCCTGTCCGGTGTCCTGGCCAGCAGGGGAGCGGCGGGGTTGGTCGGCTCGCCCTCCCACCAGGGAGTGCGCTCGTGCTCGAAGTACAGGACGTCCACGTCGCCCGTCTCGCCCAGCCGGGTGTCCAGCGCCGCCAGCGCCCCTGGGACCAGGACGTCGTCGCCGTCGAGGAACAGCACGTGGCCGCCGACCGCCGCCTTCAGCGCGGCGTTGCGGGCCCCGGCCAGGCCGTCCGACGGCGGCGAGTGCACCGGCGTCACCCGGGAGTCCCGCTCGGCGTACCCGGCGACGACGTCCGCCGCCGGCGCGTCGGGCGCGTCGCACACCGGGATCAGCTCGAAGTCGCCGAACGACTGGGCGAGGACCGAGTCCAGGGCCAGGGACAGCCGGCCCGCGACCCCATGGGACGGGACGACGATGCTGAAGCGGGGCATTCTGCTCTTTCTGTCGAGGGCGGTCCGCCCGGGGCGGTCTTCACAAGGTGGTGGAGGCGGGCCGTCTCATCCGGTGCGCGGGCGGCCCGGCCGCCCGGACGGACGCCACGAGGGCGGTCTGCTGGGCGTCGGCCGCGACGGGCTGGAGGGCATGCGGACTCCCCGAAGTGCGAACCGTGGTCAGAGACGGTCGGTGACGACGGGCGGACCGGCCGGCAACGGCACCGTGGTGAGCGGCTCACGCGTCAGCGAGGCCGCCGCCGACGGCACCGGGCGGCGCTCGCCGAGCGGCACGACCGGCGGCAGCTCCGACTCCCCGAGGACGACCCGGCGCACCACCCGCTCGGCGGCCCGGCCGTCGTCGTAGGTGCAGAACCGCTCGCGGAACGCCGCCCGCAGCCGGCCCGAGCGGGCGCCGTGCCAGTGACCGGTGGCGAAGATGTCGATCAGCTCGTCCTCGCCGCGGGCGACCGCGCCCGGCGGGAAGTCGAGCAGGTCGAAGTAGGTGCCCCGGGCCGCGTCGTACGCCTCCCAGTCGTCGGCGTGGACCACGATCGGCCGGTCCAGGTTGGCGTAGTCGAACATCAGCGACGAGTAGTCCGTGACCAGGGCGTCCGAGGCCAGACAGAGCGACTCCACACTCGGGTGGCCGGAGACGTCGACGACCCGGCCGCAGGTGGTGGTCAGCGGGGCGTCGTAGGCGTGGTGGGCGCGGGCCAGGACGACGAAGCGCGGGCCGAGGCGGCGCGCGATCCGCTGGAGGTCGAGAGCGTGGCGCTGGGAGCGGCGGTAGTCGCGGTGGGTCGGCGCGTACAGGATCGCCACCGCGCCCCGGGGGATGCCGAGCGAGGCGCGCAGCCGGGCCACGTCCGCCGGGGTCGCGGTCCGGAACACGTCGTTGCGGGGGTAGCCGTACTCCAGCGTGGTGTAGCGGCCGGGGTGGACGCGCTCGTGGGTGAGCGTGGTGTGGCGGTTGGCGGACAGCACGTAGTCCCAGCGGTCGACGTCCTTCAGCAGCCGGGTGAAGTCCCGGCCGCGGGCCGCGGCGGGGCGCTCCTGGAGGTCGAGGCCGATGTGCCCGAGCGGGGTGCCGTGCCCGGTCTGGATCAGGACCTGGCCCCGGCGCTTGGCCAGCCGGTCGTCGAAGCCGGTGTTGCTGACCAGGTAGCGGGAGCGGGCGAGCGCCGTCCAGTAGGCGGCCGTCCCGGGGACGATGCGGCGCGGGCCGGGCGGAATCGTGTGGTGGTGCTCGCGGCGGGCGATCCACGCCGTGCGGATGTGCGGCGCGAGGTCGCGGAAGGCCGCCTCCAGCGCGCCGGGGTTGCAGCCGTGGCCGCGGCCGTCGTAGGCGGCGAAGGCGGCACGGTCGGCGCGCAGCGGCAGGCAGCGCTGGACGCGGTAGTGGGTCCTGAGGGCGGCCGAGCGCAGGCCCCGCAGCAGCTTCCCTGCGCTCCGGGTGGTGGCGCGGTGCAGCGCCGACGCCAGTTGGAGGGTGCGGTAGGTGCGGTGCAGGCCGAAGCGGATCAGGACGTGATGGATCCGGTACCGCAGGGAGGCGGGGACGCCGGGGGTGCGGTAGCGCCGGTAGTGGGCGCGGGCCCGGCGCATGAAGTCGGCGCGCGAGCCCCGGGGCAGCCGGTCCCGCCGGGAGTACACGATCACCAGGTGGTGCACCATGCGGCGGAACAACACCGGCCGCCACCGCGCGAGTTCGGGATGCTCGTCGACGAACGCGAAGACCCGGTCGTACTGCTCGAAGACGTCGAAGTGCCGCTCGCTGGTGGTGCGCAGGATGCTGCCCTGCCGCCGCTGCCGGTAGTGCACGCAGACCCGGTCGAGGGTCGCGATCGACTCGGCGGTCATCAGCACCGGGTACGTCCACGGTGTGTCCTCGTAGACACCGGGCGGGAAGACGAAGCCCCCCTCCTCGACGAACTCCCGCCGGTAGGCCTTGTTCCAGGCGACCATCAGCAGCCGCAGCAGCGCCGGCCGGTCCTCCAGGCGGAACGGCGCCGGGCCCCGCTCGGTGAGCTGCGGGGCCGCCTGGTTGCGGATCGCCTCCCCGGTCCAGTACGTGCGCGCGTAGTCGAAGACCAGCACGTCCGGCTCGCCCGTCTCCTTGAGCCGGTCGGCGATCGAGCGCAGCGCGTCGGACGTGAGGGTGTCGTCGCCGTCGAGGAACAGCAGGTAGTCGCCGCTCGCGTGCGCCACGCCGGCGTTTCTCGCACGGCCCAGGCCGACGTTCTCCGGCAGGTGGACGTGACGGACGCGCGTGTCACGGGCGGCGAACTCGTCGATGATCGCACCGCACCCGTCCGGCGAGCAGTCGTCGACGACGATCAGCTCCAGATCGGGACAGGACTGGGAGAGCACCGATTCGAGGCACTCGTGCAGGTACGCCTGAACCTGGTACGCGGGGACAATGACACTGAACCTGGGCAAGAGGCCATCCATCGGTCGGCGCGGGCGTTCGGCCCGGGAACGGCCGATGGGCCGACTTGGTTACGGCGGCTACGGCATACGGGGGAACGCCAAAGGGGCGGCCCGCCCCCGGCCCGCCCCTCCAACTGCCGTGCTCTGAAAGCTATTTGACCGCGCCGGCCATCACACCGGACACGAACTGCCGCTGGAACGCGAAGAAGACGGCCAGCGGAATCACCATCGAGATGAACGCGCCGGGTGCCAGTACGTCGATGTTGTTGCCGAACTGCCGTACCTGCGTCTGCAGTGCGACCGTGATGGGCTGGCTCCCGGAGTCCGAGAAGATCAGCGCGACCAGCAGGTCGTTCCACACCCACAGGAACTGGAAGATGCCGAGGGCCGCGATCGCCGGGGCGCCGAGCGGCATCACGACACGGAAGAACAGGCGCAGTTCACCCGCCCCGTCCAGGCGCGCCGCCTCCAGCAGTTCCCTCGGGATCTCCGCGAAGAAGTTCCGCAGCAGGAACACCGCGAACGGCAGGCCGAAACCGACGTGGAAGAGCACCACGCCGAGCACCGAGCCGAAGAGGCCGATGCTGCCGAAGAGTTCGGCGATCGGGATCAGCGCCACCTGCACGGGCACGACCAGCAGGCCGACCACGCCGAGGAACCACCAGTCCCGGCCGGGGAACTCCATCCAGGCGAAGGCGTAGCCCGCGAGCGAGCCGATGACCACGACCAGCAGCGTCGCCGGCACGGTGATCCAGACCGTGTTCAGCAGGGAGCTGGTGATGTCCTCGTTCTCCAGCAGCTTCGAGTAGTTGTCGAAGGTGATCTGGGAGGGCTCGGTGAACACCTTCCACCAGCCGCTCGCCGCGATGTCCTCCGGCGCGCGGAGGCTCGACAGCAGCAGCCCGATGGTCGGCACCAGCCAGAACACCCCGACGACGATGAGGAACACCCGCAGCAGCCCGCCGCTGACCCCCTCCGCGAGCCGCGATCCCAGCGACCGCCCGGCCTTCATCGCCGCACCTCCCGCCGCAGCCGACGCACGTTACTGTGCTTTTCCGGGGGACGACCCCCGAGCCCCCGGCAGGGGGAGGACCGGGCCCTTGTCATCGCCTGACCTCCCGCCGCAGCCGACGCACGTTGAACCACATCACCGGGACCACGAGCAGCAGCAGGAACACCGAGATGGCGCTCGCGATGCCCGGCTGGTCCTCGGAGAAGCCCTTGCGGTACAGCTCCAGGGCGAGGACGTTCGCGTCGTCCTGGGACGAACCCGGAGCGATGATGAAGACCAGGTCGAAGATCTTCAGCACATTGATCATCAGAGTGACGGTGACGACCGCGAGGACCGGCGCCAGCAGCGGCACCGTGACCCGTCTGAACACCTGCCACTCGCTCGCGCCGTCGACCCGGGCCGCCTCCAGCAGCTCCCGGGGCACGCTCGCGAGCCCGGCCGCGATCAGCACCATCGCGAAGCCCGCCCACATCCAGATGTACGAGCCGATGATGGCCGGGGTGACCAGGGACGGGCCGAGCCAGTCCAGGCCGTTGTACGGCTCCTTGAAGTTGCTCGCCGGGAGCCGGAGCTGGGCCCCGTCGGCCGAGGCGGGCAGGGTGAAGGTGCCGTCGCCCGCGGCCGTCGTCGACGCGACGACCCTGCCGTCCTTCACCGCCTCGATCCTCATGCCGGCGTAGCCGAGCTCGCCCGGGTCGACACCGTTGAGCTTGCCCACGCCCTTGCCGCGCGTGAAGTCCTGCCAGGTCGTGCCCGTGACCTTGTCCGGCTCGGGCTCCGGCACAGCCGCGGCCTTCGCTCCGTCGGGCATCTGATCAGGCGCCACACCCACCAGGGGCAGGGAGACCGCCTCGCCCGTGCGGACGGGCGACGTGGTGACGAACGCGCCCCCGCCGGCCGGCTTCAGCGGCGAGTCGCGGCCCGGGTGGGCCTTCGGGAACGCCGACGCCTGGGCGAACGTGTCGTGCACGCCCACCCACACCGCGTTCGCGACGCCCTTGTCCGGGTCCTGGTCGTACACCAGGCGGAAGATGATGCCCGCCGCCAGCATCGAGATCGCCATCGGCATGAAGACGACCAGCTTGAACGCCGTGCCCCAGCGCACCCGTTCGGTCAGCACCGCGAAGATCAGGCCGAGCGCCGTCGCGACCGTCGGCGCGAACACCACCCAGATGATGTTGTTCTTCAGCGCGGTGCGGATGCCCTCGTCGGTGAAGAGGGCCTTGTAGTTGTCTATTCCGGTGAAGCCGTCACCGGACTGGTCGTAGAAGCTGCGCACGACCGAGTACCCGATCGGGTACACCACGAGCGCGCCGAGCAGGACGAGCGCGGGCAGCAGGAACAGCGCCGCCACGGTCCTGCGGGTGCCGGTCACACTCTTGCGCGACTTGGGAGCGGCAGGGGGCTTGTCGCCCCCTGCCGCCGGAACCGACGTCATGACGTCAGTTCCCGTAGGCCGCTGCCGCTTCGGCCTCCAGCTTCGCCTGCGTCCCCGCGATGTCCTTCGGGTTCTTCAGGAAGTCCTGGAGGATCTTCCACTCGCCCTTGCCGGGCGTACCGCCGAAGGCCTGCGGGGCCTGGTCGGACATGTCGAAGCGGAAGTCGTCACCGGCGTCGATGAGCGCCTTGGCGATCTTCTGCTGCACCGCGTTCGGATAGTCGGAGTTCGGCACGTTCTTGTTGGGCGAGAGGTAGCCGCCCAGCTTGGCCTGGATCGACGCCGCGTCCGGGGAGGCGAGCCAGGTCGCCAGGGCCTGCGACCCCTTCGAGTCCTCCAGGATCACGGCCGCGTCGCCGCCCGAGACCACCGGGCCCTGGTCACCCACGGCCGGGAACGGGAACACCTTCGCGTCCGTCCCGATCTTCATGCTCGACGGGATGTTGACCTGCGCGAAGTCACCCGCCGCGACCATGGCCGCCTTGGGCTGGTCCCCGCCGGTGAAGACCTGCGTGACGGAGGCCGGGAAGTCGGTCTGCAACGCCCCGTTCGCCCCGCCGGCGATCCAGTCGGGCTTGCCCCAGACCTGCGCGAGAGTGGTCAGGGCGTCCTTCACGGACGGATCCGTCCACTTGATCTCGTGCTTGGCCAGCTGGTCGTACTTCTCCGGGCCGGCCTGGGAGAGATAGACGTTCTCGAACCAGTCGGTCAGCGTCCAGCCCTCGGCCGCGCCGATGGAGAACGGAGTGACGCCGGAGTCGAAGACCGTCTGCGCGGTGTTCAGCAGGTCCGGCCACGTCTCGGGCTCACTGGCCCCAGCGTTCTCGAAGACCTGGTTGTTGTACCAGATCAGGGACTTGTTGGCGGCCTTGTAGTACACGCCGTACGGCTTGCCGTTCACCTTGCCGATGTCCTGCCAGCCCTGCGAGTAGTTCTCGCCGAGCTCCTTGACGGCGTCGGAGCCCAGCTGTTTGGCCCAGCCCTTGTCGACGGCCTGCTTGATGGCGCCGGGCTGCGGCAGCATCACGATGTCCGGCGGCTGCCCGCCGGCCACCTTCGAGCCGATGAAGTTGATGATGGGGTCCTGTGCGGGCACGAAGGTGACCTTGGCGCCCGTGCGCTTCTCGAACTCCTGCAGGACCTTCTTGAAGTTGGCCTGTTCCGTGCCGGTCCACACGGCGGCGATCTCCAGGCTCGTCCCGTCGAGCTTGGGAAGGGTGACGTTGTCTGCGGATCCCGTGGTGTCGCCCGTGCTTCCACCGCTGTCGTTGTCGCTGCTTCCGCAGGCGGAGAGCGAGAGCGCGAGGGCTCCCGCCGCGACGGCGGCCGCGGCCTTGACGGCTCTGCGGCTCCGGGGGGTCGCCGTGTCCCGCTCGGGCGACCAGCGTGTACGGATGGTGCTGCTCGTCATGCGCATGACTGCCCCGCTTCTTCGTTCCTCGTCGAACGTCGAGCGCGCTCCCGTGCGATCTGGTCTACGCCCGGGTGTGCGGGGGCGGCAAGATGGCGTCGGCTGTCAAGCGGGGGATCGTGACTCCCTCGTGACCAGCGACGCGGCCCCATGACCCGGCGGGGGCCGAAGGCCCTCCCCGCTCACAGGAGCGACGGCACCTTCGCAGCCGCGACCTCCCGTGCCGCCCTTTCCAGCGCGCTGGCCAACAGTGCCAGGTCGGTCGGGCCGTTTCCGAGTTCCCGCACCGGGCGCCGCGCCGGAGGGTCACCCATGCGGTGCCATTCCAGGGGGACGACCGTGGGACGCAACGTCGCCGTCCGGGGTATCCGGCCGGTGACCCGGCCCCCCTGGAACGGGGTGACCCGCCCGTCCGCCCCCGTCAGCCGCCCCCGGCCGGGCGCGGGCTCCTCCGGGCCCGGTGCCGGGGCGTCCAGCGCGACACGCAGCGTGGCCCGGCGCGCCGGTTCCGTCTCCGCCGTACGGGCGCACAGGCCGGTGGCCGCGACCAGATGCACACCGAGCCGCTCGCCGTCCCGGGCCACGGCCTCCAGGGCGCGCATCACCGACCCGGCCGCGGGCCGCCCGGTCGAGCCGAGCGCGGGGGAGACCAGCGCGTCCAGATCGTCCACGACCACGACGAGCCGGGGCAGCGGCGGTGCGGCCCCCTCCGTCTGCCGCCGGGCCGCTCCCGGCCGCAGCCGCATGGTGGAGCTCGACGGGGATTCGAGGTCGCCGGACCCCGCGGCGGACGTCGTCTCGGTCCGGGCGCCGCCCCGCGCCGTCGCCGTGCGCTGCGCGACCATACGGCCCGACAGCTCGCGGCCGGTGTGCCACTCGGCGAAGTCGGACCGCCCGAGCAGCTCGGCGCGCCGCTTCAGCTCGGCGCTCAGGGACTGCGCGAACTCCCGCATCCGGACCGGGTCGTGCGCCATGAGGAGGGTGGTGACGTGCGGGACGTCCGTACACACCCGCAGTCCCTCGCCCTGGCCGCCGCCCGCGCCGGGGCCGCCCCGGCCGTCGACCAGCACGATGCCGAGGCGGTCCGGCCGCTCGGCGGCGGCCAGGGACGCGACGACCGACCGCAGCAGCTCCGTACGGCCGCTGCCCGGGGGGCCCTCGATCAGCAGGTGGGGCCCCTGGGCCGCGAGGTCCACACCGACCGGGCCGCGCGGACCGGCGCCCAGCACCGCGCGCACGCGTCCGCCCAGCGCCTCGGCGTCGTCGGCCGCATCCGCCCAGCGCGCCATCAGCGACGCCGGGGTGGCGCGGGCCAGCCCCAGTTCGTCCAGCAGCCGGGCCGCCTGCGGCAGCGGCGCGGAGACCCGCGGCTGCCCTTCGCTCGCCCGGCCGTCCGTCCGCAGCGGCGCCAGCGCCCTGGCGAACCGCTCCGCCCAGGCCGCGGAGACGGCGTCGACGGTGGCGACGGTGCCGTGCCCGACGGGCCCGGCCGACGAGTCGTCACCACCGGCCCGGGCCACCCGCATCAGCCGCAGGGCCGTCGCCACGTCCCCGCTGAGCAGCGCGACCGCGCCGCACTGCCGGAAGGCCGGCGCGACCGAACAGGCTGCCTCGTACGTGTCCGTCACCGGCGAGGCCGGGGAGGCGGCGGCCGTCTCGGCCAGACAGACCACGTGGATTCCGGCGCGGGGGCCCTCCAGCGCCAGCCGCCCGAGGGCCCCGCGCAGGTCGGCACCGCCCGGGTCGCCGTCGACGACCACGACGGTGTACGGACCCGGGAAACCGCCGGCCGTGTCGCTGCCGGCGTCGTCGACCAGGGCCCAGGAGGGGCGGCGGGGACCGGGGACGGTCCGGCTCCGGGGCACGGCGCCGGTCAGTTGTGAGCCGCCGCTCGCCGAGGCACTCGGCGGCGGACCGCCGAGCCCCGCGTCCGCCAGCTGGTCCTCCAGCCGGCGGGTCAGCTCGTCGACACGGGCGGCGGCCTGCTCCCGGTCGTGCGCCAGGAGCAGTCGGCAGTCCTGCCCGTGCCCCGGGCGCACGTGCGGCAGCCAGCCCAGCCAGGACCACTCGGCGGTGCGCTCCTCCAACGGACGGGAGCGGTCCGCGGCGATCAGGACGATCTCCAGCATGTCGGGGGAGTGCAGCGCGGCGAGCTGGGCCAGGACGGCACGGGTCAGCCCGGTCAGCCGCGCCCGCGGCCCGGCCAGTCCCAGGGCGCCGACCTCGCGCAGCCCGGCCGTCACGGGAACGGCCGGCAGCAGGCCCGAGCCGTCCGGCGCCGCCCGGTCGGCCGTACCCAGGCGTATGGCGAGGGCCTCCGGATGGCCGGGGCCGCGCTCCCACAGCCTGGGGCCGGGCCCCAGCGCGGTGAGCAGCAGCGTGGCCGGGTCCGGCCAGGTCTCCGGCACGCCCGGCACGACGACCGGGTGGTGCTCCGCGGCCGCCACCGCGACCGACTCGTCCTCGTATGCCTCGCGTGGTTCCGCCGTCTGTTCGCCACGCCCCCCGGTCAGCCGCCGGGCCCACGCGCCGAGCCCGCCTCGCCTGCGGGTCTGCGGGGGCAGGTCGGTGCCGCGCAGGGGAGTGCCCTTGCGTCCGCGACCGGCACGCTGGTCGGCGAGGGCCGCGTCGTCGGGGCCGGCGTCCGCGCCCCAGGGGCGGTGATCGTTTCCGTCCGTGGCGCCGGCGCCGTACGCCGGTGCGGTGCGGTCAGGGACCGCGTCGCCGAACGCCCCGGCCATGGAACGGCCGGCGTGCGTGTCCCCGGCGCCGTCCGCCGGCCGGCCCGCGTCGCTCTGCCGTGCGGCCTCGGCCGGAGCGGCGTCGTGCTGCCGGGTGGTCCTGCGGGGGTCCGCCGGTGAACCGGTGCGCCGTGCGTGTGCCTCCGCGGACCGCTGCGCGGCCCCGGCGGCCGACTGCCGACGCGTCTCACCGGTGCCGCCGGTCGGCACATCACTCCACCCGTCCCCCGCGTGCGCCGCGCCTCCGGGGCCGGGGGAGGGCACCTCGCCCCGGCGGTCTCCCGCAGGGGCCGTGCCCGCAGCACCGGGGGACCGCACCTGCTTCCGGCTCCCCGCCGAGAGGTCGCCCCCGGCTCCCGGGGTCGGCACCTCGCCCCGGGAGTCTCCCGCAGGGGCCGTGCCCGCAGCACCGGGGGACCGCACCTGCTTCCGGCTCCCCGCCGAGAGGTCGCCCCCGGCTCCCGGGGACGGCACCACGCTCCGGCGGTCTCCGGAGGGGGCCGTGCCCCCGCCGCTCGCAGCGAGCGCTTCGCCGGCCTGGCCCCGCTCCTGCGACACGGCCTGGCCCCGCTCCCGCGGCGCTTCGGACCCTGCGCCCCTGTCCTCTTTCCGCGGCGCCTCCGACGCCGCGTCCGGGCCCTCGCTCCCGCTCCGCGGCGCGTGCGCGGCCCCGCCCGCGGATTCGCCCTCGATCCGGGGCGCAGCGCCCTGTCCCGGCACCACGGCGGGATCCGCGGGGCCATGACCGGTGGCACCCGGCACGCCCCAGGCAGCCGCGCCGTGAGCGTAGTGCGCGGGGCCCGCGGGGCCGGCCGGACCCGGAGCCGCCGCGTCGATCCCGGGTACCCCGGCGGGCCCGGCCACGCGCACGTGCCCTTCCCCGTCCGGAGTCGTCTCCACCCGGGCCCCCGGCCCCCCGGCCGGAGCCAGCCGCAGCGCCGACTCGCCGATCCGCAGCAGCGCACCCGGCACGAACGGGACCGCCCGGCCGCCGATTCGCGCGCCGCTCACCGTCGTGCCGTTCGTGGAGTCCAGGTCGGCGACCGCGACGCGGCCGTCCGCGCCCACCGTCACCGCGCAGTGCAGCCGGGAGACGTCCGGGTCGTCGAGCGGTACGTCCGCGTCCGCGGAACGGCCGATGCGGATCTCGCCGCCGTGCAGCAGATGGACTCCGCCGGCGTCGGGACCGGCCACGACCTGGAGCTGGGCCGGGGCGTCCGCCAGCTCCGGGTGCGGCTCCGGCTCGCCGGGCGCGCCGACGGACAGCACGGCACCGTCGGTCAGCGGCGGCTCGCCGAGCGTGCAGCGCTGGGCGTCCAGCCGCTGCTCCCCGGCGTACAGCACGGGCGCGCCCGAACCGTCACCGCCGGTGACCGCCTGGGCGAGCGCCGACGCCACCGCGGCGAGCGCCGTACCGGCGGGGGCCGTGACCAGCACGTCGCTGCGCGGGGCGCGGTCCCGCGCCGGCGCCGACGGGCCCAGCGGATCTACGACGGTCAGCCGGATCTGCATCGCCGTCAGCGGTCCCTTCTGCCCGGGCGCGGAGTCCCCCACCCCGCCCCAGCACGTCGGCCAGTACTGGCAGCATCCTCGCACCTGCCACTGACAGTGCGCCCCTCGCTCCGGAAAAGGTGATCTTGATTGGTCGGCTCTGCCCGCAAAAGTGCCTGAGAGATGACCCACAGGCGATCGCTTGAGATCACTCACGTTCCCCTGCGGCAACCACGAGACCGAGGTGAGCGTCTTTCCTTAGAACGAGTGTGAGGGGCGCTACGTAAGACCCACAGAAAGACGACACACCGGTCCCCGGCCCCCCGGCACTACAGTGGGTCGGACAGGCCAGCAGGCAAGGCAAGCACCAGGGAGCGCATGACGTGCGGCCGGTAGGCAGCAAGTACCTGCTCGAGGAGCCGCTCGGACGCGGCGCCACGGGCACCGTCTGGCGAGCCCGCCAGCGCGAGACGGCGGGCGCCGAGGCAGCCGTGCCCGGACAGCCCGGCGAGACCGTCGCGATCAAGGTCCTCAAGGAGGAGCTGGCCGGCGACCCGGACATCGTCATGCGGTTCCTGCGTGAGCGGTCCGTCCTGCTGCGGCTGACCCATCCGAACATCGTCCGGGTCCGTGACCTGGTCGTCGAGGGCGAGCTGCTGGCGCTGGTCATGGACCTCGTAGAGGGTCCCGACCTGCACCGCTACCTGCGCGAGAACGGCCCCTTCACCCCGGTCGCCGCGGCCCTGCTCACCGCCCAGATCGCCGACGCGCTCGCCGCCAGCCACGCCGACGGCGTGGTCCACCGCGACCTCAAGCCGGCCAACGTCCTGCTCCAGCAGTACGACGGGCAGATGCACCCGCTGCTCACCGACTTCGGCATCGCCCGGCTGGCCGACTCCCCGGGCCTGACCCGCACCCAGGAGTTCGTCGGCACGCCCGCGTACGTCGCCCCCGAGTCCGCCGAGGGCCGCCCGCAGACCTCCGCCGTCGACATCTACGGCGCCGGCATCCTGCTGTACGAGCTGGTCACCGGCCGCCCGCCGTTCTCCGGCGGCTCCGCCCTCGAGGTGCTGCACCAGCACCTGAGCTCCGAGCCGCGCCGCCCCTCCACGGTCCCCGACCCCCTGTGGACGGTCATCGAGCGCTGCCTGCGCAAGAACCCGGACGAGCGCCCCAGCGCCGAGAACCTCGCCCGCGGCCTGCGCGTCGTCGCCGAGGGCATCGGGGTGCACGCGAACTCCGCGCAGATCGCCGCCGCCGAGGGCGTCGGCATGCTCCTCGTGCCCGACCCGGCCCCCGCGCCGGTGCCGGACACGCCCGGCGCGGCCGACCCCACCCAGGTCCTCCCGCAGGGCGCCGGCTCGTACGACCCGAACGCCGCGACCAGCGTCATGCCGCACACCGCCGGCCCGGCCGGCGCCGCCGACCCCACCGCCGTCATGAACCACCGGGGTGCGGCCGACCCGACCGCCGTCATGCCCCCGGTCCCGCCGGGCTCGCCCGGCCACCCCGGCGGGCAGAACCAGCAGGGCGGGCCCGAGGACCCGCACCCCTGGCAGAACCAGCTGCGGGCGGCCCGCGACCGCAACGAGCAGACGCAGGTCCAGTACCTCGACCCGAACGAGGATCCGCTGCGCCGCCGCCCCCAGCGCCAGGTCGCCCGGCCCCAGCAGCCGCCGCGCCGCCAGGCCCCCCCGCCCGGGCCCGGCTACGGCCACCCGCAGCCCCAGCCCCAGCCCCAGCCCCAGCAGTACGCCCCGCAGCCGCAGCGGCCCCAGCCGCCACAGCGCTACGCCCCGCCCGCGCCCCCGGCCCAGCCCCAGCAGCCGCAGCGGCCTCAGCGTGAGCCCCGGCAGCCGCGCCAGCGCAGCGCCAACCCGATGCGGATCCCCGGCCTGGGCTGCCTGAAGGGCTGCCTCTTCACGATCGTCATCCTGTTCGTCGCGGGCTGGCTGGTGTGGGAACTGAGCCCGCTCCAGGAGTGGATCGGCACTGGCAAGGGCTACTGGGACCAGCTCACCGACTGGTTCTCCACCGTGACCGGCTGGTTCGAGAAGCTCGGCGGGAGCGGTTCCGGCACGAACTGACCGGAACCGCCCTGCGGGGTTGGTGATTTGTCGACACCCGGGGGGTGATTTCCGCCTCCCCGGTGAAGGTTGGCTCTCCGGACGCGTAGTTTTAGCGACAACACGCGTCGGTAGGAGCAGCCTTGGCACGGAAGATCGGCAGCCGGTACACCGCCCACCAGATCCTCGGGCGGGGCAGCGCCGGCACGGTGTGGCTGGGCGAGGGTCCCGAAGGCCCCGTCGCCATCAAGCTGCTGCGCGAGGACCTCGCGTCCGACCAGGAACTCGTCGGCCGCTTCGTCCAGGAGCGCACGGCGCTGCTCGGCCTGGAGCACCCGCACATGGTGTCCGTGCGCGACCTGGTCGTCGACGGCAACGACCTGGCGCTCGTCATGGACCTCGTCCGCGGCACGGACCTGCGCACCCGGCTGGACCGGGACCGGCGCCTGGCCCCCGAGGCGGCCGTCGCGATCGCGGCCGACATCGCCGACGGACTGGCCGCCGCGCATGCCGCGGGCGTGGTGCACCGGGACGTCAAGCCGGAGAACGTGCTCCTGGACATGCAGGGCCCGCTCGGCCCCGGCGGCTCCCACCGCGCGCTGCTGACCGACTTCGGCGTGGCCAAGCTCATCGACACCCCGCGCCGCACCAAGGCCACCAAGATCATCGGCACCCCGGACTACCTCGCCCCGGAGATAGTCGAGGGCCTGCCCCCGCGCGCGTCCGTCGACATCTACGCGCTCGCCACGGTCCTCTATGAGTTGCTGGCCGGCTTCACCCCCTTCGGCGGCGGCCACCCGGGCGCGGTCCTGCGCCGGCACGTCACGGAGACGGTCGTCCCGCTGCCCGGCATCCCCGACGAGCTGTGGCAGCTGCTGGTGCAGTGCCTGGCCAAGGCCCCGGCCTCGCGGCTGCGGGCCTCGGAGCTCGGGGTCCGGCTGCGGGAGCTGCTGCCGATGCTGGAGGGCATGCCCCCGCTGGAGGTCGACGAGCCGGACACCGAGACCGCGGAGGAGTCCGGCCGGGAGGAGCAGCCCGCCGGACCGGCGCCGGCCGGCGAGCGGGTCCGGCGGCGGGGCGCGGTCCCGCTGGTGCCGGGCGCGAAGCCCACCGACTCCAACCGGGACACCCACACCTCGATGCGCGTCCCCGCCCCCGACGAGCTGGCCGGGGGCGCCCACGGCACGGCCCGGGCCCCGCGCACCCCGGGTGCCCCGCGCCCCGGCTCGGCCCGCAACCGAGCCGCCACCCGGCGCCGCCGGGTGACCCTGGGAGCGTGCGCGGTCGCCCTCGCGGCGGCGATCGGCGTCGGAGCCTGGCTGACCACGTCGGGCGACGACGGGAGCGCACCGCCCGAGGACACGAAGAACTCGGCCCCGCAGACCCCCTGAGCCCGGCGGCCCGGGCCGCCCTGCGATGGCCGGCGGGCGGAGCCGTTACGCTGGAGGGCGTGGCAGTCGTCGACGTATCCGAAGAGCTCAAGTCCCTCTCCTCGACCATGGAGTCGATCGAGGCCGTTCTGGACCTCGACAAGATGAGGGCAGACATCGCCGTGCTCGAGGAGCAGGCGGCCGCGCCGTCCCTCTGGGACAACCCCGATGAGGCGCAGAAGATCACCAGCAAGCTGTCCCACCTCCAGGCCGAGGTGCGCAAGGCCGAGGCCCTGCGTGGTCGTATCGATGACCTGGGAGTCCTCTTCGAGATGGCCGAGGAGGAGGACGACCCGGACACCCGCGCGGAGGCCGAGTCCGAGCTCGCAGCCGTGAAGAAGGCGCTGGACGAGATGGAGGTCCGCACCCTCCTGTCCGGCGAGTACGACTCCCGTGAGGCCGTGGTCAACATCCGCGCCGAGGCCGGGGGCGTCGACGCCGCCGACTTCGCCGAGAAGCTCCAGCGCATGTATCTGCGCTGGGCCGAGCAGCGCGGCTACAAGACCGAGGTCTACGAGACGTCGTACGCGGAGGAGGCCGGCATCAAGTCGACCACCTTCGCCGTCCAGGCGCCCTACGCCTACGGCACGCTCTCCGTCGAGCAGGGCACGCACCGGCTCGTGCGCATCTCGCCCTTCGACAACCAGGGCCGGCGCCAGACGTCCTTCGCGGGCGTGGAGATCCTGCCCGTGGTCGAGCAGACCGACCACATCGAGATCGACGAGTCCGAGCTGCGCGTGGACGTGTACCGCTCGTCCGGCCCCGGGGGCCAGGGCGTCAACACCACCGACTCCGCGGTGCGCCTCACCCACCTCCCCACCGGCATCGTCGTCTCCTGCCAGAACGAGCGCTCGCAGATCCAGAACAAGGCCACGGCCATGAACGTGCTCCAGGCCAAGCTGCTGGAGCGGCGCCGCCAGGAGGAGCAGGCCAAGATGGACGCCCTCAAGGGCGACGGCGGCAACTCCTGGGGCAACCAGATGCGTTCCTACGTCCTGCACCCGTACCAGATGGTGAAGGACCTGCGCACCGAGTTCGAGGTCGGCAACCCCGAGGCCGTGTTCAACGGCGAGATCGACGGTTTCCTCGAAGCCGGAATTCGCTGGCGCAAGCAGCAGGAGAAGTAAGTTTGTCGACAAGGCAACTGCCGCCTTCCGGGCGGCAGTTGCCTTTTGCGTACCCCCATGTCCGGGTTTTACATCACACTCACAGCCCTGGACTCCCGGCAAAACTCCCGTAGTTGGACACGGTGGCCGCAAACGGCCTTGACGTGTTCTTGAAAAATGGGAAGGGTAAAGCGCGGCATGCGTGTCTCTGGGGCGCATGTGAACCGGGGCGCCTTTTCACCGCAGCCGTCCCCGTCGAGCACAGCCCCGAGCGCTGCCTAATGACGATGAGCTACTGGGGGTAGCAACCACATGACGAAGAAGACGCGGATCCGTGTCGCGCGGATAGCGGCCGGTGCCGTGATCGCCGCCGGCGCCTCGCTGACCGCCGCCGGTGCGGCATCCGCTCTCGACCTGGGTGTGAGCGTCGGCCTCGGCGACACCGGCGTCGGTGTCGGCGTGAGCGCCGGCGACGACGAGCCGACCGACCCGCCGACCGAGCTCCCGACCGACCCGCCCACGGACCTCCCGACGGACCCGCCGTCGACCGAGGAGCCCACCGAGGAGCCGACCGAGCCGACGGAAGAGCCCACCGAGCCGACCGAGGACCCGACCGACACCCCGTCCGACCCGGGCAACGGGAACGGCACCGGCGGCGGCAACGGTGGCGACAACGGCAACGGCGGCGGTAACGGTAACGGCGGCGGTAACGGCAACGCCAACGGTGGCAGCACCGGTGGCGGCAACAACGCCGACCCCGACGGCGGCACCTCGCCGCAGGAGGAGGGCTCCTCCGCCCTCACCGACACCGGCTCGGACTCGACCCCGGCCCCGCAGGCCCAGGGCAACGGCAAGGAGCTCGCCGAGACGGGTGCCGCGCAGACCACCTTCCTGGTGATCGGTGCCGCCACGATGATCGCCGGCGGTGTCGGCTTCCGTCTGCTGCCCCGCCTCGCGAGCGGCCGCGGCGGCGCTGCCGCCTGACGGTAGCCACGTCCGTACGGACCGTGCGCGCTGAGCGACACGCCGAGGGCCCGGAGCGACACGCTCCGGGCCCTCGGCCATGGTCGGCAGGGGGGCTTACGCCCTGAGGAACGGGGCGGCCTGTGCCCCTACGCGGTCTGGTGCGCCAGCAGGGCCACTGCCGCGATCAGCACGGTCAGCAGGGCGATGAGAGTCATCGGGTTCAGGCCCGCCAGGAAGTTCTCCTGCTGCAGCCGCTCGCGGTTCGCGCGGCACACGGGGCAGCGGCCCTCGTTCACGGGGGACGCGCAGTTCGCGCACACCAGCCGGTCGTACGTCATGCGCTTGCCCTCCTTGCACCGGTTCCACGGTGTCCAACGTCCGTGGTGGTGGGAATGTTCCCCCCTCCACTCTGCCAGGTTCCGCCGGCCGTCGCGCGGCTGCGCGATTTCTGTGGCTGTACGCACAGTGCCCGCGTGCCCTCCGGCGCTCGGCTCGGGGCTCGGAACAAATGGCACATCCGTGGCGCAACCACGGTCGGTGACTGCGGTGCCCCACCCGGTTCGCGTATGGTCACGCTCATCTACCCCCGGCGACCCGTGGTGCATCCGTGATCCGATTCGACAACGTGTCCAAGGTCTACCCCAAGCAGACCCGCCCCGCCCTCAGGGATGTCTCCCTGGAGGTCGAGAAGGGCGAGTTCGTCTTCCTCGTGGGGTCCTCCGGCTCCGGAAAGTCCACCTTCCTGCGGCTGATCCTCCGCGAGGAGCGGTGCAGCCACGGTCAGGTGCACGTTCTGGGCAAGGACCTCGCCCGCCTCTCCAACTGGAAGGTGCCGCAGATGCGGCGCCAGCTGGGGACGGTGTTCCAGGACTTCCGCCTGCTGCCGAACAAGACGGTCGGCGAGAACGTCGCCTTCGCGCAGGAGGTCATCGGCAAGTCGCGCGGCGAGATCCGCAAGTCCGTGCCGCAGGTGCTCGACCTCGTCGGGCTCGGCGGCAAGGAGGACCGGATGCCCGGCGAGCTCTCCGGTGGTGAACAGCAGCGCGTCGCCATCGCGCGGGCCTTCGTCAACCGGCCGAAGCTCCTCATCGCCGACGAGCCCACCGGCAACCTCGACCCGCAGACGTCGGTCGGCATCATGAAGCTGCTCGACCGCATCAACCGGACGGGCACGACCGTGGTGATGGCCACGCACGACCAGAACATCGTCGACCAGATGCGCAAGCGCGTCATCGAACTGGAGAAGGGCCGCCTCGTCCGCGACCAGGCCCGCGGTGTCTACGGCTACCAGCACTGATACCGCACCCGAGATCCACGGAAAGGCATAACCAGTCGCCATGCGCGCCCAGTTCGTCCTGTCGGAGATCGGTGTCGGTCTCCGCCGCAACCTGACGATGACCTTCGCCGTCGTCGTCTCCGTCGCCCTGTCGCTCGCCCTGTTCGGCGGGTCGCTCCTGATGAGCGACCAGGTCAACACCATGAAGGGCTACTGGTACGACAAGGTCAACGTCTCGATCTTCCTCTGCAACAAGAGCGACGCCGAGTCCGACCCCAACTGCGCCAAGGGGGCGGTGACCGACGACCAGAAGAAGCAGATCAGGGCCGACCTCGACAAGATGAACGTCGTCCAGGCGGTCGCGTACGAGTCGCAGGACCAGGCGTACAAGCACTACAAGGAGCAGTTCGGCGACTCCCCGCTGGCCAGCTCCCTCACGCCGGACCAGATGCAGGAGTCGTACCGCATCAAGCTGAAGGACCCGGAGAAGTACCAGGTCATCGCCACCGCGTTCAACGGCCGGGACGGCGTGCAGTCCGTGCAGGACCAGAAGGGCATCCTGGACAACCTCTTCAAGCTGCTGAACGGCATGAACTGGGCCGCCCGGGCGGTGATGGCGCTGATGCTGGTCGTGGCGCTGATGCTGATCGTCAACACCGTGCGTGTCTCGGCGTTCAGCCGCCGGCGTGAGACGGGCATCATGCGGCTGGTCGGCGCCTCCGGCTTCTACATCCAGGCGCCGTTCATCATGGAGGCCGCGGTCGCCGGTCTCATCGGCGGCACCCTCGCGTGCGGCTTCCTGCTGATCGCGCGCTACTTCCTCATCGACCACGGACTGGCCCTGGCCGACCAGCTGACACTGATCAACTTCATCGGCTGGGACGCCGTCCTCACCAAGCTGCCGCTCATCCTCGCGACGAGCCTTCTGATGCCCGCGTTGGCCGCGTTCTTCGCGCTGCGCAAGTACTTGAAGGTGTGACGCATGCCAAGAAGGGCCGTGCGGTCAACCGACCGTACGGCCCGTCCGCTTGTCCTAGACTCACCGGCATGTCAGGTCGTGACCCGTTCTGTCAGCCCCGTCGCATCCGTCGCGGGGCCGCCCTGACGTTGGTGTTCGCGGGCGTGCTCGCCGCCGGCGCGGCCACCGGGGCGTTGCCGCAGGGCCAGGGGAAGTCCGCCCCGGACGAGGTCCGTTCGTCCGGTACGGCCGGGCACCACGCGGAGGTCGAGCGGGCCGCCGAGGAGGCCATGGCCGACGGCAAGTCCCCGCTCCAGGCCGCCAAGCGCGCCGTCAGCCGCAGCGGAGACCGCTGGGGCGCCGTCTACTCGCAGGGCGAGTACGAGGAGTTCGAGGAGTCGCTCGACGGCCAGTACACCGGCGTCGGCCTGTGGGCCCGCAGCGAACGGGACGGCCGTATCGAGGTGACGAAGGTGCGCGCCGGGTCGCCCGCGGCCACCGCCGGGATCCGCGCCGGTGACCTGCTGCGCAGCGTCGACGGGGAGCGGACCGACGGGCGGCCCGTCACCGAGGTCGTCTCCTTACTGCGCGGGGACGCCACCGACGCGTCCGTGGGCACCACCGTCCGTCTCGGCCTTGAGCGCGGCACACGCACGTGGACCGAGACCGTGCGCCGGGCCCAGCTGTCCACGGACTCGGTCACCGTCCGGGAACTCGCCGGCCGGGTCACCCTCATCAAGGTCGCCACCTTCACCAAGGGCTCCGGCCACCGGGTCCGCGAAGCCGTCCGGCAGTCCTCGCCCGGCGCCGGGATCGTCCTCGACCTGCGCGGCAACTCCGGCGGTCTGGTCGCCGAGGCCGTGACCGCCGCTTCCGCCTTCCTCGACGGCGGCCTGGTCGCCACCTACGACGTCGAGGGCGAGCAGCGAGCCCTGCACGCCGAATCCGGGGGCGACACCACGAGACCGCTGGTGGCGCTCGTCGACGGCGGGACGATGAGCGCGGCCGAGCTCCTCACCGGCGCCGTGCAGGACCGCGGGCGGGCGCTCGTCGTGGGCTCCCGCACCTTCGGCAAGGGCTCGGTCCAGATGCCGAGCAGGCTGCCCGACGGCTCCGTCGCCGAGCTGACCGTGGGGCACTACCGCACCCCTTCCGGCCGCAGCGTCGACGGCCGGGGCATCACGCCCGACCTGGAGACCGACGAGGACGCCCTCCAGCGGGCGGGTACCGTGCTGCGCGGTCTCGCGAGCCCCTCGTAATCGACTTTCCGCGGAGCCCCTCCGTAGTGCGAAAATGGTCGGACTATGGCTAAGGAAAAAGGGCGCAAGCTGATCGCGCAGAACAAGAAGGCGCGGCACGACTACCTCATCATCGACACCTACGAGGCCGGCCTGGTCCTCACCGGGACCGAGGTGAAGTCCCTGCGCCAGGGACGGGCGTCGCTGGTCGACGGTTTCGTGCAGCTGGACCAGCACGAGGCGTGGCTGTACAACGTGCACGTGCCGGAGTACAGCCAGGGCACGTGGACCAACCACAGCGCCCGGCGCAAGCGGAAGCTGCTGCTGCACCGCGCCGAGATCGACAAGCTGGCGTCGAAGACGGGCGAGACGGGCCACACCATCGTGCCCCTCGCGCTGTACTTCAAGGACGGCCGGGCCAAGGTCGAGATCGCGCTGGCCAAGGGCAAGAAGGAGTACGACAAGCGTCAGACGCTCCGCGAGAAGCAGGACCGGCGCGAGACCGACCGCGCGATCGCCGCGGTGCGGCGGCGCCAGCGCGGGGCGTAGGGAATACGCTGGCACCGACCTGCGTTGGTCACGTACGATGGTGACTGCACCCCACGGAGGGTGCGCGCCCCTCTCCGGAGGGATTTGTCAACACAACATGGGGATGATCGGTTTCGACAGCGGCTGTCGAAGCAGGGGAAGCGTGTCGAGGAAGCGGCAATGATCTCGTAAACCATATGTCGCAAAAAATAATCGCCAATACCAAGCGCGATTCCCAGTCCTTCGCCCTCGCTGCCTGATAAGCAGTGACTGAAGGACCCTAAATGGGTGTCAGCCCGGGAGCGTTCCCGGCCCGGATCCTGGCATAAGCTAGGGAACTAAACCATCGAGCCCGGTCACGGGGTTCGATGGGAAATCAAACAGTGACTGGGCCCGTCGGCGACTTGTTCGCGTGATCGCCGGGGCCGAGAAAATCGCAGCGAACTGCACACGGAGAAGCCCTGATTCTGCACCGTTGGACGCGGGTTCGATTCCCGCCATCTCCACTCATCCCATGTGGGCGAAGGCCCCGCCGCTTCCGAGCGGCGGGGCCTTTGTCATGGGGCCGTTGCCGCCGTCGGCCTGCCAGATGTCCACGACCTGCCCGTTCTTCACCAGCGGGCCGAAGCGCTCACCGAGGCCGTAGACGGATGTGCCGACCGTCAACACCAGCTGTTCGCGCAGATGGTGGGCGCCGGAGGTCAGCGTCGCGTGCTCGTCGCCGTACGAGATCTCCGCGGCACCGTCTGACGTCGTGAACTCGAACTCGGAGCCCGGGGCGGGCCGCCGGTGAAGTGCGTGAGGGTCAGGCCGATGACGTCGGGCATGGGGGAGTGCGCCCTGACGGTGAGCAGCGGGCCGGTCATCAGGTGGCCGCGGGAGCGGATGGGCCGGGTCGGGG
Organism: Streptomyces sp. NPDC101110; assembly: GCF_044759525.1. Classification (NCBI taxonomy): domain Bacteria; kingdom Bacillati; phylum Actinomycetota; class Actinomycetes; order Kitasatosporales; family Streptomycetaceae; genus Streptomyces; species Streptomyces sp. NPDC101110. The sequence continues at coordinate 188,027 of NZ_JBIVZM010000015.1, read as the reverse complement.
CGTGGATCTCCAGGGCGCCGTCCGCCTCGGTGACGTCGAGGACCTCGGCCGGGTGGGCCGCGGTGACACCCTCGACGCAGGAGCCAGTAGCCGTCGGTGAACTTCATGTGAGCGTCCCCACTCTCCCGGCTCCTGGTGTCGAAGCGCTTCGACGATCGAACGTAAGCGGGCGGCGTAAGTGCGTCAATGGGACGTGAGGATCTTGGTGAAGCGATTCGAAGCCGTGGGCAGCGACAGGGCCAGGGCCATGGCCGCCGCCGTCACCGGCAGGGCGTAGCCCGTCGTCGGCGAGAGGTGCTCCACCGTCCAGCCGCCGAGCGCGCTGCCGCCGGCGATGCCGCCCAGCAGGCCGGTCACCGCGAGCGTCATGCCCTCGTTGAGCCGGCCCGCGGGGGTGCGCTCCTGGACCAGCGTCATCGTCGTGACCATCGTCGGGGCCGTGGCCATCCCGGCGACCAGCAGCGCGGCGGCCAGGAGGGGCAGCGAACCGGTGAGGGCCGCGGCCAGCAGCGGCAGGGTCAGCAGCGCGGCCATCGCGGCCACGCACCAGGGCAGCCGGGCCGCGGCCGGTCCGGTGGGCTTCACGGCGCCGTACAGCAGGCCGGCCCCGCACGAGCCCGCGGCCTGGAGCGCGAGCACGATCCCGGCCGCCGACTGCCGCCCCTGCGCATCGGCGAAGGCCAGCGTGACGACCTCCGTCGCACCGAAGACGCCGCCCATCGCCAGGCAGACCGCGAGCAGCTGCGGGATGCCGGGGGCGCGCAACGGCGCCTTGCCGGGTATGCGTGCGCGGACCGGGGGCTCCGTGGCGCGCCGGGTCGTGAACAGGACCATGCCGGTCAGCAGCAGCACCGCGCCCACGAGGGTGCCCGCCTCGGGGAAGAACGTCCCGCACAGGAAGGCCGCGAGGACCGGGCCGAGCATGAAGCACAGCTCGTCCACGGCCTGCTCGAAGGAGTTGGCGGTGTGCAGCGCCTTCGCGTCGCCGGCCAGCAGATGGGCCCAGCGGGCCCGGGACATGCCGCCGGTGTTGGGTGTCGTGGCGGTGGCCGCGTAGGAGGCGAACAGGGTCCAGTCCGGGGCGCCGTGGCGCACGCACAGCAGCAGGGACAGGGAGCCGAGCACGGCGACCACCGTGGCGGGCAGGGCCACCCGGGCCTGGCCGTGGCGGTCGACGAACCGTGCGATCCACGGCGCGACCAGCGCGGTCGCCGCGAGACCCGTCGCCGTGACGGCACCGGCGAGGGCGTACGAGCCCCGGCTCCCGGCGATCATCACGACCGCGCTGACACTGAACATGCCCATCGGCAGCCGGGCGACGAGGTTTCCGGCGGTGAACGCGCGGGCACCGGGCAGGCGGAACAGGCGGCGGTACGGGGAGAGTTGCGGCATGCGTCCACCGTCGCCCGGGAGCGATCAAGCGGTCCAACACCTGTTCCGTGCACACTCACGCACCTGGGTTGTGGATCCGTGGCACGTGGCCGGAAATCCATGGCGAGAAATATGCGCCCCTTGTTCTTCATATAGAAATATGGAGATTACGGATGCTTCTCATGGCGCATGAAAAAGATGCTCATTCGCGAAAATCCTTCACTCGTTTGCCGCGCATCCGGTGAAGTGGGCCGACGGTTAGTCGGTACATGACCGAGGCGACCAGGAAAGACGGCTGGGCGGTAACGCTCGGCCCGTACACCTACATTCCCGCTCCAGCGCATTCGTCGGCGACAGCCAACGGGACGCTCACCAAAGGGGGTTGCCCGGTCGCACTGAAGGCGACCGAGGCGGTGCTGCGCGATTTCATCGACGTCATGAGCACGCTGGAAAGAGATCTTGCCCGGCGGTGGATCAGTGCGACGGATTGGCCCGCTTTCGCGCTCGCGGAATAAGCGGGGCACGCCATGTACGACAAAGTAGAGGGCACCGGCCGGCACCGGGCTCCGGCCCGGGACTTCATCACGCCCCTGACCCCGCCGGACCCGACCTGGGACCCCGCCGAGGAACTGGCGTTCATTCTCGAGGAGGCACTCGGGGAACAGGCGGCGCGGATCCCCTCCCCCCGTGACGAGGATCTGGCCCCGGCCCCGGCTCCGGCCGAGGACCCGGCGTCGGCCTCCGTCCACGGGTCCCACATGCGGCGCCTCCAGGACATCACCGAGGAACTGCCGCCCGTGCGGGACCTCCCGCGGCGCCACCGCAAGGTCAGGCCCCGCAACGCCGCCGGTGTGCTCCGCACCACCAGCTGCCTCGTCGCGGCGCTGGCGGCCGTCATCGCCTCCGCGGTGAGCGTCCTGAGTGGCATCGTCGCCTACGACCCGCTGCGCCTGGTCGCCGTGTCCCCGGCGGCGCATGGACTGCGCACGTGGTGGCCCCTGCTGGTGTACGGGCCCTGGCTGGTGGGCTCCCTGTCCGTCCTGCGGGCCGCGCTGCACCAGCGCCGTGCCGTGCACTCCTGGTTCGTGGTCCTGGTCTTCTCCTGCATCGCCGTCATGCTGTGCGTCGTCCAGGCGCCCCGGACCGTCCTCGGCACCGCGGCGGCGGCCCTGCCCGGGCTCGCCGCCCTGGCGTGCTTCCAGCAGGTCGTCCGCCAGATCACCCTGACCAGACCGCCGATGCGCTCGGTACCCCGGCACCGGGTGGGCCAGGGCGCGCCGACGGCCGGCGCGGAGGGCCGCTTGGGCGTGGCGGGCCTGAGGGGAGAGGACCCGCGCACAGCCCGGGGCGGCACGCCACGGAGGCCTCCCGGCTTCTGACCGGCCGGCACCCCCGCGTGCCCCGCCCCGGGCCGCTGTAGGTTCACCGCATGCCCGTCCACCTCGACCCCCGCCTCCTGCGTGGCTTCGTGACCGTCGCCGAGGAGTTGCACTTCACGCGTGCCGCGGTGCGGTTGCACGTGGCTCAGCAGGCGCTCAGCCGCGACGTGCGGCGGCTGGAGCGGGAGCTGGGGGCCGAGCTGTTCGTGCGGACCACCCGGCAGGTGACGCTCACTCCCGACGGGGAGCGGCTCCTGCCGTACGCCCGCCGGGTGCTGGGGGCGCAGGACGAACTGCTCGCCGCCTTCGGCCAGGCCCGGCCGCTGCTGGTCGACCTCAACTCCCCGGGCCTGGCCACGCCGCGCCGGGTGCTGCACGCGGCGCGTGAACTCGCCCCCCGGCACGAGCTCATGGCCCGCTACGAGAGCGGCCTGACCGGAGCCGCCGGTGAACTGCTGGCGGGCCGGCTGGACGCTTCGTTCGGACGGTTCGCCGGACTGGACCCGGCGCTGCGGGCCGGACTCGACCACCAGCCGGTGCGTTTCGAGCCGATGGCGGTCGTACTGCCGGAGGACCACCGGCTGGCCGCGTGGGAGGCCGTACCGCTCGCCGAGCTGGCCGGCGAGAGCGTCTACGCGGGCGCCGGCAATTCCCGCACGCCCGAGTGGACCGGGCTCGCACGGCTGCTGTTCGAGGACCGGGGCATCGATATCGCGCCACCCGCGCCGCTGGCGGTGGGGGAGGAGGAGTTCCAGCGGATCATGGCCCGGACGCGCAATCCGATCCTCGCCGTCGTGGAGTTCCCCGCCCTGCCGTCGACGGTGGTGCGGCCCCTGGTCGACCCGGTTCCGCTGTCCCCCGTCTCCCTGGTGTGGCGCAAGGGCCTGACCCACCCCGCCTTCGACGCGCTGCGCCGGGCGGCAGCCCGGCTGACCAGGGCGGAGGGGTGGCTGAGCAGGCCTGCGGGGGCCTGGATTCCGGCCGTGGACGATGTCCTCATGCTGTCTCACCGCTGACACGATTCGATACGGCGCACACACAGAACCTGCGCGTGCGCTACATTCGACGTCTGAGCACGGTGTGGTAAGAGGGGGCGCTCGGACGGGTGGGGGCCCGGTCCGACGGCGGGTGCTCAGGTCGGCAAGCGCACCTGAACCATCCCTGGGGGGAAGTGCGTGCGCGTGAAACAGTGGCGAGAAGACGCCCAACCCGAGTGGCCCGAGGCCGCTACCACTACCGGCGAATTCTCGTCGGACGGCGGAGTCCGGAGCAGAAGAGCGACGCAGTTCTTTCCCACCGGTGACGTCCGGACGACCGGCCAGGGGCCGGCCGCCGTGACCGAGGTACTGGGCGGCATTCCCCGCCAGAGCGACGGTGAGGCCGACGCGCTCGCCCGGGAACCGGGGAGCCGGACCGCGGTCCAGGACCCCTGGCAGGAGAGGGACGAGCCGGACCCGTCGGGCCACGCGCCCGACCCGGACGGTCAGACCCACGATCCGCACGAGGTCACCGTCCAGCTCGACGCCGTGCAACTCGGGGACGGCTTCCTGCGCCAGGTCAAAGCGGGCACGGACGCCGAGGCCCAGGCCGACCGGCCCGTCTTCGTCGACGAGTCCGGCCGCCGCAGCCGCCGCTACCGCCGGATCGGCATGGCCGTCGCGCTGGCCTGCGGGGTCTACGCCGTCGTCATCGTCGCCACGCTGCTGTCGGGCAACTCCAACGCCCCCTGGCTGCCCGTGCCGACGAAGGAGGACAGCGCTCCGGCCGGGCAGGTCGACTCCCCGCCGGTGACCGCCGAGTCGGCACCGCCCGAAGACACCGGTGCCACCGCCCCGGGCAGCACGCCCGCGACCGGTGACGCCACGGCACCCGCACCCGGCACCGGCGGCGACGCCGCCGCGCCCGACGCGACCGCCGGCCCCGGCAGCCGTCCCGACGCGTCGGCCAAGCCCTCGCCGACGGCGACCCGGACCACCCCGAAGCCGGGTACCAAGGCCACCGACCCCGCCCCCAGCAAGCCGGCGGACCCGCCGAGCACGCCGGCCACCGACCCGACACCGACGGGTGAGCCCTCGCCGCTGCCCACGGAGACGACGGGCACCGACGGCGACGGCGGCACTGTCGCGGAAGGCCCGGCCCAGCCGCAGCCCGTGGCGGAGGGCCCGGCCGAGCCGCAGCCCACAGCCGAGACGCCCGCCGCCTAGACCGCGCCGCCGCCCGGGTCGCGTCGCCGCCTGAACCCGCGTCGCCGCCCGGTCGCGTCGCGACGCGGCGCCCGCCGCTCCGGGCGCCGCACCCCTCTCCGCCGGCCGGGCGCGTCTCCCGACGGGCCCGGCCGACCGGAGAGACCGAAACCCAGACCGGGGCCACCTCACCGGCAGCCGCTCCCACCGTCCCGCCCCGCTCATCCGGCGGGACCCCAGGACGTCGCGGACACCGCGCGCAACCGCGACGTCCCCGCCGGCCGGACGCCACCACACCGTCCGCCCGCCACGTCCCCGTGCCACCCCATCCGCACCACCCGGAGTACCACCACCCATGGCATCCCGAATCCGCCGTTCCGGGCCCGAGCCGCGAGCCCGTGGCGGCTCCAGGCGCCGGCGCCTGCCCATGCGTCTGTTGCTGCCCCTGCTCGTACTCGTCGCGCTGGGGGCGATGCTCATGCTGCGCGGCTACGTGCACAGCGAGGTCCTCGCCGACCACCGCGTCGGACCGCCCGCGGCGAACGACCGCGTCCCGAAGGACATCCTCAAGGGCGGCCCGGTCATCGACACCCGCGGCGGGAAGGCGACCAGCCTGGACCTCCCGGACCACGAACTGGTGCTGACCTTCGACGACGGCCCCGACCCGATGTGGACGCCCAAGGTCCTCGACGTGCTGAAGAAGCACGACGCCCGTGCCGTCTTCTTCATCACCGGCACCATGGCCTCCCGTTACCCGGACCTCGTCCAGCGCATGGTCGACGAGGGCCACGAGATCGGACTGCACACCTTCAACCACCCCGACCTGTCGCTGCAGAGCAAGAGCCGGGTCGACTGGGAGCTGTCGCAGAACCAGCTCGCGCTCGCCGGCGCGGCCGGCATCCGCACCTCGCTGTTCCGCCCGCCCTACTCGTCGTTCGCCCTGAACATGGACAACAACACCTGGCCGGTCACCGAGTACATCGGCAGCAAGGGCTACATCACCATCGTCAACGACACCGACAGCGAGGACTGGCGCAAGCCCGGGGTCGAGCAGATCATCCGCAACGCCACGCCGAAGAACGGCGACGGTGCCGTCGTGCTGATGCACGACTCCGGCGGCAACCGCTCCCAGACCGTAGCCGCCCTCGACCGGTACGTCTCCGGACTGCAGGCCAAGGGCTACCGCTTCCACACCCTCACCGGCGCACTCGACGCCCCGAGCGCGCACACCCGGGTCGCCGGACTGGAGTCGCTGAAGGGCGAGGCGTGGGTCTTCCTGGTGCAGGCCTCCGAGAAGATGACCGGGTTCCTCGTCGCCGGCCTCGCCGTCGTCGGCGTACTGGTCTTCGCGCGGCTCGGGCTGATGCTGATCCTCTCCGTGGCACACGCCCGCAGGGTCCGGCGCCGCGGCTTCAGCTGGGGCGACCCCGTCACGGAACCGGTCTCCGTCCTCGTGCCCGCCTACAACGAGGCCAAGTGCATCGAGCAGACGGTCCGTTCCCTCGTCGCCAGCGACCACCCCATCGAGGTGCTGGTCATCGACGACGGCTCCAGCGACGGCACCGCCCGCATCGTCGAGAACCTGGGCCTGCCCGGCGTACGCGTCGTACGCCAGCTCAACGCCGGCAAGCCCGCCGCCCTCAACCGGGGCATCGCCAACGCCAAGTACGACCTGATCGTGATGATGGACGGTGACACCGTCTTCGAGCCGACCACCGTCCGCGAACTCGTCCAGCCCTTCGGCGACCCGCGCGTCGGCGCCGTCGCGGGCAACGCCAAGGTCGGCAACCGCGACTCGCTCATCGGTGCCTGGCAGCACATCGAGTACGTGATGGGCTTCAACCTCGACCGCCGCATGTACGACGTGCTGCGCTGCATGCCCACCATCCCCGGCGCGGTCGGGGCGTTCCGGCGCAGCGCACTGGAACGCGTCGGCGGCATGAGCGACGACACGCTCGCCGAGGACACCGACATCACCATGGCCATGCACCGCGACGGCTGGCACGTGGTGTACGCCGAGAAGGCCGTCGCCTGGACCGAGGCCCCGGAGTCCGTACAGCAACTGTGGTCCCAGCGCTACCGCTGGTCGTACGGCACCATGCAGGCGATCTGGAAGCACCGCCGTTCCGTCATCGAGCGGGGACCCTCGGGCCGCTTCGGCCGGGTGGGCATGCCGCTGGTGTCGATGTTCATGGTCGTGGCGCCGCTGCTGGCCCCGCTGATCGACGTGTTCCTGCTGTACGGGCTGGTGTTCGGGCCCACGGAGAAGACCATCGGCGCCTGGCTGGGCGTCCTCGCAGTGCAAGGGGTGTGCGCGGCCTACGCGTTCCACCTGGACAAGGAACGCATGACCCACCTGATCTCACTCCCGCTCCAGCAACTCCTCTACCGCCAGCTCATGTACGTCGTCCTGCTCCAGTCGTGGATCACCGCCCTCACCGGCGGCCGGCTGCGCTGGCAGAAGCTGCGGCGCACCGGCGCGGTGGGCCTGCCCGGGGCCGGTACCGCCGCGCCCCAGCCGCAGATGGACGGGAGGCCGGTCGGATGACCACGCACGCCACTCCCGTCACCGAGGCCGCGCCCAGCGAGGCGGCCCCCGTCCAGAAGCCCGGCCGCGACCGGTACTTCGACCTGCTGCGCGCCCTCGCCCTGTTCCGTGTGGTGCTCTATCACCTGACGGGCTGGGCCTGGCTGCCCTTGGTGTTCCCGTCCATGGGCGTGATGTTCGCGCTCGCCGGGAACCTCATGGCCCGCTCCCTGAAGCGCCCGGCCGTGCAGGTGATCCGCAGCCGGATGCGGCGGCTGCTGCCCCCGCTGTGGCTGCTCGGCGTCGTCGGCGTCACCGGCATGGTCCTCCAGGGCTGGGGCCCGGACGAGGACGGTCACCCCGGCTGGTGGCTGCTCCACCTCACCTTCTGGATCGTCCCGCTCAGCGACCCGCCGTACGCGGAGGGCCTGCCCGGCGTCCACGGCTTCATCGGCGAGAACTGGGCCGCCGACCTCGCCGGTCCGCTCTGGTACATCCGCGCCTACCTCTGGTACGTCCTGCTGTCGCCGGTGCTGCTGAAGGCCCTGCGCGCCCTGCCGGTCCTCACGATCCTCTCCCCGATCGTCCTGGCCGTCGCCTTCGAACAGGGCTGGATCACGCTGCCCGGCGAGCGCATCCCCTCGGCGCTCACCGACTTCTCCACCTTCGGCGCCTGCTGGATCCTCGGTATGGCCCACCAGGAGGGCATCCTGCGGCGGCTGCCGCGCTACATCGTGCCGTCCGTCGCACCCGTCATCGCCCTGGCCGGCCTCTGGTACGCCCTGCACCACGACTTCGGCACCGGCAACGACCTCGACAGCATGCCGCTGGCCCAGGCCCTGTGGTCCTTCGGGACGGTGTTCCTGCTGCTGCACCTCAGCCCGTCCTGGACGGAATGGCCGCGCCGGCTGCGCCCCTTCGCGGGCACGATCACGCTCCTCAACTCCCGGGCCGTGACCATCTACCTGTGGCACAACACCTGCATCCTCATCGCCGCCACCCTCTGGGACCAGCTGTGGGGCTTCCCCCTGCTGGAGCAGAACGTGCCCGGGCTGCTGGAGAGCGTGTGGCCGGTGCTGGTCCTGGTCTGGATCCTGATCGGCTGCTGCGTCCTGGCGTTCGGCTGGGCGGAGGACCTGGCGGCGAAGCAGAAGCCCCGGTTGTGGCCGACGGGGGAGTCCCGGGCGAAGTCCCGCGGAAGCCGGAGGCGCGCCTGACGGGACCCCTTTCCCCCGGGCTCACCCGGTGTGCAAAACTGCCCGAGTTGCGGTTGTGAACAGGGTGGCCCGGGGGAGTGGTGGAATGAGCAAGCGGCAGACACGGAAGATGCTGCGGCTGATGGCGGGCGGGGAGCCGGTCGAGCTGACCAGTCCGATGGCGTCCGTGAAGAAGCTCGCCCGACTGGCCTTCGTGGCCCAGCAGTTCGGCTACGAGTACGCCGACGTCCGCCAGAGCAACGGCCGCAGCGGCGCGCTCACCATGCTGCTCGTGCCCGACCCGAGCCCGCAGGCAAGGGCCCGGGCCGGGCAGAACTGGGCGCAGTACCCCAATGCGGCGGACGGTGTCTCCCTGCCGCCCCTGGTGCCGGAGGCGTTCGAACTCCTCAAGGCCCGCATCAACTTCGACCTCACGGGCAAGAACGCCGAGAAGCGCATGGGGTACGGAGCCCTGGGTGTCAGCGTCGGCTGCGTGATCCTCGCCTTCCGGTTCGGCGGGCGGCCGGGCGACTTCGTCGCGGCCGGTGTGGTGTGGTTGCTGCTCATGGCGGTCTTCGGCGTCGGCCTCGTGGTGACGCGCAAGCGCAACGCCAAGTTCTCCGGCCGGCTGCAGGCGGCGGGCTTCACGCCGGTGCACGACGAGGACGGGCGGCTGCGGTATCTGCCGCCGGGGGCACAGCTGCCCGGGCAGGGCAATCCGTTCGCGGGCGGCGGGTACGCCCAGCCGGCCCCCGGCCCGTACGCCCAGCCCGCGTCCGGCCCGTACGCCGCTCAGCCCGCCCCGGCGCCGTACGCCGGTCAGCCCGCGTCCGGCCCGTACCCCGGTCAGCCCGCGCCCGGCCCCTACCCCGGCCAGCCCGCCCCGGGCCCTTACGCCGGTCAGCCCGCGCATGCTCCGTACCCGGGTCAGCCCGCCCCGGCGCCGTATCCGGGCCAGGCCGCGCCCGGCCCCTACGGTGCGCAGCCCCCGGGGCCGTACGGTCAGCCGTACCACCAGCCGCAGTCCCCGCCTCAGCAGAACCCCCACTGGCAGCCCCCGCAGCACTGACACGGAAACCGCCCGGAACCTCTCATCCCGCCCGAGCGCGGGGTGAGAGCAAAGTTCCCTCGCGGTCATTCGCTGCCACAGGCAGGAAACGAGCCCTCCCTACCTTCGGGATCAGTCACCGGAAGTACGACCGAGCCCCGGAGCACAGTGGAGGCGTCATGACAGGCCCTGGCACGGCAACCGCACCCCCGAGCAGGGGCGGACGCTGGATCCGGCACTGGGATCCGGAGAACGAGACGTTCTGGAACGAGACCGGGGAGAAGGTCGCCCGCCGGAACCTCTTCTTCTCCGTGCTGTCCGAGCACATCGGTTTCTCGATCTGGACCCTGTGGTCCGTGCTGGTGCTGTTCATGGGCCCGGAGTACGGACTGACCCCCGCCGACAAGTTCATGCTGACCTCGATGGTCACGCTGGTCGGCGCCGTCGTCCGGGTCCCCTACACCTTCGCCGTGGCCATCTTCGGCGGGCGGAACTGGACGATCATCTCGGCGTCCCTGCTGCTGATCCCCACCGTCGCGGCGTTCGCCGTGATGGAGCCGGGCACCTCATTCTCCACGTTCCTGCTGGTCGGCCTGCTCGCCGGTATCGGCGGGGGCAACTTCGCGTCCTCCATGACCAACATCAACGCCTTCTTCCCCCTGCGGAAGAAGGGCTGGGCCCTCGGCCTCAACGCCGGCGGCGGCAACATCGGCGTGCCGGTCATCCAGCTCATCGCGCTGGCGATCATCGGCGCCGGCGGCGGGCCGCGCGTGCTGCTCGGGATCTACATCCCGCTGATCGTCGTGGCCGCCGTCATGGCCGCGCTGTTCATGGACAACCTGGAGAACGTCAAGAACGACACCGGCGCCGCGAAGGATGCGGCGCGGGACGGCCACACCTGGATCATGTCCCTCCTCTACGTCGGCACCTTCGGCTCCTTCATCGGCTACAGCTTCGCCTTCGGCCAGGTGCTGCAGAACCAGTTCGGCCGGACCCCGCTGGAGGCCGCGTACGTCACGTTCCTCGGTCCGCTGCTCGGCTCCCTGATCCGCCCCGTCGGCGGCCGTCTCGCCGACCGCTTCGGCGGCGCGCGGATCAGCCTGTGGAACTACGTCGCCATGGCTGCGGCGACGGCGGTGCTGATCGGCGCCTCCATGGAGAAGTCGCTGGCGCTGTTCACCGGGGCGTTCGTGGTGCTGTTCGTGCTCAGCGGGCTCGGCAACGGCTCGACGTTCAAGATGATCCCGGGCATCTTCCAGAACAAGGCCCTGGCCAAGGGGCTGCAGGGCGAGGAGGCGGCGGCGTACGGGCGACGGCTGTCCGGGGCGTCCATGGGCCTGATCGGTGCGGTCGGCGCGCTCGGCGGTGTCGGCATCAACCTCGCCTTCCGCCAGTCCTTCCTCTCCTACGGTTCGGGCACCGGGGCGTTCGTCGCCTTCCTCGCCTTCTACGCGGTCTGCTTCGTGGTCACCTGGGCCGTATACCTTCGCCGTACGGCTCCCCGGGTACCCGTCACCACGACGACCTCGGAGGCGAAGCCGCAGCTCAGCTACGCCGAGGTGTGACGCTGTGCTGATCCGGGGGACGACCCCCGGGCCCCCGGCCGAAGCCCGTGGCCGTCGGTGCAGCGGAAAACGGCATCGGTAACACCGTGGACATCACACCGATCCGAGCCTGTCACGAGCCGTTGACAGGCTCGATCGGCATGTAGGTACGCCGTACCCATGAAGTACGACGACTCGAGTGCGGGACGAGAGCCATGTACGAAGAACAGCGACCGGACCACGGCCCCCTGGCGGGTTTCACCGTGGGTGTGACGGCAGCGCGCCGGGCCGACGAGCTCGGCGTGCTGCTGCAGCGACGCGGTGCCGCCGTCCTGCACGCCCCTGCCCTGCGGATCGTGCCGCTCGCCGACGACAGTGAGCTGCTGGCCGCGACGAAGGAGATCATCGAGCAGGTGCCGGACATCGTCGTGGCCACGACCGCGATCGGCTTCCGGGGCTGGGTCGAGGCCGCCGACGGCTGGGGGCTGGGGGAGGAGCTGCTGGCGCGGCTGCGCGACGTACGGATCATGGCGCGCGGGCCGAAGGTCAAGGGCGCGGTTAGGGCCGCCGGGCTGACGGAGGAGTGGTCGCCGTCGTCGGAGTCCATGGCGGAGGTGCTGGACCGGCTGCTGGAGGAGGGCGTCGACGGGCTGCGGATCGCGATCCAGCTGCACGGTGAGCCGCTGCCCGGGTTCGTGGAGGCGCTGCGGGAGGGCGGGGCCGAGGTGGTCGGGGTGCCGGTCTACCGCTGGATGCCGCCGGAGGACATCGCCCCGGTCGACCGGCTGCTGGACGCTACGGTCGCCAGGGCCCTGGACGCGGTCACCTTCACCAGCGCCCCCGCCGCGGCCTCCCTCCTGTCCCGGGCGAAGGACCGCGGACTGCTCGACGAGGTCCTGGCGGCGCTGAGCCACGACGTCCTGCCGGCCTGCGTGGGGCCGGTCACCGCCCTGCCCCTGCAGTCCCGCGGCATCGACACGATCCAGCCGGAGCGCTTCCGGCTCGGCCCGCTGGTCCAGCTCCTCTGCCAGGAACTCCCCGGGCGGGCGCGTTCCCTGCCCGTCGCCGGGCACCGCGTGGAGATCCGCGGTCACGCCGTCCTGGTCGACGACGATCTCAAACCGGTCCCGCCCGCCGGCATGGCCCTCCTGCGTGCCCTCTCCCGGCGCCCCGGCTGGGTCGTCGCCCGCGCCGACCTGCTGCGCGCCCTGCCGGGCTCCGGCCGTGACGAACACGCGGTGGAGACGGCCATGGCCCGCCTCCGCACGGCGCTCGGCACCCCGAAGCTGATCCAGACGGTGGTCAAGCGGGGGTATCGCCTGGCGCTGGACCCGAGCGCGGAGACGAAGTACGCGGACGCGTGAGGGCGCCCCGGGGTTGAGCCGGAAACCGCCGATCTGATGTCGCAGAGTGCGGGGCCCGTCCGGGGACTCAGCGGGGGCGTGACGCAATGCGCCGGCGTGGCCGGAACGCGTGCCGCGCAGGTGTGTGCGAGGGGTTTCCGGCTCCGCCGCGGGCAGGCACTGTAAGAGGGAACGGTCCACCGGCCCTCTCACCGGCGTCCCACCGATGCCCTCGCGACCGGGGTGAACCCCTAGGCGGTGACAGGCACATGGCACTGAGTACGGCCACGGCCTCCCACGAGCTGCGCTTCGACGCCGGGCGGATCTGTCTGGACCTGCTCTCCACCACGCACCCCGAGGAGCGGCTCGACTCCGTGGACGTGCTGCGCGCCTGGATCACCGGCTCCGGGCTCGTCCCGGCCGGTACCGATCTGGCCCACGCCGACACGGGCTGGCTGCTCGCCTTCCGTGAACTGCGTTCCCAGGTCGACCGGTTGGTGCGCTGCCGGCCGAGACCGGGGGCCGCCGCGAACGACCTCGCCCTCGCCCGGGTCAACGACCTGGCCCGCACCGCGCCCCCGGCCCCGCGCGCGGTCCGCGGTGAAGACGGCCAGCTGCTGCGGCGGTTGGACGGACCGCCCGGCTGTGCCGCCCTGCTCGCGGTCGTCGCCCGGGACGCCGTGGACCTGCTGACCGACCCCGTCGCCCGCGCGGCGCTGCGCCAGTGCGAAGGCGACAACTGCCCCATCGTGTACCTCGACACCTCACGCGGGCGCAGACGGCGCTGGTGCTCCAGTGAGGTCTGCGGGAACCGCGAGCGCGTCGCCCGGCATCGCCGCCGCGCGGCACTCACGCGCGCGTGAAACGGAATTGAGTGGTCCGTGCACTCAATTTCCCTGTCCTAAATGCGACTTCTGCGACCGCACCGCCAAAGTGATTTCGGTTACATGCCGTTTACCTACGCCACCGTAGGGAAGGCCTGGCTTGATCTTGCCGATGTGGCGGAAATGTAAAGAACGCGGGGTTGGAATGTGACCCCATGTCCCGCTCGTCACGTCATCTCGAAGAAATATGTCGGGTCCCTTTGAACGCCCAACCCCTCGTTTGCGTACGGCATGTGGAGCGACCGACTGGGGGAACCCCCGGACATCGGAGGTGGGCGTGCGCAAGGATTCCGTCGTGGCCAATGAACGTGCACCGAGGGCCCGACATCGCATGTCCCAGCCCTCGGAACCCGACGAGGAGCTGATGCGTGCGCTCTATCGCGAACACGCCGGACCCCTGCTGGCATACGTCCTGCGCCTGGTCGCCGGAGACCGGCAGCGCGCCGAGGACGTCGTGCAGGAGACGCTCATCCGTGCCTGGAAGAACGCCGGTCAGCTCAACAGAGCGACCGGATCGGTACGCCCCTGGCTGGTGACGGTCGCCCGGCGCATCGTCATCGACGGCCACCGCAGCCGGCAGGCCCGGCCGCAGGAGGTCGACCCGTCGCCGCTGGAGGTCATCCCCGCGGAGGACGAGATCGACAAGGCGCTGTGGCTGATGACTCTCTCGGACGCACTCGACGACCTGACCCCCGCCCACCGGGAGGTGCTCGTCGAGACGTACTTCAAGGGGCGTACCGTCAATGAGGCGGCCGAGACCCTGGGCATACCCAGCGGCACCGTCCGCTCCAGGGTGTTCTACGCCCTGCGTTCGATGAAGCTGGCACTGGAGGAGCGGGGGGTGACGGCGTGATGAGTGTTTACGGGGGTAACCAAGGGTTCGGCACGGGAGGCATGGGTATGTCTGGACCCATGCAGGAATCTCCGGTGCCGAACGAGCACGAGACCGTCGGCGCCTACGCCCTCGGCATCCTCGACGACGCCGAAGCGACCGCATTCGAGGCCCACCTCGCGACCTGCGAATGGTGCGCCCAGCAGCTCGACGAACTGGCCGGCATGGAGCCCATGCTCGCCGCCCTCGCCGATCTGCCCGGCTCCGGCAGCACACCCGCGATCGGCGACTCGCTGTCCGCGAAGCCCCGGCCGCGCCTGGTGGAGAAGCTGGTCGACGAGGTCGCCGACCGCCGCGCCCAGAAGCGCCGCCGCAGCTTCTACATGGTGGCCGCGGCCGGCGCGCTGATCATCGGCGGCCCGTTCGTCGCGGTCGCGACGAACGGCGGCGACAGCGGCGGCGGTGCCGAGAACCGCCCGCTCGCGGCGAGTCCCGCCAAGGCGGCCTTCGACGGCATCTCCGACAAGATCTCGGCCACCGACCCGTCCACCAAGGTCACCGCGACGGTCGCCCTCCAGAAGAAGGACTGGGGGACGGGTGTGGTCACCGAACTGAAGAACGTCAAGGGCCCGCTCAAGTGCGCCCTCGTCGCGGTCGGCAAGAACGGCGAGCGCGAAACCCTGTCGTCCTGGTCCGTCCCGGAGTGGGGTTACGGCCTCCCGGACGCCAAGTCCGACAAGGCCAAGGAGCCCCTGTACGTCCAGGGCGGCGCCGCCTTCGACCCCAACGAGATCGACCACTTCGAGGTCGTGACCTTCGACGGCAAGCGGCTGGTCGAGGTCGACGCGTAGAGCTGTCCGGTCGTCCGGCAGGCGCCATTGGGGGCAACAGCCCCGCGCCTGCCGCCGGCCCGTAGCTTCCAGGGGTCCCCTTCGCGTACGGTTGACGGCTGCCCAGCACGTCAGAAGGGGGCCCGGTGGCCGCTCAGGCTCACAGACAAGACGCGGTCGGTTCGGTGCACGACACGGTTCGTGACCGGGAGATCCACGTCGAACAGGAACACCTGGACCGGGTGTACCGGCGTCTCGAGGAGAAGATCCACGAGGCGGAGTTCCTGATGCAGGACGCGGCCCGGCGCGGCCAGGTCGGCACCCCCGGCGCACTCGCCGAGCGGGACGCGCAGGTCTTCCGCGCGGGCATCCACCTCAGCCGGCTCAACAACGAGTTCGAGGACTTCCTCTTCGGCCGTATCGACCTCCTGACCGGCAAGGACGGCAAGAAGGGCCCGGACGGGGCGTACACCGCCGTCGAGCCGGCGGAGGGCGCCGTACGTCCCGACAACACCGCCGACATCGCCGAGACCCTGCACATCGGCCGCATCGGTGTCCTCGACCAGGACTACGCACCGCTGGTCATCGACTGGCGGGCCCCGGCCGCCGCCCCCTTCTACCGCTCCACCCCCGTCGACCCCGGCCGAGTCGTCCGCCGCCGTGTCATCCGCTCCAAGGGCCGCCGGGTGCTGGGCGTCGAGGACGACCTGATGCGCCCCGAGCTGACGGCGTACCTCGACGGCGGCGAGCTGCCCGTCATCGGCGACGGTGCCCTGATGGCCGCGCTGGGCCAGGCCCGCAGCCACACGATGCGCGACATCGTCGCCTCCATCCAGGCCGAGCAGGACCTGGTCATCCGCGCCCCCGCCGCCTCCGTGACGTACGTCGAGGGCGGCCCCGGCACCGGCAAGACCGCCGTCGCCCTGCACCGCGCCGCCTACCTCCTCTACCAGGACCGGCGCCGCTACGCGGGCGGCATCCTGATCGTCTCCCCGACCCCGCTGCTCGTCGCCTACACCGAGGGCGTGCTGCCCTCCCTCGGCGAGGAGGGCCAGGTCGCCATCCGCGCCATCGGCTCCCTGGTCGAGGGCAGCGAGGCCACCCTCTACGACTCCCCGTCGGTGGCCCGCGCCAAGGGCTCCTCGCGCATGCTCAAGGTGCTGCGCAAGGCCGCGCGCGGCGCCCTTGAGCTGAACGACCCGCCGGCCCGGCTGCGCGTGGTCGCCTTCGGGCGTCGCCTGGAGCTGGAGGCCCGGGAGCTGGACGGCATCCGCCGCTCCGCCCTCGGCGGCACCGCGCCCGTGAACCTGCTGCGCCCCCGCGCCCGCAAGCTCCTCTTGGACGCCCTGTGGGAGCGGTCCGGCGCGGCCGGCCGGCACTCCGACCCCGAACTCGCCGCCGAGCTGCGCTCCTCCTTCGACGAGGACATCACCTCCGAGGACGACTTCATCGCCTTCCTCGACGCCTGGTGGCCGGAGCTGACCCCGGCCGCCGTCCTGGACGCAATGGCCGACGAACGCCGCCTCGGCCGCTGGGCCCGCCGGATCCTCAACCCCGGCGAGGTCCGCAAGGTCGCCCGCTCGCTCAGGCGCGAGGGCCGCTCGGTGCACGACATCGCCCTGCTCGACGAGCTCCAGGCCGTCCTCGGCGCCCCGGCCCGCCCCCGCAGGAAGCGTGAACTCGACCCGCTCGACCAGCTCACCGGGCTGGAGGAGCTGATGCCGGTACGTGAGGAGTCGCAGCGCGAGCGGGCCGAACGCCTCGCCCAGGAGCGCGTCGAGTACGCCCACGTCATCGTCGACGAGGCCCAGGACCTCACCCCGATGCAGTGGCGGATGGTCGGCCGCCGTGGCCGGCACGCCACCTGGACGGTCGTCGGCGACCCGGCCCAGTCCTCCTGGTCCGACCCGGACGAGGCCGCCGAGGCCCGCGACGAGGCCCTCGGCACCCGCCCCCGCCGCCGCTTCGAACTCACGGTGAACTACCGCAACCCGGCCGAGATCGCCGAGCTCGCCGCCAAGGTCCTCGCCCTCGCCATGCCCGGCTCCGTGTCGCCGAAGGCGGTCCGCTCCACCGGCCTCGAACCCCGCTTCACCGTCGTGGAGGACACGCTGGGCACCACCGTCCGCGACGAGGCGGCCCGGCTGCTGGAGCGCGTCGACGGCACGGTCGGCGTGGTCGTCGCCATGCAGCGCCGCGAGGAGGCCCGCCGCTGGCTCACCGGCCTCGGCGACCGGGTCGTCGCCCTCGGCAGCCTGGAGGCCAAGGGCCTGGAGTACGACGCGACGGTCGTGGTCTCCCCGGCGGAGATCGCCGACGAGTCCCCGGCCGGCCTGCGCGTCCTCTACGTCGCGCTGACCCGGGCCACCCAGCAGCTCACGGTCGTCTCGGCCGACCGGGACGAGCCCGACGCGGCGGGAGTTCCGGACCTGCTCAGGGACTGAGGCCCGATACCCACTTACCGCCGAAATGAACTACCGGTACGGGAATGGCCTTACGGGATCTGTTTGTTAGCCTGGATGTGGCACCGGCCCGATCCAAGCCCCCGGGCCCAACCTTCGTCGCTACGAGCGACCACTTGCCGCGAGGCGAGCATGGCGGGTCGGTGCCGCTTATCCGTGAAGAGACCCACGTCCACGTGACGTGGGTCTCTTTTTGCTGCCCCATTCCGCGAACAAAACGTTCGCAATCCAGGGCGGCTACCTGCTACTCAGCGGTAGGTGCGACGATCGGACGGCACAACTCAGGCTCAGGTGAAAGCAGAGGAAGTCGGCCATGGCAACGGCGCCCAGCGTCTCCTACTCGATGACGGTCCGGCTGGAGGTGCCCGCGAGCGGAACCGCCGTCTCGCAGCTCACCACCGCCGTGGAGTCCTCCGGAGGCTCGGTGACCGGCCTCGACGTCACCGCATCCGGTCACGAGAAGCTCCGTATCGACGTCACCATCGCCGCGACGTCGACCGCGCACGCGGACGAGATCGTCGAGGAACTCCGCGGCATCGAGGGCGTCACCCTGGGCAAGGTCTCGGACCGGACCTTCCTCATGCACCTCGGCGGCAAGATCGAGATGGCGTCCAAGCACCCCATCCGCAACCGTGACGACCTGTCCATGGTCTACACGCCGGGCGTGGCCCGCGTGTGCATGGCCATCGCCGAGAACCCCGAGGACGCCCGCCGCCTCACCATCAAGCGCAACTCCGTTGCGGTCGTGACGGACGGCTCCGCGGTGCTGGGCCTCGGCAACATCGGCCCCAAGGCCGCGCTGCCCGTCATGGAGGGCAAGGCGGCCCTCTTCAAGCGGTTCGCCGGCATCGACGCCTGGCCGATCTGCCTCGACACCCAGGACACCGACGCGATCGTCGAGATCGTCAAGGCGATCGCCCCGGGCTTCGCGGGCATCAACCTCGAGGACATCTCCGCCCCGCGCTGCTTCGAGATCGAGGCCCGGCTGCGTGAGGCCCTCGACATCCCCGTCTTCCACGACGACCAGCACGGCACCGCCATCGTCGTCCTCGCCGCACTGACCAACGCGCTGCGCGTCACCGGCAAGGCGATCGAGAACATCCGTGTCGTCATGTCCGGCGCCGGCGCGGCCGGTACGGCCATCCTGAAGCTGCTGCTCGCCGCGGGTGTCAAGAACGCCGTCGTCGCCGACATCCACGGTGTCGTGCACGCGGGCCGCGAGGACCTCGTCGACGCCGCCCAGGACTCGGCGCTGCGCTGGATCGCCGACAACACCAACCCCGAGGGCCTCACCGGCACCCTCAAGGAGGCCGTGCGCGGCGCCGACGTCTTCATCGGCGTCTCCGCCCCGAACGTCCTCGACGGCGACGACGTGGCCGCCATGGCCGACGGCGCCATCGTGTTCGCGCTCGCGAACCCGGACCCCGAGGTCGACCCGGCAATCGCCCGCCAGACCGCGGCGGTTGTCGCCACCGGCCGCTCGGACTTCCCGAACCAGATCAACAACGTGCTGGTCTTCCCGGGCGTCTTCCGCGGTCTGCTGGACGCGCAGTCCCGGACCGTCAACACCGAGATGATGCTGGCCGCGGCGACGGCCCTCGCCGATGTGGTGACCGAGGACGAGCTGAACCCGAACTACATCATCCCGAGCGTCTTCAACGACAAGGTCGCGGGTGCGGTCGCCGGTGCCGTGCGGGAGGCCGCCAGGGCGGTCGGCGCGACGACGGGCAGCCCGGCCGGCGTCTGAGGCCGGGGCAGGGCCGGGCCCCCCGGGGCGGGGGCCCGGGCGACCCGGGGGCCCGGACTGTGAGTAACCCCACGGCAGCCTGGAACCCGGCGCGTCGCAAGAACCCTGTCAGCAGCGGAGCTATCGTGGCGCAAGGCTCAGGCCCTCTTTTCGTGTGACTCCCCAAGGGTGTTCTCACGACTCCGGCGGGTGCCGGATTGGCTTTCCCGCCGCAGGTAGGGGCAGGATGCGTCCCTGGGCGCGAGGGTCTGACGACGGACCCGGGTCCGGGGACTCAACGAGGACCCTGGCAGCATCGGCTTCGATCTGACGCCTCAACGGCAAGATGAACACGGGAGTAACAACATGAACCGCAGTGAGCTGGTGGCCGCGCTGGCCGACCGCGCCGAGGTGACCCGCAAGGACGCCGACGCCGTGCTGGCCGCGTTCGCCGACGTCGTCGGCGACATCGTCTCCAAGGGCGACGAGAAGGTCACCATCCCCGGCTTCCTGACCTTCGAGCGCACCCACCGTGCCGCTCGCACCGCCCGCAACCCGCAGACCGGCGAGCCCATCCAGATCCCCGCCGGCTACAGCGTGAAGGTCTCCGCGGGCTCGAAGCTCAAGGAAGCGGCCAAGGGTAAGTAAGCGGCCCGTTGCGTGCGCCGTGGGCGACTGCGGGCCCGCCAGTGGCCGGCCGCGCAGTTCCCCGCGCCCCTTCGGGCGCGCCACGCACAGTCGCACCACATGCCGAGGGGCGGCCACCTGATTCCAGGTGGCCGCCCCTCGGCGTCTGCGCTGCCCGGCTACCCGAGCGCCTTGCCGGGCAGTTCGACCTTCGCGCCCAGCTCCACCAGCTTCTCCATGCTGTGCTCGCCCGGGGGATGACCCCCGGACCCCCAGCCGGACGGGCGTGGTCGCGGAGGCGGGATCAGCCGAGCGCCTTGCCGGGCAGTTCGACCTTCGCGCCCAGCTCCACCAGCTTCTCCATGAAGTTCTCGTAGCCGCGGTTGATCAGGCCGATGCCGTGGACGCGGGACGTGCCCTGGGCCGCCAGGGCCGCGATCAGGTACGAGAAGCCGCCGCGGAGGTCGGGGATGACCAGGTCCGCACCCTGCAGCTTGGTCGGGCCCGAGACGACGGCCGAGTGGAGGAAGTTGCGCTGGCCGAAGCGGCAGTTCGAGCCGCCCAGGCACTCGCGGTAGAGCTGGATGTGCGCGCCCATCTGGTTCAGCGCGGACGTGAAGCCGAGCCGGGACTCGTAGACCGTCTCGTGAATGATGGACAGGCCCGTGGCCTGCGTGAGCGCCACCACCAGCGGCTGCTGCCAGTCGGTCTGGAAGCCGGGGTGGACGTCCGTCTCCAGCGCGATGGACTTCAGCTGGCCGCCGGGGTGCCAGAAGCGGATGCCCTCGTCGTCGATCTCGAACGCCCCGCCCACCTTCCGGTAGGTGTTCAGGAACGTCATCATCGAGCGCTGCTGGGCGCCGCGGACGTAGATGTTGCCCTCGGTCGCCAGCGCCGCAGACGCCCAGGACGCGGCCTCCAGGCGGTCCGGGAGGGCGCGGTGGTTGTAGCCGCCGAGCTGGTCCACACCGGTGATGCGGATCGTCCGGTCGGTGTCCATCGCGATGATCGCGCCCATCTTCTGCAGCACGCAGATGAGGTCCTCGATCTCCGGTTCGACGGCCGCGTTGGACAGCTCCGTGACGCCCTCGGCGAGGACGGCCGTCAGCAGCACCTGCTCGGTCGCGCCGACGGACGGGTACGGCAGCGCTATCTTCGTACCGCGCAGCCGCCGGGGCGCCTCCAGGTACTGGCCGTCCGCCCGCTTCTCGATCTTCGCGCCGAACTGCCGCAGCACCTCGAAGTGGAAGTCGATGGGCCGGCCGCCGATGTCGCAGCCGCCGAGGCCGGGGATGAACGCGTGGCCGAGGCGGTGCAGCAGCGGTCCGCAGAACAGGATCGGGATACGGCTGGAACCGGCGTGGGCATCGATGTCAGCGACGTTCGCGCTCTCCACGCGCGTCGGGTCCATCACCAGTTCGCCGGGCTCGTCACCCGGACGGACCGTCACGCCGTGCAACTGCAGCAGACCCCGCACGACTCGGACGTCGCGGATGTCCGGAACATTGCGCAGCCGGCTCGGAGCGCTGCCCAGCAGCGCTGCGACCATGGCCTTCGGTACGAGGTTCTTCGCACCGCGGACACGGATCTCGCCCTCCAGCGGGGTTCCGCCGTGGACAAGCAGGACATCGTCGTTGACGGTCATGAATCTCGCGTTCCATGGAGTCGGGCAGGGGCCAGGAGGGAAAGGGTAATCGCCCTCCACCCCCCTTCTGTATGCCTGAGTCGGACCCAGCCACGTCCCAGCTCTGTCACAACACGAACCGTTCCGTACCGGACACATGGGGTCACGGCCGGTTTCGTGCGCGCGGGGCGCTTCACTGCGCCCTGAGCTGCGTTCCCTCTCCGTGCCGCATTGCCTCCCCACGCGCGGGGAGAATGCGGGATCATGTCTGCCATGACCGAGGTGTCCTCGCTCACAGGGCGGTTGCTCGTGGCCACCCCCGCCCTGGCGGACCCGAACTTCGACCGCGCGGTGGTGCTGCTCCTCGACCACGACGAGGAGGGCTCGCTCGGCGTCGTCCTCAACCGCCCCACCCCGGTGGGCGTGGGCGACATCCTGGAGGGCTGGGGGGACCTCGCCGGTGAGCCCGGTGTGGTGTTCCAGGGCGGCCCGGTGTCACTGGACTCGGCCCTCGGTGTCGCCGTCGTCCCCGGTGGCGCGGCCGGGGAGGCGGCCCCGCTGGGCTGGCGCCGGGTGCACGGTGCGATCGGTCTGGTCGATCTGGAGGCCCCGCCCGAGCTGCTGGCCTCCGCCCTCGGCTCCCTGCGCATCTTCGCCGGGTACGCCGGCTGGGGCCCGGGCCAGCTGGAGGACGAGCTGGTGGACGGCGCGTGGTACGTGGTCGAGTCGGAGCCCGGTGACGTCTCGTGCCCGTCTCCCGAGCGGCTCTGGCGCGAGGTGCTGCGCCGTCAGCGCAACGAGCTGGCGATGGTGGCGACGTACCCGGACGACCCTTCGCTCAACTGATGCGTGTGAGCTTCAGTACCCTTGGCCGTATGAGCACTCTCGAGCCCGAGCGCGGGACTGGTACGGGGACCCTCGTCGAGCCGACGCCGCAGACCTCCCGCGGTGACGGTGACCACGAGCGCTTCGCCCATTACGTCCAGAAGGACAAGATCATGGCGAGCGCCCTCGACGGCACTCCCGTCGTGGCGCTGTGCGGCAAGGTCTGGGTACCGGGCCGCGACCCGAAGAAGTACCCCGTGTGTCCCATGTGCAAGGAGATCTACGAGTCCATGAGTTCCGGGGACGAGGGCAAGGGCGACCAGTAGGTCCTGCCCGCGGGGCGTGAGGCCCCCAGGGTGCGTTTTGCGCGCCCTGGGGGCTTTTGTGTGTCCGGGCGTTGCGCAGGGTGCGTCCCCCGGTCACAGAGTGGTTGAGACCTCTTGTGGGCATGTTCATGCAGTCCCTAGCCTCCGATGTGTTGTGCACAGCGAAACTGTCATTGCGCATGTTGCAACACTCCTTCGGAGGAGCACTCCATGAAGTTGTCCGTCCGTACCGCCGGGCTCGCCGCGCTCGCCGCCCTGCTCGCCACCGCCTGCGCGCCCCAGACCTCCTCGAACTCCTCCTCCGACGAGGACGAGAAGACCGGCACGCTGCGCGTGTGGCTCTTCCGGGAGGTCGGCAACGCCCCCAAGGAGAAGGTCGTCGACCGTGTGGTCGCCGACTTCGAGAAGACGCACCGGGGCACCGAGGTCGACGTCGAGTACATCCCCGTCGACACCCGCGCCCAGCGCGTCAAAGCCGCCTTCAACGACCCGGCTTCCGCGCCCGATGTGATGGAGTACGGCAACACCGACACGGCCGGCTACGTGAAGGACGGCGGACTCCTCGACGTCACGCAGGAGTTCGGCGACTGGAGCGAGGCGAAGGACACCGACCCGACGGCGAAACAGTCCGTGACGGTGGACGGCAGGCTCTACGGCGCCCCGTTCTACGTGGGCGTCCGCGCCCTCTACTACCGCACGGACGTGTTCGAGGAGCTCGGCCTGTCCGTCCCGCGGACGATGGACGAACTCGCCGCCACCGCCCGCGCGATCCGCGCCGCCCGGCCCGAGCTGTACGGGCTGGTGGTCGGCGGTGCCTATACCTACGGCGCGATGCCGTTCGTGTGGGCCAATGGCGGCGCGCTCGCGAGCGGCAAGGGCGGTTCCTACGCGTCCGGCATCGACAGCCCGCAGGCCCGCAAGGGCATCAAGGCGTACACGTCCCTCTTCGGCGACGACAACTGCCCCGCCGCCAAGTGCGCGGGCATGGGCGGCAACGACACGGTGTCCGCGTTCGCCGCGGGGAAGGCCGGCATGGCCATCGGCGGCGACTTCAGCCACACCGCCGTCGAGGCCGGGAAGGTCAAGGGCAAGTACGCCGTCGTCCCGCTGCCGGGGGTGAAGGCCGGCTCGATCGCCCCGGCCTTCGCGGGCGGCAACAACATCGGTGTCCTGAAGAGCACGTCCCACCGCACGCTCGCCGTCTCGCTGATGGAGCGGCTCGCCTCCAAGAAGACGCAGAGCGAACTCTTCGACGCGATGGGCTTCCTGCCGACCTTCACGGACGTCCGGCAGCAGGCCGCGCGGCGGGAGCCGTTCGTGAAGCCGTTCGTGCGGACCCTGTCCGCCGGCACCGAGTTCGTCCCCGCGTCGCCCGCCTGGGCGCAGATCGACTCCTCCCTCGTCCTGCCGACGATGTTCCAGGAGGTCATCAGCGGCAAGAAGGACGTCACCCAGGCCTCCGAGGACGCCGCCAAGAAGATGAACTCCGCGTTCGGCTCCGCGGGGTGAGCCCGGTGAACGGCCGCGGTGCCGTGAAAACCCCCGCGGCGGCCGCCCCGGCGAGCGTGAGCGCCCCCCGGTCCCCGAGCAGGACCGCTGAAACCCGGGGCGGACACACCCCGCGGTCAGCCGCACGCGGCAGGGGCGGCTGGACCCCCTGGCTGTATCTCGCGCCCGCGCTCCTCGTCCTCGGGGCGCTGCTCGTCTACCCGATCTACCAGCTCGGGCTGATCTCCTTCTTCGAGTACACCCAGGCACAGGTCAGCGGAGGCGAGCCGGCCACCTTCCAGGGATTCGGGAACTACGGCGAACTGTTCGGGGACCCGCGGTTCTGGCAGGTGCTGCTCGCCACCGTGCTGTTCGCGGCGGCCTGTGTCGTCTCCACGCTCGCCGTGGGCTGCGCGCTGGCCGTGCTCCTCACACGCGTCCGGGCCGTGCCGCGGCTCGCGCTGATGCTGGCCGCCCTGGGCGCGTGGGCGACCCCGGCCGTGACCGGCTCCACGGTGTGGCTGTTCCTCTTCGACCCGGACTTCGGCCCGGTCAACCGGATGCTGGGCCTC
This sequence comes from Streptomyces sp. NPDC101110, assembly GCF_044759525.1. NCBI lineage: Bacteria > Bacillati > Actinomycetota > Actinomycetes > Kitasatosporales > Streptomycetaceae > Streptomyces > Streptomyces sp. NPDC101110. The sequence goes on along the minus strand of NZ_JBIVZM010000015.1, from coordinate 163,240 downwards.
GGCGACCACTCGTGGACCTACGGCCGGCTCAGCGCGTTCTTCCTGGTGCTGCTCGAAGTGGTGTGGTGCTCCTTCCCGTTCGTGATGGTGACCGTGTACGCGGGGATCCGCGCCGTACCCGGCGAGGTCCTGGAGGCCGCCGCCCTCGACGGCGCCTCGCAGTGGCGCGTCTGGCGCTCCGTACTCGCCCCGATGCTCCGGCCGATCCTGGTCGTCGTCACCATCCAGTCGGTCATCTGGGACTTCAAGGTCTTCACCCAGATCTACGTCATGACGAACGGCGGCGGCATCGCCGGCCAGAACCTGGTCCTGAACGTCTACGCCTACCAGCAGGCCTTCGCGTCCTCGCAGTACGGCCTGGGCTCGGCCATCGGGATCGTGATGCTGCTGATCCTGCTCGCCGTCACGCTGGTGTACCTGCGGCTGCTGCGCCGGCAGGGGGAGGAACTGTGAATCCGCTGCGCCCCCGTGTGCGCCGCCCGAGTCGCCTGGCCGCCGAGGCCTTCGCCCTGCTGATCGCGGTTGTCGTCGCCTTCCCCCTGTACTGGATGGTGCTCAGCGCCTTCAAACCGGCCGGGGAGATCGAGTCGAGCGAAGCCAGGCCCTGGACGCTCGCGCCCTCCCTGGATTCCTTCCGGCGCGTCTTCGGGCAGCAGGAATTCGGCCGCTACTTCCTCAACAGCCTCGTCGTGGCGGGCTGTGTCGTGATCGTCTCCGGGCTGATCGCGTTTCTCGCCGCGACCGCCGTCGCACGATTCCGCTTCCGCCTTCGCACCAGCCTTCTGATCATGTTTCTGATCGCCCAGACGGTGCCCGTGGAAGCCCTCACGATCCCCCTGTTCTTCCTCATGCGGGACGCCGGTCAGCTGAACACACTGAGCTCGCTGATCCTGCCCCACATCGCCTTCTCGCTGCCCTTCGCGATCTGGATGCTGCGGGGGTTCGTGAAAGCCGTTCCGGAGGCGCTGGAGGAGGCCGCGTACATCGACGGGGCGAGCCGGGGGCGATTCCTCTGGCAGATCCTTTTCCCGCTCGTCCTGCCGGGTCTCGTGGCCACCAGCGTGTTTTCGTTCATCTCCGCCTGGAACGACTTCCTGTTCGCCAAGTCGTTCATCATCAGCGACACCTCGCAGTCGACGCTGCCGATGGCCCTGCTCGTCTTCTACAAGCCCGACGACCCCGACTGGGGCGGAGTCATGGCCGCCTCCACGGTCATGACGATCCCGGTCCTGGTCTTCTTCGTACTCGTACAGCGGCGCCTGGTCTCCGGACTGGGCGGAGCGGTTAAGGACTGACGTGACCGAACTGATCCCGGCGCCCCGCAACGCAACCGCCGGCTCCGGCGAGGTACGGCTGACGCGCCGCTCCCGGCTCTGCGCCGACACCGCGACGGAAGGCGTCGCCCGCTGGCTGGGCGCCGCCCTCCGGCAGGCCACCGGCCTGCCGCTGCGCGAGGGCCGGGAGCCCGACGACGCCGAGGGCGGCATCGGTCTGCGACTCGGTCCCGGCCTCGGGCCCGAGGAGTACCGCCTCGTCAGCGACGGCTCCGGCGTCCTCGTCGAGGGCGGCGACGCGGCCGGCGTCTTCTGGGGTGCCCAGACCCTGCGTCAGCTCCTCGGCCCCGACGCGTACCGCAGGGCCCCGCTCGATCGCGAGCGCGTCTGGACCGTGCCCCACGGCACGATCGAGGACGCCCCCCGATTCCGCTGGCGCGGCCTGATGCTCGACGTCGCGCGGCACTTCATGCCCAAGGAAGGCGTGCTGCGCTACCTGGATCTGATGGCGGCGCACAAACTCAACGTCTTCCACTTCCATCTGACGGACGATCAGGGCTGGCGCATCGAGATCGAGCGGTATCCGCGGCTGACCGGGATCGGCTCCTGGCGGGACCGCACGAAAACCGGCCACCGGGCCTCGCCCTTGTGGGAGGACAAGCCGCACGGCGGCCACTACACCCAGGACGACATCCGGGAGATCGTCGCCTACGCGGCCGACCGGCATATCACCGTCGTCCCCGAAATCGACGTACCGGGCCACTCACAGGCCGCCATCGCCGCGTACCCGGAACTCGGCAACACCGACGTCATCGACACCACATCCCTCTCCGTCTGGGACACCTGGGGAATCAACCCGAACGTACTCGCCCCCACCGACAACACCCTGCGCTTCTACGAAGGCGTCTTCGAGGAAGTGCTCCGGCTGTTCCCCTCGGAGTTCGTGCACATCGGCGGCGACGAATGCCCCAAGGAACAGTGGCGGCGGTCGGAGACGGCCCAGGCGCGCATCAGGGAACTCGGGCTCGCCGACGAGGACGAGCTCCAGTCCTGGTTCGTGGGGCACTTCGACACCTGGCTCGCCGCGCGCGGGCGGCGGCTGATCGGCTGGGACGAGATCCTGGAGGGCGGCCTGGCGAAGGGCGCGGCCGTGTCGTCCTGGCGGGGCTACGCCGGAGGCATCGCCGCCGCCCGGGCCGGACACGACGTCGTCATGTGCCCCGAGCAGCACGTGTACCTGGACCACCGTCAGGACCCCGGCCCCGAGGAGCCGGTACCGATCGGGTGGGTGCGCACCCTGGAGGACGTCTTCCGGTTTGAACCCGTTCCCCAGGAGTTGACGCCCGGGGAGGCCCGCCACGTGCTGGGCACACAGGCCAACCTGTGGACCGAGGTGATGGAGGACCAGGCGCGCGTGGACTACCAGGCCTTCCCCCGCCTCGCGGCCTTCGCCGAGGTCGCCTGGAGCGCCCTGCCGGCTCCGGCGGAACGGGACTTCGCCGGTTTCCAGCGCCGTATGGCCGCGCACTACCGGCGCCTCGACGCCCTGGGCGTCGCCTACCGGCCGCCCACCGGCCCGCTGCCCTGGCAACGGCGCCCCGGGGTGCCCGGCCGCCCGAGCGACGGCCCGCCGCCCGGCAGGTAGCCGGACCGGACGCGACCGAACAGCTCGAACAAGCCACGGAAAAAGCGCACAAGGGTCACCGAAAGTGCCAATCGACATGCACTATCGAACCTGTGCGAAAACGGACCATCTCGCCGGTGAGGTGGGCGAATGCCTCCTACCGGACCCGTGTCTTCGGCTCTCGCCAAGATGTGCCAGAGTTGCCACGTCCGCCCTGTCAGCACGTACCGTACGGCAGCACAGGTGGGACCAGGTGGGGCAGCGGGAAGGGGCAGCCGGTTTGACCACGCACGCACCGCAGGCGGCGCAGGCCGTCACGCTGCCCACGACGCTGGACGAGGCCGTCGCGGCGCTCACCGCCGTGCCCGCCGCCGTACCCGTCGCGGGCGGAACCGACCTGATGGCCGCCGTCAACTCCGGGCAGCTCAGGCCCGCCGCACTGGTGGGACTCGGCCGGATCAGCGAGATCCGCGGCTGGCAGTACCTGGACGGCCACGCGCTGCTCGGCGCGGGCCTCACGCACGCGCGCATGGGCCGCCCCGACTTCGCGGCCCTCATCCCGGCGCTCGCCGCCGCGGCGCGCGCGGCGGGCCCGCCGCACATCCGCAACGCGGGCACCCTGGGCGGCAACATCGCCTCGGCCGCCCCCACCGGCGACGCACTGCCGGTGCTGGCCGCCCTGGAGGCGACCCTGATCGTCGCGGGGCCGGCCGGAGCCCGCCGGGAGATCCCGGTTTCGCACCTGCTCGCCGGAATGGACATGCTGCGCGCCGGTGAACTCATCGGCTTCGTGCGCGTGCCGCTGCTGCACGCCCCGCAGGTGTTCCTGAAGGCGACCGGCCGGACCGGCCCGGGGCGCGCGGTGGCGTCCGTGGCCCTGGTCCTGGACCCCGCCCGCCGCGGCGTGCGCTGCGCGGTGGGCGCCATCGCGCCGATGCCGCTGCGGCCCCTGGAGGCGGAGCAGTGGGTCGCCGGCCTCATCGACTGGGACAACAACCGCGCCCTCGTCCCGGAGGCGCTGAACGCCTTCGGGGAGTACGTCGCCGCGGCCTGCATCCCCGACGCGGCGCCGGCCGAGGACGGCTCGGTCCCGCAGCTGCCGCCCGCCGTACTGCACCTGCGGCGCACCGTCGCCGCGCTGGCCCGACGAGCACTGGGGAGGGCGCTGTCGTGACCGACGACCAGCACGGAGAGGGCACGCCCCGGGGCGGGAGCCGCTGGGATCCGCTGCCCCAGGGCGAGTACGACGACGGCGCCACCGCCTTCGTCGAACTGCCCGAGGGGGGCGTCGACGCCCTGCTGGCCGCCGACAGCCCCCTCGCCGCGCCCGGCCACGGCTACGTGCCGCCGCAGATAACGGTCGGCCCCGCGACGACGGCCGGAACCGACCCCGCGGCCACGGGCGCCTGGCCGGTGCCCGGCGCGCCGGCCGACGGGGCGCAGTGGCACGACCCGAACGCCGCACACCGGCAGCACGGTCACGAGCACGGCGCGCACCGGCAGCACGGTCCCGGGCACGGCGCCCACCAGCAGGGCCACGACGTGCCCGAGCAGCCCTACCCCGGCTCCGAGGCGCCGTACGACTCCGGGATCCCCTACGGGTCCGACGCGAGCGCGCGGCAGCCCGGCGGGGGCGACCGGTTCACGTACGAACCCGGGATGACCGGTCAGTGGAACTTCGAGGAGACCGCGGCGGCGGGCGAGGCGGCGCCCGGCCATGACGTGACCGGGCAGTGGTCGATTCCCGTCGCCGGGGGCGACCTTCCGGACGAGTCGGGCGAATTCACCACGTCCTCTCTGGTCGAGCAGTGGGGCGGCACCCCACCGGCCACACTGCCCGGTGGCGCGCCCGCCCCCTGGGCGACGCAGGCCGCGGGGCGGCCGTGGGGGCAGGACCCGCAGGACCCGCAGAACACGGAGGGGCAGGAGGAGGCCCGACCGGGCTTCCCTCACGAGCAGGGGGACGACCAGGGCGACACCGCCCCCGCCAGTGGGTACGCCCCGGACTCCGGATACGCCCCGGAGCAGCAGACCGCCGGACCACTGCCGCAGGAGGCGGGCCCGGAGGCCGGGCCCGGGCACCACGCGCAGGACGTCCACGCGCCGGGCGCCCAGGAGGACACCGGTCACGGTCACGCGCACCGGCCCGGGGAGTTCGGCCACGGGCCGGAGTCCCTCGGGAACGCCGGCCACGGGCCGCAGACGCCGGGCGACGGCCACGCGCCGCATCCGGCGGAGGCCACCGCGTACGCGCCGGGGGAGCCCGGGACGGCCGGTCACGCCGCAGACCGGTCCCGTTACGCCGACTACGGGACCGAGCCGTCCGACTTCGCCGAGCACGGAGCCGAGCCGTCAGGTTTCGCCGAGCACGGCCCCGAGCGCCCGGACTTCGCCGAGCACGGGCCAGGGCACCCGGACTTCGCCGAGCACGGGCACGAGGGGCCCGGCGCCGCCGGCCACGCGCCCGGGCAGCCGTACGGCGAGGCTCCTGACGGGTTCCCCGGGCGGCCCGTGCCCGAGACGCACCCGGAATCCACCGCGCCGGCGCCGGACACCCAGGACGCCTCACAGGCCGCTCCCGGCCTCGGTGAGGCCGGTACACCCTCCGAGTCGACCGAGGACACTTCGGGGGCCCCAGAGGCCGCCGACAGCCCCTCCGAGCCCGCTGCCGGGCCCCGCCCGGATCTCGCGGACACCGACACCGGCGCCCGCCCGGAGACCGTCGACGGCGAGACCCCGGCCGACGACCCGGCCCCGGACCAGCACCCGGCCACCCCGTCCGCGGCCGCCCCCCACGACGTACCCCCCGCGGCCCCTCAGGAGGAACACCCCCTCGCCTCCTACGTCCTGCGCGTCAACGGCACCGACCGCCCCGTCACCGAGGCGTGGATCGGCGAGTCCCTGCTGTACGTGCTGCGTGAGCGGCTCGGACTCGCGGGAGCCAAGGACGGCTGCTCACAGGGCGAGTGCGGCGCGTGCAACGTCCAGGTCGACGGACGGCTCGTGGCGTCCTGCCTGGTCCCGGCCGTCACCGCGGCCGGCAGCGAGGTCCGGACCGTCGAGGGCCTGGCCGAGGACGGGCAGCCGTCGGACGTGCAGCGGGCGCTCGCCCGCTGCGGCGCCGTGCAGTGCGGCTTCTGCGTCCCCGGCATGGCGATGACCGTGCACGACCTGCTGGAGGGCAACCCGGCGCCCACCGAGCTGGAGACCCGGCAGGCGTTGTGCGGCAACCTGTGCCGCTGCTCGGGCTACCGGGGCGTGGTGGACGCCGTCAAGGAAGTCGTCGCCGAACGCGAGACCCACTCGGCGCCCGGTGACGGCGACACCGACGAGGCCCGCATCCCGCACCAGGCGGGCCCGGGCGCCGGTGGCGTGAACCCGTCGGCCTTCGGGGCGCCCCCGGAACCGCACACCCCCGGGCCGCACTCTCCTGAAGCGCATGACCAGCCCTACGGCCAGGACGGAGGCCCCGCGTGAGTAACGAAGCAGCCACCGCACAGGCCGCGCAGGCCGCGGAGGCCGCCCCCGTCCCGGAACCCCTCCCGCACGGCATCGGCGCCTCGCTCCCGCCCGCCGACGCCCCCGCCAAGACGGAGGGCACCTTCCCGTACGCGGCCGACCTGTGGGCCGAGGGATTGCTGTGGGCCGCCGTGCTGCGCTCACCGCACCCGCACGCGCGCATCCTGTCCGTCGACACCACCCACGCGCGCGAGATGCCCGGCGTCCGCGCCGTCGTCACCCACGAGGACGTCCCCGGCGTCACGTTGCACGGCCGCGGCACGGCCGACCGACCCGTCTTCGCCTCCGACGTCGTGCGCCACCACGGCGAGCCCATCGCGGCCGTCGCCGCCGACCACCCCGACACCGCGCGCATGGCGGCGGCCGCCGTCATCGTCGAGTACGAGGTGCTCGACCCGGTGACCGACCCGGAACAGGCCTTCGAGGCCGAGCCGCTGCACCCCGACGGCAACCTGATCCGGCACATCCCGCTGAGCCACGGCGACCCGGAGGCGGCCGGCGAGATCGTCGTCGAGGGCCTGTACCGCATCGGCCGCCAGGACCCCGCGCCCATCGGCGCCGAGGCGGGTCTGGCCGTACCGCGCCCGGACGGTGGGGTGGAGCTGTACCTCGCCTCCACCGACCCGCACGCCGACCGCGACGCCGCCGCAGCCGCCTTCGCCCTGGAGCCCGAGCGCGTCAAGATCGTCGTCACCGGCGTACCCGGCGCCACCGCCGACCGTGAGGACCAGGGCATCCAGCTCCCCCTCGGCCTGCTCGCGCTGCGCACCGGCTCCCCGGTGAAGCTCACCGCCACGCGCGAGGAGTCGTTCCTCGGCCACGTCCACCGGCACCCCACCCTGCTGCGCTACCGCCACCACGCCGACGCCGAGGGCAGACTCGTCAAGGTCGAGGCGCAGATCCTGCTCGACGCGGGCGCCTACGCCGACACCTCCTCCGAGGCCCTGGCCGCCGCCGTCGCGTTCGCCTGCGGCCCGTACGTCGTCCCCAACGCCTTCATCGAGGGCTGGGCCGTACGCACCAACAACCCACCGTCCGGTCACGTACGCGGCGAAGGCGCCATGCAGGTCTGCGCCGCCTACGAGGCGCAGATGGACAAGATCGCCCGGAAGCTCGGCATCGACCCGGCGGAGGTGCGGCTGCGCAACGCCCTGGCGACCGGCGACGTGCTGCCCACCGGCCAGACCGTGACCTGCCCGGCCCCGGTCGCCGAACTGCTCCAGGCCGTACGGGACTTCGAGCTGCCGCCACTGCCCAAGGACACGCCCGAGGACGAGTGGCTGCTGCCCGGCGGACCCGAGGGGGCGGGGGAGCCGGGCGCGGTGCGCCGGGGCGTGGGCTACGGCGTGGGCATGGTGCACATGCTCGGCGCGGAGGGCGCGGACGAGGTCTCCACGGCGACCGTGAAGGTCCACGACGGGGTCGCGACGGTCCTGTGCGCGGCCGTCGAGACCGGCCAGGGCTTCACGACACTGGCCCGGCAGATCGTCCAGGAGACCCTCGGCATCGACGAGGTCCACGTGGCGCCGGTCGACACCGACCAGCCCCCGGCGGGCGCGGGCTGCCGCGGCCGCCACACCTGGGTCTCGGGCGGGGCGGTGGAGCGCGCGGCGAAGATGGTCCGCACGCAGCTCCTGCAGCCGCTCGCGCACAAGTTCGGCATGTCGACGGAGCTGCTCCAGATCACCGACGGCAAGATCACGTCGTACGACGGGGTCCTCTCCACGACCGTCACCGAGGCACTGGACGGCAAGGAGCTGTGGGCCACCGCGCAGTGCCGCCCGCACCCGACCGAGCCGCTGGACGCGAACGGCCAGGGCGACGCCTTCGTGGGCATGGCCTTCTGCGCGATCCGCGCGGTGGTGGACGTCGACATCGAGATCGGATCCGTACGGGTCGTGGAACTGGCCGTCGCGCAGGACGTGGGCCGCGTGCTGAACCCGGCCCAGCTCAACGCCCGGATCGAGGCCGGGGTGACCCAGGGCGTCGGTATCGCGCTCACCGAGAACCTCCGCACGCCGCGCGGCCTGATCCGCCACCCCGACCTGACCGGTTACGCCCTGCCGACCGCGCTCGACGCCCCCGACATCCGCATCGTCCGGCTGGTCGAGGAACGGGACGTGGTCGCACCCTTCGGGGCCAAGGCGGTCAGCGCGGTGCCGGTGGTGACGTCCCCGGCGGCCATCGCGTCCGCCGTCCGCGCCGCGACGGGCCGCCCCGTGAACCGCCTCCCGATCCGCCCTCAGGCGGCGGTGGTCACGGAACGGGGCTGAGCTGGACTCGCTTCTTGCGCCTGACGCCTGAGGTCTGACGCCTGAGGCCTGTGGTCTGACGCCTGACGCCTGACGCCTGAGGCCTCAGGTCTGACGCCGACGTCTGGACGCCTGATGTCGAGGCCTGTTGCCTGGCGCTCTTCTTGAGGCCCGGGGCGCGGCGTCCCAAGCCCGTTGGTTGAAAACGGGAGTTGAGTGCGCGAAGAGGGAACGCGAGAGGGTGCTCCGAGCGTCTTCCGAGGTGAGCGCGCCGCGTCGCCGGGCGCGCATCGCTGGTCCGGGGCGTTGTCAGTGGTGGGGCGTACTGTTCTGGGCAGTGGGGAACGGCTGCCGGGCTGGGCCGGGCGATTCCGCCGTGCCCCGCCGGGGACGGTGAGCGAGCACATGCGGGGGAGTCCATGAGTACGACCGACGCCGGTTGCGCGGTGATCACCCTGACCGAGTCCGACCTGGACCCGTGGGTCACGCACGCGTCCACGCGGCACTGGCTGACCGGCCCCGGACTGCCCGGTGACAGCGGTGTGCTGAGCTTCGCCGAGCTGAGCCGCGAGGGCCTGCGCACGGTCGCCGACTCGACCGGCGACCCGGACGACCGCCTCCCGGCCGAGCTGCGCGAGCAGTTGGTGATAGGCGGCCTGCTGGGCCCGGGCGGCCTGGAGACGGAGTCGGTCCTGCTGGACGGCGCGACGGGCGAGATCTCGACGGCGTACGTCCTGCACGACCGTCCGGGCCTGATGGACCGCCGCCCCCTGGCCCCCTCGCTGCGGACGCTGGTCCGCTTCGCCGAGGCCACAGATGAACTGGCAGGTCTGCGCGGCCAGTTCGCCTCCTACGCGGGCCGCTACGGCCCCAAGGCGGTGGCGGAGGCGTCCCAGCACCTGCTGGCGGTGTTCCGCGACGGCACGGACGGTGAACCGGCCCCGTTCTGGAAGATGGCGGCACTGATCCGCCCGCTGTCCCTGGTGGCGGGCCGCGGTGGCGCGTCCGGCCTCGCCCTGGACCTCCCGCACCGCCTCCTGGACCAGGAGTTCGGCCCCGGCAAGGTGGCGCGCTTCGAGGACGTCGACTTCCCCGCGACCCTCACGCACGAACCGACCCGCCGCTTCCTGCGCGAGGTGGGACTGCCGGAGGACGCCCACGTCTTCTCCCTGGACACCGACGTCCCCCTGGCGACGCTCGCCGAGTACTGCGCCGACATCGACGCCCCGGCGCAACTCCCGGCCGGGGCCCAGCGCCTGATCCGCCTCGGCCTCCTCGTCGAGGGCAACAGCCTGGTCGTCGACGGCGCGACGGGCGCGGTCCTCAACTGGAGCGAACCCGAGGGGACCCTGCACCCGCTCAACACGGACGTGTCGACCCTCGCCTTCACCTTGTGGCTCCTGCACCGCGAGCGCGCGATAGACGCCGGATCGTCCCACGAGCTGACCACCGACACCTACGACCAGCTGGCCATGACGATGCTGCAGGTCCTCTCGACGGTGGACCCCACCGGCGTCACCCCGGACAGAACGGCGCGTCACTACTGGACGGACGCCTTCCAGGACGAGGCCGGCGGAGTGCTCTGACGGACTGCCGTCATTCGGACCCGGCGTATCAGGCGTATCAGGCAGATCCGGTGGACCTGGCGGCGCTCCGGCGACGTACGGCGAGGACCAGACCGCCGCCGATCACCGCGGCGGCGGCAGCGGCACCGGCGAGGAGCGGGGTGCCGTCGGAGCCGGTCGTGGCGAGGCTGCCCCCGGTGGTGCTGCCGGTCGTCGCGCCCGTGGTGGTACCGGTGGAGCCGCCGGTCGTGGTGCCCGCCGAGGCGGACGGAGAGGCAGTGGCGCCCGTGCCGCCGGCGGCCTGGCCCTCTGGGTCGTTGCCGCTCCCTCCGTTGCCGGAGCCGCCGTCCGCACCGCCCGAGGGGCTCGGCCCGGGCTCGTAGTCGCTCGGTACGTCGATGCCGATGACAGCGGTGTTGTTGGCGCGGTTCGTGTCGTAGGCGGGGGCGATGCCGTAGACGGACGACGCCTTGATCTCGCCCTCGGTGTCCTGCACGGACTTCTCGATCTTCAGCATGAAGGTGTACGCCAGGGACTGACCGGCGTCGATCGTCCCGTTCTGCGGCCAGCAGACGTACTTGGGCTTGCCCGGGGTCCCCTGCGGTCCACTCGGCCCGTCGATCCCGAACGGCGCGCAGTCCTTCGGCACCTCGACGGCGGTGGTGCCCGGCGGGATCTGCACCAGCAGGCCGGGGAGGTCGTCGCTCTCCTGGTTCTGCACCCAGCCCGGACCGTCGTTGCGCAGGGTCGCCGTGACCGACTGCTCCCCGCCGGCCAGCGCCTCCATCTCCTCGCCGACGGCGACGAGATCGGCGGTGCTGTCCGCGGTCAGGGTGAGCCGCCGGTAGCTGTCGTCGAACCCCTCGCCCGGGGCGTCACCGGTCGCGCCGGTGCCGTACTCGACGGCCTCCATCAAGGCGTTGTCCAGGGCCTTGAACCGGACGGACGTGGTCACGGAACCGCCGGGCTCGATGACCTTGTCGAGTTCACAGACCGCCTGCCGGACCTGGTCCTTGACGGTCGAGTAGGTGCAGCCCTTCACCTGCTCGGGGAAGTCCAGCCCGCGGGTCAGACGCACCCGGAAGGTGACCCCGTCGACGGCTGCCGTGCCCTGGTTGGTCAGGGTGACGGTCCTGTCGTACACATCGCCCGGCTTGGGGGCCGCGGACGGCAGGGCCGACACGACCAACTCGGGCGCGCCCTCCTCGGCGTGCGCCGGCGGCGCGGCGACAGCGGGACCGGCGACGGCGAGCACGACGGCGGCCAGACCGGCTGCCGAGGGGCGGAGGTGCACGGGGTTCTCCTCGTCGAAACAGGGGGTGGACGGACCGGAGCATCGGCTACCGGTCATGTCCTGGACACCTGAGGGGCACGCGGGGTTGTGCGGGATGTCCCGTGGGTGGCCCGAGAAACCTCACAAAGACCGCAAGAGCCTGCGACTTCGGCCGTATTGCCCCGCCGCGCCCTGAACGCGCCCTTCCCCGCGGCCGGGTCCTCGCACATGCTCGGACCATGGGGGACACAACCGAATCGAGCATCATCCCGTTACCCGACCCCGACGGACACCGACAACGCCCACCGGACGCGCCACGCCCCTGGGAGAAGACGGACCGCGCCCAGGCAGCACTGGAAGGCGCCACCGGCCCGGAGCCACCCGCTCCGCCCGAGTGCCCCGACTGCGGCCTGGTGAGCGAACGGCACGTCACCTACTACGGCGCCCATGTCCTTCTCGAACCGGGCATGGAGGCCCCCGCGCACATGGTGCCGGTCTGGCACCGCTGGTACGTGGACTCCAACGGCACGGCGTGGAACAGTCGCGAGGACGAGCCCGAACCCGGCGCGGTGTGCCGCGTCGCGCACCGGATCGCCTGCCCCGGTCTGAGCCCGGAGGAGGCGGGCCTCTGGCGATGGCTGGACGCCGTCCGCGAGAAGAACACGCGCAGGGCCCGTCGACATGCCGACGGTGACACCGACCGGACCGCCCTCCCCGACACCGGCTGACCCCGCGCACCCACTCCCTCGGGGTACCAGAACGGGTGGCACCCTGGAGGGGTGCCACCCATGTGTTTGACCTGGTCGGACAAGTTGAAGCCGTGGCGGGATTCGAACCCGCGTAACTCGCTTTGCAGGCGAGCCCCTGAACCACTCGGGCACACGGCCGTGACCGAGTTCGACTGCTTACTGCCGTGAGGGGATTCGAACCCGCGCAACTCCCTGCGAGCGGAGCTCGCTGATGGATACAGCGCAGGCGAGCCCCTGAACCACTCGAGCACACGGCCTTGTTCGGACTTCGCGTCGAACTCGATGCAGTGACCGTACGGGCCCCTCGAAGGGCGGCTCAAGGGCATCCGGTGGGGTGCAACGCGACTGCCATACGCCGTTCATGAAAGGCGGTGGGTGAAGGGGAGGGCGTACGACCAAGGTCTCAGGCCGGGACCGTCTCGCGACAGGGGTCAAGGGGTCGCGTGGACCTTACGCTGGCGGGCATGCCTGACTCCAAGCCGCGTGACGTCGATGTCGTGGGTGCTGCCGTCCCGCCCGCCCTCGCCGAGAGGGACGAGGGTGTGCTGGGGCCGGGTTACCGGGCGTTGAGCGTCGGGATCGTCTCCGTCGTGCTGCTCATCGCCTTCGAGGCGACCGCCGTGGGGACGGCGATGCCTGTCGCGGCCCGGGAGCTGGACGGGGTCTCGCTGTACGCGTTCGCGTTCTCCGGGTACTTCACGACGAGCCTGTTCGGAATGGTGCTCGCCGGGCAGTGGTCGGACCGGCACGGCCCCCTCGGGTCGTTGACGACGGGCATCGCCTCCTTCGGGGCGGGGCTGCTGCTGTCCGGCACCGCCGGGACGATGTGGGTGTTCATCCTGGGCCGGGCCGTGCAGGGGTTCGGCGGTGGGCTGGTGATCGTCGCGCTGTACGTCGTCGTCGGGCGGGCCTATCCGGAGCGGTTGCGGCCCGCCATCATGGCCGCGTTCGCCGCGAGCTGGGTGCTTCCGTCGATCGTCGGCCCGCTCGCCGCCGGCACGGTGACCGAGCGGTTGGGGTGGCGGTGGGTGTTCGTGGGGATACCCGTGCTCGTCGTCTTCCCGCTCGCGCTCGCGCTGCCGCAGATACGGCGGCGGGCGTCCGGTCCGGCTGTGCACACCGCTGCCGATGCCGGCGCGGTGCCGAGCCCCGACCTGCCCGTCCCCGCGGAACGGACAGCCCTCGCCGACCGGCCTGCCCCACCGGACCCGGTACGGACAACCGACCGGCCTGCGACACCGGGCCCGGCGCGGGTGACCGACCGGTCTGCGAGGCGGGACCTTGCGGGGGTGACCGACCGGTCTGCGAGGCGGGACCTTGCGGGGGTGACCGACCGGTCTGCGAGGCGGGGCCCGGCGGGGGTGACCGACCGGTCTGCGAGGCGGGACCTTGCGGGGGTGACCGACCGGTCTGCGAGGCGGGGCCCGGCGGGGGTGACCGACCGGCCTGCCCCGCCGGGCCCGGCGAAGTCGAGCGACCGGTCCGCCCCGCCCGGCTCCTTCGACCGTCGGCGTATCCGGCTCGCCCTGGCCATCTCCCTCGGCGCCGGTCTCCTCCAGTACGCAGCGCAGGACTTGCGCCCCCTTGCGCTCCTGCCGGGTGCGCTCGGCGTGGCCCTGCTCGTGCCCGCCGTGCTCGGGCTGCTGCCGCGCGGCACCTACCGGGCCGCTCGCGGGCTGCCGTCCGTCGTGCTGTTGCGCGGCGTCGCCGCCGGGTCGTTCATCGCCGCCGAGTCCTTCGTGCCGCTGATGCTGGTCACCCAGCGCGGGCTCGGTCCGACCCTGGCCGGGTTCTCGCTCGCCGCGGGTGGTGGGACGTGGGCGCTGGGCTCCTGGGTCCAGTCGCGGCCGCGGCTCGAACCGTACCGGGAGCGGTTGACGACCGTCGGCATGCTCCTGGTCGCCGCGGCCATCGCCACGGCGCCGAGCGTGCTCGTCGACTCCGTGCCCGTGTGGACCGTCGCCGTCGCCTGGGCCTTCGGCTGCTTCGGGATGGGCCTCGTGATCTCCTCCACGAGCGTGCTGCTGCTCAAGCTGTCCGCCCCCGAGGAGGCCGGCACCAACTCCGCCGCTCTCCAGATCTCCGACGGCCTCTCCAACGTCGTCCTCCTGTCCGCCGGGGGCGCCGCCTTCGCAGCGCTGGGCGGCGGCACGGTGGCCCATACGGCCTCCGCCCACGCCTCCGGTTCCCACCCGGCCGCCTTCACCGCGGTGTTCCTCCCGATGGCGGCGGTGGCACTGGCCGGGGCCTGGGTGTCGACGCGCCTGCGGGAGCGACGGACCTGAACTGGTCCCGCCCGCCGTCCCCGTCTGCGGGAGCGACGGCCGTAAGACGGTCGCCTGCCGTCCTCGCCCGGTCATAGCCTCGGCCCCCCAGCCGCCCCCGTGCCCGGATGTTCGGGACGGTCGCCTACGACGACCTGTACGAGCAGGCCGGCGCCCTTCTCCATGCCGTCGCCGCCAACCACCCCCAGGCCGACGGCAACAAGCGCACCGCCTGGCTGGCCGCGGCCACCTTCCTCGCCCTCAACGGCGTCGACCTGGCCGGGGTGGACCAGGACGTGGCGTACACGCTGGTCGTCGACGTGGTGTCCGGGGTGGAGGGGGACGTCGGCAGGATCGCGGGGCGGCTGAGGGAGCTGTGACGTCGGTCCCACCCCCGGCTGCCCCGGCCCGGTCCGCGCGTTGACGGGCCCGGGGCGCCGGTAGGGTGGCCCGGTTGTCATACGTAGCCGAGCCGTCAGGCTCCCTCGAACGAGCCGCCCGACCCCCAACGGAGACCGTGACTACCACCGCCGGCACCAGCTCTGCCTCGCACCACCTGTCCCCGGCGTTCCCCGGCCGTGCCCCCTGGGGTACCGCCAGCAAGCTGCGTGCCTGGCAGCAGGGAGCGATGGACAAGTACATCCAGGAGCAGCCGCGGGACTTCCTCGCGGTCGCCACCCCCGGCGCCGGCAAGACGACCTTCGCGCTGACGCTCGCCTCCTGGCTGCTGCACCACCACGTCGTCCAGCAGGTGACCGTGGTGGCCCCAACCGAGCACCTGAAGAAGCAGTGGGCGGAGGCCGCGGCCCGCATAGGGATCAAGCTCGACCCGGAGTACAGCGCCGGGCCGCTCGGCCGGGAGTACCACGGTGTCGCCGTGACGTACGCCGGTGTCGGCGTGCGGCCCATGCTGCACCGCAACCGGGTCGAGCAGCGCAAGACGCTCGTCATCCTCGACGAGATCCACCACGCAGGTGACAGCAAGTCCTGGGGCGAGGCCTGCCTGGAGGCCTTCGAGCCGGCCACCCGGCGGCTCGCGCTGACCGGTACGCCCTTCCGGTCCGACACCAACCCCATCCCCTTCGTGACGTACGAGGAGGGCAACGACGGGATCCGGCGGTCGGCGGCCGACTACACCTACGGCTACGGCAACGCCCTCGCCGACAACGTCGTCCGACCGGTCATCTTCCTCTCCTACAGCGGCAACATGCGCTGGCGCACCAAGGCCGGTGACGAGATCGCCGCCCGGCTCGGCGAGCCCATGACCAAGGACGCCATCAGCCAGGCCTGGCGGACCGCGCTGGATCCGCGCGGTGAGTGGATGCCGTCGGTGCTGCGTGCCGCCGACCAGCGCCTGACGGAAGTACGGAAGGCCATCCCGGACGCGGGTGCCCTCGTCATCGCCTCCGACCAGGACTCGGCGCGTGCCTACGCCAAGCTCATCCGGGACATCACCGGCAGCAAGGCCACCCTCGTGCTGTCGGACGACTCCGGGGCCTCCGAGCGGATCGACGAGTTCAGCGGCAACAACGACCGGTGGATGGTCGCCGTGCGGATGGTGTCCGAGGGCGTCGACGTACCCCGGCTGGCCGTGGGGGTGTACGCCACCACCATCTCGACGCCCCTGTTCTTCGCGCAGGCCGTCGGGCGTTTCGTGCGGTCCCGGCGGCGCGGCGAGACCGCGTCCGTGTTCCTGCCGACCGTGCCCGACCTGCTGGGCTTCGCCAACGAGATGGAGCGCGAGCGCGACCACGTCCTCGACAAGCCCAAGAAGGAGGGCGAGGAGGACCCGTACGCCGAGTCCGAGAAGGAGATGGACGAGGCGAACCGGGAGCAGGACGAGGACACCGGCGAGCAGGACATGCTGCCCTTCGAGGCGCTGGAGTCCGACGCGGTCTTCGACCGGGTCATGTACAACGGCGCCGAGTTCGGCATGCAGGCCCATCCCGGTTCCGAGGAGGAGCAGGACTACCTCGGCATCCCCGGGCTGTTGGAGCCCGACCAGGTGCAGCTGCTGTTGCAGAAGCGGCAGGCCAAGCAGATCTCGCACAGCCGCAGGAAGCCGGACGCGGAGGCCGACCTGCTGGAGGTGCCTGCCGAACGGCGGCCCGTGGTCTCCCACAAGGAGATGATGGAGCTGCGGCGGCAGCTCAACACCATGGTCGGCGCGTACGTCCACCAGAGCGGCAAGCCGCACGGGGTCATCCACACGGAGCTGCGCCGCGTGTGCGGGGGGCCTCCGGCGGCCGAGGCGACGGCCGGGCAGCTGCGGCAGCGGATCACCAAGGTCCAGGAGTGGGCCACGCGGATGAAGTGAGGCCGTCGTGCGGTGCCCGCGTGGTGGTGTGCGGCCGGTCGCGCCCCCGGCGGAAGGCGTACACCGGCACAGCCCCGCGTTCCTCTGCCCGGGTGCGCATACCGCCGCAAAGTCCAGCAGTACGCCCTGACCCGTGCCCGGATTCTGGACGGAGACTTCCGCTCAGCGAACCTGCTTCGCTACTGTCCGGCTACGCACACGCCCCGTGGCAGCGCCGCCGCGGAGCGCAGCCGTGAAGCGACGCGGTCCGGACAGGCCGGGCCGCCGACCGATCGGCGGCCTCTGAAGCGCGTGACCGACGGGACTCGGTGACGCATTCGCCGACCGGGGAGCCGCCGACCTCACCACTAAGGAGTGGGCGTCGTGACCGCGGAGACCTCCCAGACGCTCGACCGGGGACTGCGGGTCCTCAAGCTGCTCGCCGACACGGACCACGGGCTGACCGTGACCGAACTCTCCCTCCGGCTGGGCGTGAACCGGACCGTCGTGTACCGGTTGCTCGCCACGCTGGAACAGCACGCCCTCATACGCCGTGACCTCGGCGGACGTGCCCGGGTCGGGCTCGGCGTGCTGCGGCTGGGGCGCCAGGTCCATCCGCTGGTGCGGGAGGCCGCGATGCCGGCGCTGCGGTCACTGGCCGAGGACATCGGCGCGACGGCGCACCTGACCCTGGTCGACGGGGCGGACGCGCTGGCCGTGGCCGTCGTGGAACCGACCTGGACGGACTATCACGTCGCCTACCGCGCCGGTTTCCGGCACCCGCTGGACCGGGGCGCCGCCGGCAAGGCGATACTCGCGGCCCGGCAGCACCCGATGACCGACCCCGGCTACATGCTGACCCACGGCGAGCTGGAGGCGGGCGCCTGGGGGGCGGCGGCGCCGCTGCTGGGCGTGACGGGCGTCGAGGGCAGCGTGGGTGTGGTGATGCTGGCCGAGGCGGTACCGGAACGAGTGGGCCCCCGAGTCGTCGACGCGGCCCGCGAGGTCGCAGAGGCCCTCCGCTGACCTTCGGCCTACGACCTCCTCGCCCCCGGGCCTCCTCGCCCCCGGGCCTGCTCGCCCCGGCGGCCTGGAAGCCCTGCGCGGCGCCTGCGGCCTCCCCGTACCGGCCGTCGGGAAACCTTGCTCGACGCCTGCGACTCACCGCGCCGACCCTCTGGAAGCCCTGCGCGACGCCTGCGCCCTCACCGCACCGGCCGTCCGGGAGCCCTGCGCCGACGCCGTGCGGTCTCCCCGCACCGGCCCCCGACGCCCTGGTCCCGGTGGTATCGCGCCTCCGCGTTAGATTGATCCCGTGTTCTCTCGCCTCACGCGCCCCCAGGCCGTCGCCGTCTGCGCCCTGCCCGTCGTGGCCCTGCTCGCGACGGCGGTGTTCGCGCCGCTGCCGTTCTCGGTGGCGCAGCCGGGCCTGACGGCGAACGTGCTCGGCGAGAACAAGGGCACGCAGGTGATCACCATCTCGGGCGCTCCGGTCCGGGACACCCGCGGGCAGCTGCGGATGACCACCATCGAGGCGACCTCCCCGGACACCCGGGTCTCGCTCCCCGACGTCATCGACAGCTGGTTCCGCACCGACCAGGCGGTCATGCCGCGCGACTCCGTCTACCCGAGCGGGGACAGCGTCAAGGAGATCGAGCGGCACAACGAGAAGCAGATGAAGGAGTCCCAGGACGCGGCGACGCAGGCCGCGCTGGGGTACCTCGGCCTCGACGACAAGGACGTCGAGGTCAGCCTGAAGCTCGCGGACGTGGGCGGGCCCAGTGCGGGGCTGCTCTTCTCCCTCGGCATCGTCGACAAGCTCGACGGCGACGGCACGGGTGGGGATCTGACCGGTGGCCGGGTGATCGCCGGTACGGGCACGATCGACGCGGCCGGGCGGGTCGGCGCGGTCGGGGGCGTCGCCCTCAAGACGCAGGCCGCGAAGCGGGACGGGGCGACGGTGTTCCTGGTCCCCAAGGCGGAGTGCGGGGACGCCCGCGCCGAGCTTCCGAAGGGGCTGCGGCTGATCCCGGTGACCACTCTGAAGAGCACGGTCAGTTCCCTGGTGGCCCTGGAGACGGGGAAGGGCTCCGTGCCGAGTTGTTAGTGGGCGGGGAGCGGCCCCGGCCGGGTGGCGAGCTTCAGCCCGACCTCTATGAGGGTCCAGCCCAGTCGCGTACGGAGTGCGTGGCGGTGCGCCGGACGGGGTTCGGCCTCGGCACGCAGCTCGGCGGCGCGGGCGTGGTGCAGGGTGAGGTGGATGTCCGGGTGCATGGCAGACCCTTCAGTCGGTTTGGATGGGGAAGGCGTGCGTATGGATGCGGACCTGCTCGGCGCCGGGTGAGTCCTCGGTGACGGCACGGTCGCGGTAGGTCTCGACCAGGGCGTGCATCTTCTCGACGAGTTCCCGCGTCAGTTCGGGCGTGAGGCTCAGCGTCGCGCTGCTCATGTCCCAGGAGCGGCCCCACTCCTCGGTCCAGGAGTCGCGATTGCCCAGCCAGGTGGACAGAGCCCGGGTCTGCGTGGTGGCGACCTCGTGCAGATACATGTCCGCCGCCCCGCGTACGGCCGGGTCCGAGTCGGCGAGCAGGGAGTCGTCGAAGCGGAGGCCGCTGTGGACGGCCTTCCACCACCGCTCGCGCCCCTTGCCGTGCTCGGGTGCGTCTTCCACGAAGCCGTACTCCGCGAGCTGACGCAGGTGGTAGCTGGTGGCCCCGCTGGATTCGCCCAGCTTCTGGGCCAGTTGGGAGGCGGTCGCGGGGCCGCCGAATCGCAGGGCGTCCAGCAGCTGCATGCGCAGAGGGTGCGCCAGCCCCCGCAGGGACCGGGCGTCGAGTTGCCGTACGGGTGTCTTCTCGGTCTCGCTCACGATGCAAAGGTAGCGTTGCAAAGCTCTCTTTGCAACCGTCTCTTTGTAACTCACCCCTCCTTGACGAACCCCTCCTGCACCATCCAGTCCAGCGCCACCTGGTGCGGATCCTCACCGTCCACGTCCACCTTCGCGTTCAGCGTCTGCGCCACGGAGTTGTTCAGCCTGGCCGTCACGGGGTTCAGGACCTCCGCGATCGCCGGCCACTCCTCCAGGGACTTCGCGTTGATCATCGGGGCGGCGTTGTAGTTGGGGAAGAACTTCTTGTCGTCGTCCATCACCACCAGGTTCATCGACTTGATACGCCCGTCGGTGGTGAACACCTCCCCGTACGTGCAGTTGCCCTTCGCGGTCTGCGTGTAGATGATCCCGGTGTCCATCTGCGTGATGTTCCGCGCCGGGACGTCCATGCCGTAGGCCTTCTGCATGCCCGGCAGCCCGTCCGCCCGGTTGGCGAACTCGACCTCCACGCACAGCTTCACGGCCCCGGGGTCGGACTTCGCCAGCTTCGCCACGTCCGACATGGTCTTCGTGCCGTACTTCTTCGCGTTCTGCTGGTTCATCGCCAGCGCGTACGTGTTGTCGAGCTTCGACGGCGGCAGCCAGACCAGCCCGTTGCCCGCGTCCTCCTTCTTCACCACCTCCCACTGCTCCTGCGGATCGGTGATCGGCTCGCTGTGCCCGAGGTAGGTGATCCAGGCCGTGCCCGTGTACTCGTACCCGGCGTCCGCGTCGCCCTTGCGGACCGCCTCGCGGCTGCCGATGGACCCCTGGATGCCGGTGCGGTCGATCACGTCCGCGCCGGCCGCTTCGAACGCGATGCCCATGATCGAGCCGAGGATCAGCTGCTCGGTGAACGACTTCGACGTCACCGTCAGATGCGCCCCCTTCAGCGGCTCGCCCCGGCCGATCGAGCCCGGCTTCACATCGTCGGTCAGGGGAGAGCCACTGGTCAGGCCGCAACCCGCGGCCGTCAGCAGCAGACCCGCGGCCGCCAGGCACGTACGCTCCCTCATGGCTGCAACCCCCGCGGCCGCAGCAGCAGTTCGACGATCGACGCCATCCAGTCCACCAGCAGCGCCAGCACCACCGTGAGGACCGAACCCAGCACCAGCACCGGCATCCGCTGGTTGGTGATCCCGGTCGTGATCAGCACACCGAGGCCGCCGCCCCCGCCGAAGACCGCCAGGGTCGCCGTGCCGACGTTCAGGACGAGGGCCGTGCGCACACCCGCGAGGATCAGCGGGACCGCGAGCGGGAGTTCCACCCTCCGCAGCACCCCCGAGGGCGACATACCGATGCCGCGGGCCGCCTCCAGCAGGGTCGGGTCGTTGGCCTTCAGGCCCGTGATCGTGTTGGCGAGCACCGGCAGGATGGCGTAGATGATCATGCCGATCAGGGCGGCCCTGCGGCCGATGCCCAGCCAGATCACCAGGAGGGCGAGCAGGCCGATCGCCGGGGTCGCCTGGCCCGTGTTGGCGAGCGCCATCGCCACCGGCGTGGCCCTGCTCATCGCCCCGCGGGTCAGCAGGATGCCCAGCGGGATCGCGATGATCAGCACGAAGAACGTGGAGATCACGGTCAGCTGGATGTGCTGCCACAGCGCCTTGGTGACCTGGCCGCCCGACAGGGCGTTGCGGGTGAGCGCGTCCAGGTCGGCCTGCTGGAACCAGAGCCAGGTGGCGAGCAGCACGGCGATCAGGGCGACTGGCAGGAACGTCAGCTTCTGCCAGGTCACACGGGCGGGCGGGCGCTGTGCCGAAGGCGCCTGCGGGACGGGCTCGGAGGTCTCCTCGACCCCCGTCGCCGTCACCGCTCCCCTCCCGGGCCGCCGCCCACGCCCGCCGGGCCCTGGGCCCCCTCCTGCTCCGCGTGCGTCTGCGAGGCCCGCAGCGACTCCAGTTCGTGCTGGTGCTCCATCGCGTCGAGCCGGTCGGCCTCCAGCATCTCGTGCACGGAGTTCATGAGCGTCTCCATGTCGACGACGCCCGTGTACTCACCGCGCCGCCCGGTCACCGCCACCCGCCCGGCGTTGTCGGTGAGCACCGCCTCCAGCGCGTCCCGCAGGGTCGCGTCCCGGGTGACCGTGTCGCTCACCAGGGTCCCGGCGCGGGCCAGCGAGCCCCGGGCCCGCATCAGATCGCCGCGCCGCAGCCACTTGTAGGGGCGACGGCGCCGGTCGAGCAGCAGGATCTCGTTGCTGCCGCTGGTCCGCAGCAGGTTGAAGATCTGCTGCAGCGGGTCGTCGACCGTGACCGTCGGGTACTCGGTGATCTCCACGTCCCGTACGCGGGTCAGGTTCAGCCGCTTCAGCGCCGCGCCGGCGCCGACGAACCCGGACACGAAGTCGTCCGCCGGGTTGGTGAGGATCGCCTCGGGGGTGTCGAACTGCGCGATGTGCGACCGTTCGCGCAGCACGGCGATCCGGTCGCCGATCTTGATCGCCTCGTCGAAGTCGTGGGTGACGAAGACGATCGTCTTGTGCAGCTCGTGCTGGAGGCGGATCAGCTCGTCCTGGAGGTGGTCGCGGGTGATCGGGTCCACCGCCCCGAACGGCTCGTCCATCAGCAGCACCGGCGGGTCGGCGGCCAGTGCCCGGGCCACGCCCACGCGCTGCTGCTGCCCGCCGGACAGCCGACGCGGGTAGCGGCCCTGGAACTCCCCGGGGTCGAGGCCCACGAGATCGAGGAGCTCCTCGGTGCGCTCCTTGATCCGCGCCTTCGGCCAGCCGATCATCCTGGGGACGATCCCGATGTTCTGCGCCACCGTCATGTGCGGGAAGAGCCCGGCGGACTGGATGGCGTAGCCGACCTTGCGGCGCAGCTTGACCGGGTCCATGTCGGTGACGTCCTCGCCGCCGATCCGGATGCGGCCGCCGGTCGGCTCGATCAGCCGGTTGATCATCTTGAGCGTGGTCGACTTGCCGCAGCCCGAGGGGCCGACGAAGACGACGACCTCGCCCGCCTTGATCTGCATGCTCACGTTGTCCACGGCCGGCTGCGCACTGCCCGGGTAGCGCTTGGTCAGGCTCTCCAGCTCGATCGAGGCGCCGTGGTCGCCGGTCTCAGGCACGGATCCCCCTGGGAATGGTCAGCCGTCCGATCAGGACGTACGCGGCGTCGAACAGCAGTGCCAGGATGATGATGCCGAGCGTGCCCGCGAGGACCTGGTTGAGCGCGTTGGCGCTGCCCAGCGAGGCGAGGCCGCGGAAGATGACGTTGCCGAGTCCGGGGCCGGAGGCGTAGGCCGCGATGGCAGCGATGCCCATCAGCATCTGGGTGGAGACGCGGATCCCGGTCAGGATGGGCGGCCAGGCCAGCGGCAGCTCGATCCGCAGCAGCCGGGCCGGCCGGGACATCCCGATGCCCGTCGCCGCGTCCACCAGCGCGGGATCGACCCCGCGCAGCCCGACGATCGCGTTGCGCACGACCGGCAGCAGCCCGTACAGGGTCAGTGCGATCACCGTGGGCGGCACGCCGAGGCCCACGAGGGGGATGAGCAGACCGATCAGGGCGAGCGCCGGCACGGTCAGGATGGTGGCGGTGGTCGTGGTCGCGAGGTTCCCGGCCCACTCGCTGCGGTACGTGACCACACCGATCAGCACCCCGAGCGCGGTCGCCACGACCATGCACTGGAAGACCACGCTCGCGTGCTGGTAGGCGTCCGTGAGCAGCTGCTGGTGCCGGTTGACCAGGTACTCCCAGAAGTTCACACGGGCTCACCCCTCCACGTCAGGTCTCCTCCGCGGCCTGCTCCACGAGCGGGATGATCCGCAGCGGAACGGGGTTCTCCATGACGATCGCCGTGGAGGCCCGGACGATGCCATCAAAACCGACGACCCGGTCGATCACACGCTGGAGATCGGCGTTGGAGCGGGCCACGAGACGGCACAGCATGTCCCCGGTGCCGGTGGTCGTGTGCAGTTCCAGCACCTCCGGCACGGTCGCCAAGTGGGCCCGTACGTCGGGCCCTTGCCCCTGCCGGATCTGGAGCGTGGCGAACGCCGTGACCGGGTAGCCGAGCGCGGCCGGATCCACCTGCGGACCGAATCCGCGGATGACTCCGTTCGACTGAAGCCGGTCCAGCCGCGCCTGCGCGGTGCCCCGGGCCACCCCCAGCCGCCGGGACATCTCCAGCACCCCGATCCGCGGTTCGCGGGCGAGCAGCAGAATGATCCGGCCGTCCAGATGATCGATCGCCACAGCAGCCTCCGGCATGGTCATCATGTACAGAAGGGCCGCCGATACGGCCGTATCGCTGAACAGATTGCCCAGTCAAAATACAAACTATTGCGCACCTTGCGGGGCAGGGAGACCCTGCGGCTATGACGCAGACCACAGACCACACTCCCGACACCGCCCGGCAGGCCGACCCCTTCCCGGTCAAGGGAATGGACGCGGTCGTCTTCGCCGTGGGCAACGCCAAGCAGGCGGCGCACTACTACTCCACCGCCTTCGGCATGAAGCTGGTCGCCTACTCCGGACCGGAGAACGGCAGCCGCGAGACCGCCGCGTACGTCCTGGAGAACGGCTCCGCCCGCTTCGTCCTCACCTCGGTCATCAAGCCCACCACCGACTGGGGCCACTTCCTCGCGCAGCACGTCGCCGAGCACGGCGACGGTGTGGTGGACCTCGCCATCGAAGTCCCGGACGCGCGCGCCGCGTACGCCTACGCCCTGGAGCACGGCGCCCGCTCGGTCGCCGAGCCGTACGAGCTGAAGGACGAGCACGGCACGGTCGTCCTGGCCGCCATCGCCACCTACGGCGAGACCCGCCACACCCTGGTCGAACGCTCCGGCTACGACGGCCCCTATCTGCCCGGTTACGTCGCCGCCGAGCCGATCGTGGAGCCGCCCGCCCAGCGCACCTTCCAGGCGATCGACCACTGCGTCGGCAACGTCGAACTCGGCCGCATGAACGAATGGGTCGGCTTCTACAACAAGGTGATGGGCTTCACGAACATGAAGGAGTTCGTGGGCGACGACATCGCCACCGAGTACAGCGCCCTGATGTCGAAGGTCGTCGCCGACGGCACGCTCAAGGTCAAGTTCCCGATCAACGAGCCGGCCGTCGCCAAGAAGAAGTCCCAGATCGACGAGTACCTGGAGTTCTACGGCGGCGCGGGCGTGCAGCACATCGCCCTCAACACGGGCGACATCGTCCAGACGGTCCGCACGATGCGCGCGGCCGGCGTGGAGTTCCTCAACACGCCCGACTCCTACTACGACACCCTGGGGGAGTGGGTCGGCGAGACCCGCGTCCCGATCGACACCCTGCGCGAACTGAAGATCCTCGCCGACCGCGACGAGGACGGCTACCTGCTGCAGATCTTCACCAAGCCGGTCCAGGACCGCCCGACCGTCTTCTTCGAGATCATCGAGCGCCACGGCTCGATGGGCTTCGGCAAGGGCAACTTCAAGGCCCTCTTCGAGGCGATCGAACGCGAGCAGGACCGCCGCGGCAACCTGTAGCCGCCGCAACCCCGGGTCGTGCGGGTGTCACGGGGCACCCGCACGACCCGCCGACGCCGCGCCGGCCCCCCGCCGGGGCCGCCCGCTGCCATCCGTAGGCGCAGTGCGGGTCCGTGTCCCGCCGGGCGGCGGCTCGGCCGTGGCCGTGGGTGCGCCGCCGCCCGGCTATCCCGCCCCGCCGTCCAGCTGCGGCACTCCTTCGTCCGGCGGTTCGCCCAGCGCCCGCAGTGCCGCCCGCGCCGCGGGCACCCCCAGCGGGGAGAAGTGCGGGTTGATCCGCAGTGCCTCCGTGAGGTGCCGGCGGGCCGCGCCGTCGCGCCCCAGCTCCCGCTCGATCATGCCCCGGTGGTACATGGCCACCGCGTCCTTCGTCCCGCCCCCGCGCACGGGATCCGTCGCCACCAGTGCGAACCGCAGGCCCTCGGCGGACTCCCCGGCCCGGTGCAGCGCCCACCCCAGCGCGTCCGCGACCTCCGTCGCAGGCCGGCGCCTCCACTCCGCCCGCAGACGCCGTACCGCCGTCCCCGGATCGCCGTGGTCGGCCTCGAACCGCCCCAGCACCAGCTCCTCGTCGGCGCCGCCCGCGGCGGCGTGCCGTACCCGCTCCCGCAGCAGGTCGTACCGCACCCGGGCTTCCTCCGGCATGCCCAGTGACTCGTACAACTCGCCCAGCTCCAGGGCGTACCGCGGGCACGGCTGCCCGGCGAGGGCCGCCCGGTAGACGCTCAGGGCCTCCGTCGGCCTGCCGAGGGCCGCCAGGGCACGGCCCTGCCCGGCCTGCGCCGCCCGCTGGTCGGCGTCGAGGCGGACCGCCTCCCGGAAGTGCCGCAGCGCGACGCCGGGATCCCCCCGTTCGAACGCCAGTTGACCGGCCTGCTCCAGATAGGCGGCCCGCTCGGCGGGAGCCCGCGCGCCCGCCGCCGCGTCCGCCAGCGAGGCCGCCGCGTCCTCCCGCCAGCCCCGGTCCCGGTAGACGGCCGCCGCCCGCGCCAGCACGGCGGGGCCGGAGCGCGACGCGGTCAGCCGGTCCAGCGTCCGCTTGGCCGAATTCTGGTCACCGAGCCCGGTGTACGCGTCGATGAGCAGCGGATACGTCGCCCACCGCCGCGGCTCCAGCTCCAGCGCCGCCTCGCCCCACCGGCGCGCGGCAGGAAAGTCCCGGCGGGCGAGCGACAGTGCGGCAAGACCCGCCAGGGCCCGGGTGTTGCGCTGCGGCCGCACCCTCAGCGACGTCCGCAGCGCCTTCTCGGCACGGGGGTAGTACGCCGGGTCCGCGAGGCGCCGCCCCTGCTCCGCATAGGCCGTCCCGAGCACCGCCCAGGACGCCGCGTCCCGCGGCCGCTCGCGTACGGCCCCGGCCCGCTCCTCGATCAGCTTCGCCAGGTCGGGCAGCCCGGCCGGCACCCCGCTGTCGAGCGCCACCATGGCCGGTGCCCCCGGAGACGGCGCCGCGGGTCCGGCCGGCCGGTCCCACGGCACCAGCACCAGCACCCCGCCCAGCACGGCACACCCCGCGACGGAAGCGATCAGCACCGGCCGCGAGCGCACGCGGCGCTTCCAGCCGCTCTCCGGCCCCACCGGGCCCTCCTGCTGGTTCTCCATGGGCCTCACTGTGCGTCAGTACGACGACCCCACCCGGGCAGCCGAAGGGTGCCGCCGACGGGGTTCACACCGATGGCCCCGGGTGCGAACCTGTGATCATGAGCCGTATCGAAGCGCCCCGCTCCGAGGACACCGCGGCGACCGGCACCCTGGTGGACCTGCTGCTCGGCGGCCTGCCCGCCGAAGCGGTCCTCACCGACCCGGACGTCACGGCCTCCTACGCCAACGACATGGCGAGCTTCTGCCCGGCCGGCACCCCGGCCGTGGTCGTGCTGCCCCGCACGACCGAGCAGGTCCAGCATGTGATGCGCACCGCCACCGCCCTGCGCGTCCCCGTCGTCCCGCAGGGCGCCCGCACCGGACTGTCCGGCGCCGCCAACGCCTCCGACGGCTGCGTCGTGCTCTCCCTGACGAAGATGGACCGGATCCTGGAGATCAACCCGGTCGACCGCATCGCCGTCGTCGAGCCGGGAGTGATCAACGCCGCCCTGTCCCGGGCCGTCGGCGCACACGGCCTCTACTACCCGCCGGACCCCTCCAGCTGGGAGATGTGCACCATCGGCGGCAACATCGGCACGGCGTCCGGCGGCCTGTGCTGCGTGAAGTACGGGGTCACCGCCGAGTACGTTCTCGGACTGGACGTGGTGCTCGCCGACGGGCGGCTCATGTCCACCGGCCGCCGCACCGCCAAGGGCGTCGCCGGCTACGACCTGACCCGGCTGTTCGTCGGCTCGGAGGGCTCGCTCGGCATCGTCGTACGGGCCGTCCTCGGGCTGCGTCCCAAGCCGCCCGAGCAGCTGGTGCTGGCCGCCGAGTTCGCCTCCGCCGCGGCGGCCTGCGACGCCGTCTGCCGCATCATGGAGGGCGGCCACGTCCCGTCACTCCTGGAACTCATGGACCGTACGACGGTCAAGGCCGTCAACGACATGGCGCAGATGGGCCTTCCCGAGAGCACCGAGGCCCTGCTGCTGGCCGCGTTCGACACCACCGCCCCGGCCGCCGACCTCGCCGCCGTGGGCGCCCTGTGCGAGGCGGCCGGCGCCACCCAGGTCGTGCCCGCCGACGACGTGGCCGAGTCCGAACTGCTGCTCAAGGCACGGCGGTTGTCGCTCACCGCGCTGGAGGCGGTCAAGGGCGTGACCATGATCGACGACGTGTGCGTGCCGCGGTCCCGGCTCGGCGAGATGCTCGAAGGGGTCGACCGGATCGCCGAGAAGTACCGGCTCACCATCGGTGTGGTCGCCCACGCGGGCGACGGCAACACCCACCCGACGGTCTGTTTCGATCCGGCGGACCCCGACGAGTCCCGGCGCGCCCGCGAGTCCTTCGACGAGATCATGGCCCTCGGCCTGGAACTCGGCGGCACCATCACCGGCGAGCACGGCGTCGGCGTCCTGAAGAAGGAGTGGCTGGCGCGCGAGATCGGCCCCGTGGGCATGGAGATGCAACGGGCCGTCAAACATGCCTTCGACCCGCTGAACATCCTGAACCCCGGCAAGCTCTTCTGAAGCCCTCACTGGGCGAGCAACTGGGCCAGCTCGTCGTCCAGCCCCAGCCGCTCGCCCTCCGTCCCCGGCGGGACCACCCGCAGCGTGCGCTCCAGCCAGGCCGACACCGCCGCCGCCGGAGCCTCCAGCAGGGCGTCCCCGGCGGGTGAACTCAGCGCCATCAGGACGACGCTGCGCCCCTCCGTCTTCGTCGGCCAGACCCGCACGTCCCCCTGCCCGCAGGGCCGGAAGACGCCTTCCACCAGCAGGTCCCGGGCGAATGTCCAGTACACCGGGTGCCGGGTGTCGATGTGGAAGGTCACGTGGACGGCGTAGGGGTCGTCGGTGAGGTACCCGAGCCGGGCGGGCACCGGGACCCTGCGTTCGGGCGACAGGACGAGCTTCAGCTCCAGTTCCCGCTCCACGACGGTGTGCATGACGGTCTTCCCTTCCCCTGACGGCTGCCCGTTGCGGGCCGCTCGGAAGGAGAGAGCGGGCCACGGCCGCGGCATTACGCGACTTGCGGGGAGTTTTGCCACAGGGGGATCCGCGGCGGCGGTGCGGTGCGTAGCACATCGGTGCTCGAAAGGGTCGGGTCCCGTGGGAGCGGCCGTGGGGCTTGCGCGGGTCTGATAGATGTGGAGGCCCCCATTTGGCCCCCGAGCAGATACGGGACGACGGACATGAGCGCCCCAACCCCGGCCCCCGGTGACGACAGGCCCCGCGAAGGGTATTACCCGGACCCTTCCATTCCTGGATATGTCCGGTACTGGAACGGTGCCTCCTGGGTGCCGGGCACCAGCCGTCCGGCCCCCGGGGAGGGCGAGTCGCTCGCGCCGCCGCCCGGAGCGGGCGCGGCGCAGCCGGCTCCGGTCGAGGAGACCGGCCCGCACTTCTTCGACGAGGACCCGGTCGAGGAGCCGTCCGAGTCGCCGTCCGCCGCCGACGCCCAGCACGGCAGCCGTCCCGAACCGGCCTCGGCCTGGGGCGCCGACCGTTCCCGTCAGTCCGGCTTCGGCGGCGGTCAGGACCGCCGTGTCTCGTGGGGTGCGCCGCAGGGGGCACAGGCCGCGGCCCCACAGGGCGCCCAGGGCGCCGACCCGAGGCTGCCGCACACCGACCGGCGGCCCGACGGGGAGTCCGCACGCACCGACGGCACGGCGGACGCCTCCCCGGCCGACCGGGAGGCGAACGCCGCGGCGGGGGGCGGCACGTTCGTGTTCCGCCGCCCCACGGGGAAGTCCGGGGGAGGGGCGCCGGCCGACGCGCCCGACGACGGCACGATGACGTTCCGCGCGGTGTCCCCGCGCACGGGCCCGGCCGGTGGGGCGGAACCGGCCGGGGGACCGGGGGCCGGGGGCCGTGGCGCGGCAGGGAGCGGCGCGCAGGGCGGCGCCGGTGGCCCCGGGGGCGGCTCTCCGGCTCCGGGTTTCGGACCGGCGGGCGCGGGCGGATCGGGCAGCGGCCCGGCGGCTTCCGGGTTCGGCCCGCAGGCCGGGGCGCCCGGCGGTGGCTTCGGGCCCGCCCCGGGCAGTGCGGCGTCCGCCTTCGCGGGCCCGCCCGGTTCGGCGGACTCCGGAGGGAGCCCGTCGGGACCCACGTTCGGCCCGCAGGCCGGGCCCACCGGCCCGGGGAGCGGTTCTGCGGGGCCCGGTTTCGGTGCGGGCAAGGCGGCCGCCGCCCGGGCCTCCGCCGCTCAGGCGGGGGCCGGGAGCGCCGGCGCACCGGCCTCAGGGGCCGCCCCGACCGCACTGTCCGGACCCCAGGCGGCACCCACCGTCCCTCCGCAGTCCGGCGGCCCCGGCACCGCCCGGCCCGGTACCGCCGCCTCCCCGTCCGGCACCCCGCTCAGCCCTGGCCCCGGCGGCGGCCAGTCCTCCTGGGCGCAGCAGGTGCACCGGCTGGCCGGAGCCGGCGGCGGGGAGGAGCAGCCCGTCGCGCCCTGGAAACCGCCGGTCGAGGACGTGTTCCAGGCGGCCGCCCGGCGCCAGGCGGAGGCACGCCCCGCCGGGCTCGGCAAGCGCCTGGCCGCCCGGCTGCTGGACACCGTCGTGCTCGCGGCCCTCACCGCCACGGCCGCAGTGCCGCTCGGCAGCGCGGCGATCGACCACGTCGACGAGAAGATCGACGCGGCCAGGCTCTCCGGTGAGACCGTCACGGTCTGGCTGCTCGACGGGACCACCTCCGTCTACCTCGGCATCATCCTGGCCGTCCTGCTGCTCGCCGGTGTCCTGTGCGAGGTGCTGCCGACCGCCAAGTGGGGCCGCACGCTCGGCAAGAAGCTGATGGGCCTGGAAGTGCGGGACATCGAGGCGCACGACTCCCCGGAGTTCGGCGCGGCCCTGCGCCGCTGGCTGGTCTACAGCGTGCCCGGGCTCCTCGTCGTGGGGATCGTCGGCGTCGCCTGGTGCCTGTTCGACCGGCCCTGGCGCCAGTGCTGGCACGACAAGGCGGCACACACGTTCGTGGCGGGCTGAGGCTCCCTCGGACAGCCGTCCGCCGGATGCGGAGCCCGGGGGATCGCGGTCGACTCGGGCCATGAGCAGTGAACCGCCCCCCGGCCCCGATCAGGAACCCCCGGAAGACGACCCGTTCCGGAAGCGTCCCCCGAACGAGCCTCCGGACGAGGGCACGGGGCCGCCCCACGGCAGCGAACCCCCGCCGTACGGGGGTGGCGGCCCGGGCGGTCCCGGCGGTCCTGCCGGCGGCCCGGGCGACGGCTTCGGAACTGGCCCCCCTGGCGGCGGCGGTCCCCCCGGCGGTGGCGTTCCCCCCGGCGGTGGCCCCTACGGCGGTGGCCCCTATGCCGCCGACCCCCTCGCCGGCATGCCCCCGCTCGGCGACAGCGCCCTGCGCACGCTCGCGCGCATCATCGACATGATCCTGGTGGGTGCCGTCGTCTGGCTGCTCACATGGGCCCTGAACGTCGACGAGTACGACGTGGACAGCGACCGTATCGAGGTCGGCAAGTCGCTCTGGCAGGCTGCCGTCGCCGCCGTCCTCTACATCGCCTACGACACGGCCATGACCGCGCGGAACGGCCAGACCCTCGGCAAGCGGCTGCTGCGCATGCGTGTGGCGAACCTGGACAACGGTGCGACGCCCTCCGTACAGACGGCGCTGCTGCGGGCCGCGGTGCTGTGGATCCCGTTCGCCTTCTGCTGCTTCTGCTTCTGGACCGCGATCTCGGGCGGCTGGAGCTACTTCGACCGGCCTTACAAGCAGGGCCTGCACGACAAGGCGGCCAAGACGGTCGTGGTGAGCACCAGATGAGGCAGCCGGCGAACGGCAGGCGGTGATGAAGGGTCAGCGGGCGGTCAGGAGGCCGCCCGTTCGCGCACCGGCTCCGGGGCCTGCGCCGGGACCGAGGCCCGGAGCGGCTCGGGGGGTGCGGGCTGTTCCACCGCGGCCGGGCGTTTCCCGGGCAGTGGCACCGTCATGGCGACCAGCAGTCCCAGGGCGAGCGCCGCGAGGGCGATGATGGCGATCCCCGCACCCGAACTCGTCCGGGACAGCAGCAGCATGGCGAGGGTCGAGAAGATCACGGTGCACGAGCCGTAGGCGAGCTGTGCGGCAGTCGGACGGGGCATGGCCATCATGTCCTCGAAAGTGGGGGTCCACGGGGGTGTCGGCCCGGCATTCCGCCGGCTTCCGGGCGTTCTGCCGAACGACATTCTCTCGGGCAGGGTGCCCGACCGGAACCGGCGGTAAGCGTGACCTAACCAACAAGGGCGGTGCACAGGGGGCGCACGGAGTCATGACGTCCATCCAGTGGACAGGCGCACGCGCCCGCATGGCCGCTGGGCAGGCCCGGCACGGCCGACGGGGCGGCCCCACACGGCCGGTGGGGAGGGTCGGGGGAGGGTCGTGGGACAACCGTTTGGTTGTCCGTAAAACGAACGTTGCCTCCGCATAGTGCACTTGACCTGTCCAAGTCAAGGTCTGTCTTTTCTTCTAAACCTCTAGTCAAATGTCGTCACTTGACTACACGCGTTGATCACGCGCGCGCGGATTTCCATGACCGGGACCCTGCCTGCCGCGCGCCCGAACGCGGGGGAGGATCTCAAGTGACCAGTAGACCCTGGACGTTCAGAGCGGCCGCCATAAGCGTGGCGCTCGCGGCGGCCACTGCCACCGCCTCCACGTACGCGGTGGCCGACGACGCCTCGGCCCCCCGGTCCACCACCGTGGACCGGCACGACCCGGCGGATCGTCACCACGACGAGCACGACCTCGAAGGCCCCCTGAGCAAGACGCAGGACGCTCAGCGCCAGGAGGCCCTGAAGCAGGTCATATCGGGCAAGAGCAAGGTCAAGAACCGCGAGGGCTCGAAGGTCGTCCAGCTCAAGGGCAAGAAGGGCGACGACAAGTACGTCGAGCTCGGCCGTGAGAAGACCGACAAGATCTTCACGATCCTGGTCGAGTTCGGAGACAAGGTCGACAGCCGCTACGGCGGCACCGCGGGCCCGCTGCACAACGCGATACCCAAGCCCGACCGCAAGAAGGACAACTCCACGGCGTGGAGGGCCGACTACGACCAGGAGTACTTCCAGGACCTGTACTTCGGTCACGGCAAGGGCGTCGACTCGGTCAAGACCTACTACGAGAAGCAGTCCTCGGGCCGCTACTCCGTCGACGGCGAGGTCTCCGACTGGGTCAAGGTCCCCTACAACGAGGCCCGTTACGGCAACAACTCCTGCGGTGACACCAACTGCCCGAGCGTGTGGAACGTCGTCAGCGACGGTCTGAACTCCTGGGTCGCCCAGCAGAAGGCCGCGGGCCGCACCGACGCCCAGATCAAGGCGGACGTCGCCCGGTTCGACGAGTGGGACCGTTACGACTTCGACGGCGACGGCGACTTCAACGAGCCCGACGGCTACATCGACCACTTCCAGATCGTGCACGCGGGCGAGGACGAGTCCGCGGGCGGCGGCGCCCAGGGCACCGACGCGATCTGGGCCCACCGCTGGTACGCCTTCGGCACCGACGCCGGCGCCACCGGCCCCGCGAACAACAAGCTCGGCGGCGCGAAGATCGGCGACACCGGCATCTGGGTCGGCGACTACACCGTCCAGCCGGAGAACGGCGGACTCGGCGTCTACGCCCACGAGTACGGCCACGACCTCGGTCTGCCGGACCACTACGACACCTCGGGCGGCGAGAACTCCACCGGTTTCTGGACGCTGATGTCGTCCGGTTCCTGGCTCGGCACCGGCAAGAACGAGATCGGCGACCTGCCCGGCGACATGACCGCCTGGGACAAGCTGCAGCTCGGCTGGCTGAACTACGACAAGGCCAAGGCCGGCGTCAACTCCTGGCACAAGCTGGGCGTGGCCGAGTACAACACCAAGCACAAGCAGGCCCTGGTCGTCGACCTGCCCAAGAAGGCGGTCACCACCGAGATCGTCGCCCCCGCCGAGGGCAAGGCCCAGTGGTGGAGCGGCAGCGGTGACAACCTCAAGAACACGCTGACGCGTTCGGTCGACCTCACCGGCAAGTCCAAGGCGCAGCTGACCCTCGACGGCTGGTACGACATCGAGGCCAACTACGACTACCTCTACACCGAGGTCTCGACCGACGGCGGCGCCAACTGGACCGCTCTGGACGGCACGGTGGACGGCCAGCCGATCCCGCGCGACGGCAGCGACAAGCCGGTCCTGACCGGCACGGTCGACGGCTACAAGAAGCTCGCCTTCTCGCTCGACGCCTACGCCGGCAAGAAGGTCGACCTGCGCTTCCGCTACCAGACCGACGGCGGCGTCGCCCAGAAGGGCTTCGCGGCCGACTCGATCACGGTGACCGCCGACGGCACGCCGGTCTTCTCCGACAACGCCGAGAGCGCGGACGCCGCGTGGAAGGCCAACGGCTTCTCCCGCATCGGCGCGTCCTTCACCAAGGACTACGCGCAGTACTACATCGCCGAGAACCGGCAGTACGTCTCGTACGACAAGACGCTGAAGGTCGGCCCGTACAACTTCGGCTTCACGGCGCGCCCGGACTGGGTGGAGCACTACGCGTACCAGAACGGCCTGCTGATCTGGAAGTGGGACACCTCCCAGGCGGACAACAACACCAGCCAGCACCAGGGCACCGGTCTGGTCCTGCCGATCGACTCGCACCCGGCCCAGCTGAAGTGGGCCGACGGCACGCTGATGCGCAACCGCATCCAGGCCTACGACTCGCCGTTCAGCCTCTACCGCACCGACGGCATGACGCTGCACAAGGCGGACGTGGCGAAGTACATCCCGGGCTCGAAGGGCGTCTCGGTCTTCAACGACCGGAAGAACGACTACTACGACGAGTCGAACCCGACCGCGGGTGTCAAGATCACTGACACCAACACGAAGATCAAGATCCTCAAGGAAGCCAAGGACGGCTCGACGATCGAGCTGGAGGTCGGCGCCGCGGGTAGGTAATCCGCATCCTTGCAGGTCAGAACATGATCGGCGGTGACCCACTGGCGGGTCACCGCCGATCCGTGTTTAGGTGCGTCCTGTGGCTCTCTTATTGACACCGACCGACACGGGGGGATGAGCGCATGGCCGCAGGAGGCTTCTGCAAGCTGCCGAACGGCACGGTGGTGGTGGCACTGAACCTGCCCAGCCCCGCAGCCGACGGTCCCGGCGCCGTCCGTGTCCTCGTCCACTCCGTGAACCGCGCCCGGGCCCTGACCAGGCTCCGCAACCTCGGACTGCGATCGGTCTACCTGCGCGGCAACGCCGCCCCGCCGACCCCCGACGAGATCACCGCGGTCCTGCACCACCCGGACGGCCTCATATGGCGCACGGCCCCCGACAACGGTGTCGCGGCCGGCCCCGACCTGGTCCAGGAGCTGTGGCGCCCGATCAGAGCCCTCCTGCGGCGCCCGCCGGCCCACACCTGACCGACCCGGGGCCGGGCCGCGGGGCTACTGCACGACCGGCTTGCCCGACAGCTCCACACCCGCCCCGCGCAGCTCCTCCAGGGCCCGCTCGGTGCTCTCCTGGGCCACTCCGGCCGTCAGGTCCAGCAGGACGTGCGTACGGAAGCCCTCACGGGCGGCGTCCAGGGCCGTGGCCCGTACGCAGTGGTCCGTGGCGATGCCGACCACATCGACCTCGGTGACCTCGCGGGAGCGCAGCCAGTCGGCCAGGGGCGTGCCGTTCTCGTCGGTGCCCTCGAAGCCGCTGTACGCGGCGGAGTAAGCCCCCTTGTCGAACACCGCGTCGATCGAGCCGGAGGCGACCGCGGGGG
Organism: Streptomyces sp. NPDC101110; assembly: GCF_044759525.1. Lineage (NCBI taxonomy): Bacteria > Bacillati > Actinomycetota > Actinomycetes > Kitasatosporales > Streptomycetaceae > Streptomyces > Streptomyces sp. NPDC101110. The sequence continues at coordinate 127,763 of NZ_JBIVZM010000015.1, read as the reverse complement.
CGAAATTGGGGTGGAAGCCGACCCCCTCCGTGCCGGCGACGCAGTGCGCGGGCCAGGAGCGGGCGTAGTCCGGGTTGGTGGAGAAGTGGCCGCCGGGGGCGATGTGGTGATCACGGGTGGCCACGACGTGCTGGTAGCCGGACCCGGCGGCCTGCCCGATCAGTTCCGTGACGGCGGCGGCCACGTCGGCACCGCCGGACACCGCGAGGCTGCCCCCCTCGCAGAAGTCGTTCTGCACATCGACGACGATCAGGGCGCGGCGCATGGTCGGTGTCCTTCGGCTATGAGGTCTGTGAGGTCGGTGAGGTGGGCAAGCCCGGCCGGTGAACCACCGAGCGTATGGACAGGGAGGAGCGGGCGGGAGGGGTCGCGACTCGGCGCATCACGGCACACCCCACCTAGCTACCCGAGCTGTCGTGCAGGTACTCCGTGGGCAGGACGGGCTCCCCGCGCGAGAGCTGTGTGGCCGACATCGGCAGCCCCGCGCGCGCCCTCGTGTGGCGCTCGCGCGCCGCGTCCAGGGGCTCACGCGCCACCACCTCGCCCCCCTTGACCAGCTCGACCAGGAGTTGCCGGTCCGCGAGGTCGCCCGGTACCGGTCCGGTGCCGATCACCTCGGCCTCGGCGACCCCGTAGGAGTCCAGCCGCCGCGCGGCCCACTTGCGTCCGCCGACCGACGTCTTGCCGCCGGTGGACTTCTTCGCCACCGGCACCAGCGGCGCCTTCGGGTCGGACGACTCGGCCCGCGCGACCAGCTTGTAGACCATCGAGGAGGTGGGGTGGCCGGAGCCGGTCACCAGCTGCGTCCCGACGCCGTAGGCGTCCACCGGCGCCGCGGCGAGCGAGGCGATCGCGTACTCGTCCAGGTCCGAGGTCACGACGATCTTCGTGTCCCTCGCGCCCAGCTCGTCCAGCTGCTGCCGCACCCGGTGGGCGACCAGCAGCAGGTCGCCGGAGTCGATCCGCACCGCGCCCAGCTCGGTCCCGGCGACCTCGACGGCCGTGCGGACCGCCTCGGCGACGTCGTAGGTGTCCACCAGCAGCGTGGTGCCGCGGCCCAGTGTGCGCACCTGGGCCTGGAAGGCGTCCCGCTCGCTGTCGTGCAGCAGGGTGAAGGCGTGCGCGGAGGTGCCGACGGTGGGGATGCCGTAGCGGAAGCCGGCCGCCAGGTCGGAGGTGGTCGCGAAGCCGCCGACGTACGCGGCCCGGGAGGCCGCCACCGCCGCCAGCTCGTGGGTGCGCCGGGCACCCATCTCGATCAGCGGCCGGTCACCGGCGGCCGCCGACATGCGCGAGGCGGCAGCCGCGATCGCCGAGTCGTGGTTGAGGATCGACAGGATCACCGTCTCCAGCAGGACGCACTCGGCGAAGGTGCCCTCGACCCGCATGATCGGCGAGCCCGGGAAGTACACCTCGCCCTCGGGGTAGCCCCAGATGTCGCCGCTGAACCGGTAGCCGGAGAGCCACCGCAGGGTCTCCTCGTCGACGATCCCCCGCTCGTGCAGGAAGGTCAGCACACCCGTGTCGAAGCGGAAGTTCTCCACCGCGTCCAGCACCCGGCCGGTGCCTCCCACGACGCCGTAGCGGCGCCCGTTCGGCAGCCGCCGGGTGAAGACCTCGAACACGCTCCGCCGCTCGGCCGTGCCCGCCTCGAGGGCGGCCCGCAGCATCGTCAGCTCGTACTGGTCCGTGAAGAGCGCCGTCGAGGGAACGTCCACCGGCAGCCCAAGGTCCGCTACGTCCACTTCAGCTCTCCTCGCCGTTCGTCGCCGGGTTGCCTGTCGGCCGGGGGTTTCGGGGCGGTCCCCCGGTGTCCGCGGTATGGAGAGGAGCGTACCCCCATTTCGTCAATCTGACGATTGCGGCCCTCGGACACGCGATCGCCTTGCGGCCAGGCCCGTTTGTGCGACTACCCCCCTCGGGTGGCAGCATGGGCAGTGTGACGTCACCCGCGCCCCTGGAGATCGAACGCACCGAGTCGGCGGAGGAGGTCTTCGCCGTCCCCGAGCCGGACGTCCCGTGGGTCACGATCGTCCACAACGACCCGGTCAACCTCATGAGCTACGTGACGTACGTCTTCCAGACGTACTTCGGCTACTCCAAGGACAAGGCCACCAAGCTCATGCTTGACGTCCACCACAAGGGCCGGGCGGTCGTCTCCAGCGGCAGCCGCGAGGAGATGGAGCGCGACGTGCAGGCCATGCACGGCTACGGCCTGTGGGCGACCCTCCAGCAGGACCGCAAGTAGCCAGCATCCCGCCCAGCAGCGAAAAGGCGTTCATGCCCGGAACCTTCGAACCGCTCCCCGGCGGCGGCGCGGCCGTCGCCCTCGACGACGTCGAGATCTCCATCATCCGGTCGCTGGCCGTCCAGCTCCTGGAGCTCATCGGCCCGGGCCCCGCCGAGGACGCCCCGGACGACCCGCTCGCCGAGCTCTTCGCCGAGGGGCCGAGCGAGCCGCCCAGCGATCCGGTGCTCAGGCGGCTCTTCCCGGACGCCTACAGCGACCCCGAGCAGCCCTCCTCGCCGCGGGACGTCGAGGAGCAGCGGGCGCTCTCCGCGGAGTTCCGCCGCTACACCGAGAACGACCTGCGGGCCGGCAAGCGCGACAGCGCCCTCGCCGTGATCCGCTCCCTCGACGCGCTCTCCTCGGCCTCGGCCGGTGAGGGCGGCGCGGTGCTGAAGCTGTCGCCGGCGGAGTCCCAGCAGTGGCTCGGGGCTCTGAACGACCTGCGGCTCGCGATCGGCTCCCGGCTGGAGATCGCCGACGACGCGGACACCGACCTCCTCTACCGCCTTCCGGACGACGACCCGCGCAAGCCGATGGTGATGGCCTATCTGTGGCTGGGTGGACTCCAGGAAACGCTGGTCGGAACCCTTATGCCCTGATCGGTGCAGGTTCTGTGACCGGCGGGTGACCGATTGGTGTTCGCTCAGAGGACACTCAAATCCGGATAACGATCGCATCACCGCACCCGCCTTCTATGGCCACTTCGGGTGCGCTTTGTCTGCTTTTCCCTGTGCGGTGTGCCACATCGCGCCGTCGTGATCAGTGTTTCGGGCGTGATAAATCTTCACGACCGCCCGGCAGAACACCACCCGAATGTTCGGCCGGGTGCGCCACCGAGCCGGCAACCGCCGGCCAGGCACGAGCGGGCTCGCGGGCCCGCTCAGCTCCATCATTCCGGGGGGATCGAAACCCGATCCGAGGCCGACGAGAGGCCCGGGTCGGCATGGAGAAAGGCGCACCACACATGACCTCTGCGCAGGTCGACACGGAGAAAGCACCTGAAGAGGGCTACGAGCGCGGACTCGGCAGCCGTCAGGTCCAGATGATCGCGATCGGCGGCGCCATCGGCGTCGGTCTGTTCATGGGCGCCGGGGCGAACATCGCCAAGGCCGGGCCCAGCATCATCCTCATGTACGCCCTCGCGGGCGTGATCATCTTCTTCATCATGCGAGCCCTGGGCGAGCTGCTGCTCTACCGTCCGGTCTCCGGCTCCTTCGCCGAGTACGCCCGCGAGTTCCTCGGCCCGTTCTTCGGGTTCGTCACGGGCTGGACGTACTGGCTCATGTGGGTGGTCACCGGCATGGCCGAACTCACGGCCGCCGCGATCTACATCCACTTCTGGTTCCCCGAGATCCCGCAGTGGGTCAGCGCCCTGGTGTTCCTGGTGGTGCTCTTCGGCGTCAACCTGATCTCCGTCAAGATCTTCGGCGAGGTCGAGTTCTGGTTCTCGATGATCAAGGTCACGGCCATCATCGGCATGATCGTCATCGGTCTCGGCGTGCTCACCCTCGGCTTCTCCGACGCCGGTGACACCGCCGCCGTCTCCAACCTCTGGTCGCACGACGGCTTCTTCCCGAACGGCATCGGCTCCAGCCTGATGACGCTCCAGGGCGTCATGTTCGCCTACCTCGCCGTCGAGCTCGTCGGCGTCACCGCGGGCGAGTCCGAGAACCCCGAGAAGACCCTGCCCAAGGCCATCAACACCCTGCCCTGGCGCATCATCGTCTTCTACGTCGGCGCGCTGCTGGTGATCCTCTCCGTCGTCAAGTGGACCGAGTTCTCCGCCGGCGAGAGCCCCTTCGTGCACGCCTTCGGCAAGATCGGCATCCCGCTCGCCGCCGGTATCGTCAACTTCGTCGTGCTCACCGCGGCCCTGTCGTCCTGCAACTCGGGCATGTACTCCACCGGCCGCATGCTGCGCGACCTGGCCGCCAACAGCGAGGCCCCGCAGGCGTTCGGCAAGCTCAACTCCCGCAAGACGCCCGCCGTCGGCATCACCGTCTCCGTGGCGCTCATGGGCATCGGCGTCGTCCTGAACTACGTCGTCCCGGAGAAGGCGTTCCTCTACGTCACCTCCGTCGCCACCGCGGCCGGCATCTGGACCTGGATGATGATCCTCGTCAGCCACATCCGCTACCGCGCCGCGGTCGACGCGGGCCGGCTGCGCGCCTCGTCCTTCCCCGCACCCGGCGGAGCGCTCTTCAGCTGGGTCGCGCTGCTCTTCCTCATCGGCGTGACCTGCATGATCGCCTATGACAAGGACGCCCGGGTCTGCCTGTACGTCGCCGCCGGCTGGGCCGTCGCCCTCGGCGTCGGCTGGGCGTTCCTCAAGCGCCGCAACCCGCAGCTCACCGAGCGCCGCGACCCGGAGTTCGAGCAGGTCGGCTGACCAACCCGCGGGACGCCCGCCGCAGGGAGTACTCGTGGCACTCCCTGCGGCCGCCGCTCAGGGCGTCCGGCATATGGGCCGTTCCGTACCAACCCTCGGTACGGAACGGCCCTTCTGCTTATCCTGGCGAGCATGCTGACCATCACCCAGGCCCTCGTCGACCAGATCGTCGCCCACGCGCGCAAGGACCACCCCGACGAGGCGTGCGGCGTCGTCGCCGGACCGGCCGGCTCGGACCGCCCCGAGCGCTTCATCCCCATGCTGAACGCGGCCATGTCGCCCACGTTCTACGAGTTCGACTCCGGCGACCTGCTCAAGCTCTACCGCGAGATGGACGACCGCGACGAGGAGCCGGTGGTCATCTACCACTCCCACACCGCCACCGAGGCCTACCCCTCGCGCACCGACATCTCCTACGCCAACGAGCCCGGCGCCCACTACGTCCTGGTCTCCACCGCCGACACCGACGGGGCCGGCGAGTTCCAGTTCCGCTCCTTCCGGATCGTCGAGGGCGAGGTCACGGAGGAGGACGTCGAGATCGTCCAGGCGTACTGACCTCGTCTGAGACCGCGCTGAACTCCCTCATCTCGACACGCGGATGAATTCCGTCCGAAGTGTGGGATCACACTCCGGGGGGCCGGGCGGGAATCGATACGATGAGCCCATGGTTCTCCACGACGTGAGCGAAAGGACGTTGGGCGATCTGCTCGTGGCGCGGCTGCACGTCGACCTGTGCAGGCTCGCCAGCGCCATCTGTTGACGCGGCACCTGCCGCCGTACGGCCAGTGAGCCGCGGCGCACCGCTCCGCCTGCGTACGACCACGCACACCCCGCGCCGCCGCGCGCCACCACCCGACGACACCTTCCGACAGGAGCCCTACGCCATGGCCATCGAGGTCCGCATCCCCACCATCCTCCGCACCTACACCGACGGCCAGAAGGCCGTGGAGGGCACCGGGGACACCCTCGCCGAGCTGTTCACCGACCTCGAGACCCGGCATGCGGGCATCCGGGCCCGCATCGTGGACGGCGACCAGCTGCGCCGCTTCGTCAACGTGTACCTGAACGACGAGGACGTCCGCTTCCTCGACGGCATCAACACCAAGCTGTCGGACGGCGACAACGTCACGATCCTGCCGGCCGTGGCCGGCGGCATGGTCTGATCGACGATGCGCTACGACTCCCCCCTGGCCGCGGTCGGCAACACCCCCCTGGTGCGCCTGCCGCGGCTGTCGCCGTCCGCCGACGTCCGCATCTGGGCGAAGCTGGAGGACCGCAACCCCACGGGATCGGTCAAGGACCGTCCGGCCCTGCACATGATCGAGCAGGCGGAGAAGGACGGCCGCCTGACCCCGGGCTGCACCATCCTCGAGCCGACGTCGGGCAACACCGGCATCTCCCTGGCGATGGCGGCGAAGCTCAAGGGCTACCGCATCGTCTGCGTGATGCCCGAGAACACCTCGCAGGAACGCCGGGACCTGCTGGGCATGTGGGGCGCGGAGATCATCTCCTCCCCGGCGGCGGGCGGCTCCAACACGGCCGTGCGCGTCGCCAAGGAGCTCTCGGCCGAGCACCCCGACTGGGTGATGCTCTACCAGTACGGCAACCCCGACAACGCGGGCGCCCACTACGCCACGACCGGCCCCGAGATCCTCGCGGACCTGCCGTCGATCACGCACTTCGTGGCCGGCCTCGGCACCACCGGCACCCTCATGGGCGTCGGCCGCTTCCTGCGCGAGCACAAGCCGGACGTCCAGATCGTCGCCGCCGAACCGCGCTACGACGACCTGGTCTACGGCCTGCGCAACCTGGACGAGGGCTTCGTCCCCGAGCTGTACGACGCGTCCGTCCTCACCAGCCGCTTCTCCGTCGGCTCCGCGGACGCCGTCACCCGCACCCGCGAGCTGCTCCAGCAGGAGGGCATCTTCGCCGGCGTCTCCACGGGCGCCGCGCTGCACGCCGCGATCGGCGTCGGCAAGAAGGCCGTCAAGGCCGGGGAGCCGGCCGACATCGTCTTCGTCGTCGCCGACGGCGGCTGGAAGTACCTCTCGACCGGCGTCTACACGGCGGCCACGACGGAGGAGGCCATCGACACGCTCCAGGGCCAGCTCTGGGCGTGACGGCCGGCACGCCGAGAGCACGCAACGGACGCCGCTCCCCGACGGGCGACGCTGCCCGCCGCGGCATCGGGGCTGGAGTCGCGACTCCAGCCCCTTCGCTTGTGCGGATCATCCAGCCAGGTACCGCACCTGGTCCCACAGCGTCGGATCCACCACGCCGACCCGCCGCCGGAAGCCCCACACCGGGACCTCCCGCAACTCGTCCGTCTCCAGGAAGCTCGCACGGCCCCGGGCGTCGCCGACCGAGCCCGGCGGCAGCGGGATCACCCCGCTGCGCTCGTCGCGGAACCGGGTGGTGATCTTCGCTACCGTCGCCCGCTCCCCGCGCACCGCGAGCACCAGGCAGGGCCGGTCCTTCGTACGGTCCTCGTCCTCGTAGGGCACGTCGGCCCACCAGATCTCCGCGGGCTGCGGCCGGCTCTCCGTGAGCACCGGGCCGGGCGCCCGGCTCCGCCGGGCCGAGGGCCGCCGGCCCCGGCCCCAGCCGTCGACGAGCGTGGCGATGAGCGCGAGCAGTACCACCGCGGCGAGCGCCAGCCACCAGGACGTGTCCATACTGAGACGTTACCGGCGCCACCCCTGCCACGCGCCCCCCTCACGAGGATCACCCCCCGGCCCTGCCAGCCGAACCGGTGACACCACAGGTGAGTTCGCCCACAACAGGCCTTGGCGGAGGAGCTACCGGAGGTTTTGCGCCTTACGCTCGACGGACCGCACGACCCCCGACGCCCCTCTCAGACTTATCCCGCCAGCGGAGGTTTCTGCTTCATGAAGCTCACCGTCGTCGGCTGCTCGGGGTCGTTCCCGTCCGCGGAATCGGCCTGCTCGAGCTACCTCGTCGAGGCCGACGGCTTCCGGCTGCTTCTCGACATGGGCAACGGTGCCCTGGGCGAGCTGCAGCGCCACTGCGGTCTCTACGACCTCGACGCGATCTTCCTCAGCCATCTGCACGCCGACCACTGCATCGACATGTGCGTGTACTTCGTCGCGCGCTACTACCGCCACGACGGCGGCCGCTGCGATCCGATGCCGGTCTTCGGCCCCGAAGGCACGGAACACCGGCTGACCACCGCCTATGCGGACACCCCCTCCGCCTCCTCCATGAGCGAGGTCTTCGACTTCCACACGGTCAAGCCGTCCACGTTCGAACTCGGCCCCTTCACGGTGCACACCGAGCGGGTGGCCCACCCCGTGGAGGCGTACGGCATCCGGATCGAGCACGGCGGCCGGACGCTGACGTACTCCGGCGACACCGGAGTGAGCCCCGCGCTCGACGAACTGGCCCGGGACGCCGACCTGTTCCTGTGCGAGGCGGCGTTCACGCACGGCAAGGAGAACATCCCCGACCTGCACCTCAACGGCCGCGAGGCGGGTGAGACGGCGGCCCGGGCCGGTGCCCGCCGCCTGGTCCTCACCCACATCCCGCCGTGGACGGACCCCCAGGTCAACCTGGTCGACGCCCGCGAGGTCTACGACGGCCGGGTCGACCTGGCCGCGCCGGGCCAGACGTACGAGATCTGAGGTCCCGGCCCGAAGGCCCCGCGTACCCGCGAGGCCCCGGAGCGCACGCGAAGGGCCCCGGAACCACTCGGTTCCGGGGCCCTTCGCGTGTCGGCGGGCTACTTCGCCTCGGCCTTCTGCAACTCGGCGAGCTCCTCGTCGGACTCCCGGCCCGGCGTCGGCAGGTTGAACCTGGTGATCGCGAAGCGGAAGACCACGTAGTAGACCGCTGCGAAGCACAGACCCACCAGGGCCAGGCCCCACGGGTTGGTCGCGATGCCCAGGTTCAGACCGAAGTCGACCGCGCCGGCCGAGAAGCCGAAGCCGTCCTTCATCCCCAGCGCCCAGGTCAGGGCCATCGAGACACCGGTGAGCAGCGCGTGGATCGCGTACAGCACCGGGGCGATGAACATGAAGGTGAACTCGATCGGCTCGGTGACACCGGTGACGAACGAGGTCAGCGCGAGGGAGAACATCATGCCGCCGACGACCTTGCGGCGCTCGGGCCGGGCGCAGTGGACGATCGCGAGGCACGCGGCCGGCAGGGCGAACATCATGATCGGGAAGAAGCCGGTCATGAACTGCCCGGCGGTCGGGTCGCCCGCGAGGAACCGGGCGATGTCGCCGCTCTTGCCCTCGTAGGTGCCGGCCTGGAACCACGGGAAGGAGTTCAGCAGGTGGTGCATGCCGATCGGGATCAGCGCACGGTTGGCGACACCGAAGATGCCCGCGCCGACCGCCCCCGAACCGACCAGCCACTCGCCGAAGTTGTGCAGAGCCGTGCCGAGGACCGGCCAGATGTAGCCGAAGACGATGCCGATGACCAGGCCCGCGAAGGCCGACAGGATCGGCACCAGGCGGCGGCCGCCGAAGAAGCCCGCCCAGTCCGGCAGCTTGGTCCGGTAGAACTTCTGGTAGAGCAGCGCCACCACGATGCCCATGACCACACCGCCGAGGACCTTGGCGTCCACGGGTGCGTCGACCATGACGACCTTGCCGTCGACGGCCGTGGCGACCTTCGGCAGGTTCTTGTCGGTGAACGTGGCCAGTACGTTCTTGAAGACCAGGTAGCCCACCACGGCGGCCAGGGCCGTGGAGCCGTCCGACTTCTTGGCGAAGCCGATCGCGATGCCCACGGCGAACAGCAGCGCCATGTTGTCGAGGATCGCGTTGCCGCCGGCCGCCATGAAGCCCGCGATCTTGGTGATGAAGGCGGGGAACGACTCGCGTCCGAGCATGTCGGTGTTGCCGAGGCGGACCAGCAGGGCGGCGGCGGGCAGTACGGCGACCGGCAGCATCAGGCTGCGACCGATGCGCTGCATCACGGCCATCACGGCCGAGCCCTTGCTCGGGCTCGCGGGCGCGGCTGTGTCTGTGGACATGAACTTCCTCCAGGGGGCACGGCGCCGCCCAGGAAGCATGCGAAGGGGGACGGCGGCGTCTCAAAGAAAGGGGAGCGCGGTATCCACCGCGCGACCTCCACCAGTGAGTGGTGTAGACCAGTTGTAGCACGGTAGGCCGAACGAGTGGAACCCGCCAATTCCGCCCGCTTCCGACGATCACACCCTGGCGCTGTCCTCCACGTCCTCCTCCGGCTCCCGCCCCGGAGTCCGCAGATCGAACCTGCTGATCGCGAACCGGAAGATCACGTAATAGAGGAGCCCGAACCCCAGCCCGATCGGAATGACCAGCCACGGCCGCGTGGCCAGATTCCAGTTGATGACGTAGTCGATCAGCCCCGCCGAGAAGCTGAACCCGTCGTGCACCCCCAGCCCCCACGTCACCGCCATCGACACCCCCGTCAGCAGCGCGTGCACCCCGTACAGCACCGGCGCCACGAACAGGAACGAATACTCGATCGGCTCCGTGATGCCCGTGACGAACGACGTCAGCGCCACCGACAGCATCAGCCCCCCGACCTCCTTGCGCCGGGCCGGCCGCGCACAGTGTGTGATCGCCAGGGCCGCCGCCGGCAGCGCGAACATCATGATCGGGAAGAACCCCGAGGTGAACTGCCCCGCGTCCGGGTCGCCCGCCAGAAACATGTTGATGTCACCGTGCACCACCGTCCCGTCCGGCTTCGTGAACGAACCGAACTGGAACCAGACGGGCACGTTCAGGAACTGATGCAGCCCCACCACCAGCAACGCCCGGTTCGCCACCCCGAACACACCCGCGCCCCACGCGTCCAGCCCGTCCATCCAGTCGCTGAAACTCTCCAACGCGTCACCGACCGGCGGCCACACCCACAGACACACCGCCGCGAACACGATCGCGACGAACGCCATGATGATCGGCACCAGCCGCCGCCCGTTGAAGAACCCCAGCCAGTCCACCAGCCGCGTCCGGTGGAACCGCGCCCAGAAGAACGCGGCCAGCAACCCCATCACGATCCCGCCGAACACCCCCGGATTCTGGAACGCGAACGACGTCACCTCCCGCTCCCCGTCGGTCACCTGACACCCGACGTTCGGCACCGCCACCGACCCCTGCGGACAATCCTCCGGAAACTGCCGCAGCACCGTCCAGTACACGAGGAACCCCGCCACCGCCGCCAACGCCGTCGAACCGTCCGCCTTCTTCGCCATCCCGATCGCAACGCCCACGCAGAACAGCAGCGGCAGTCCCAGCGAACCGTCCAGCAGCGCCCCGCCCGCCCCCACCATCACCTTCGAGACGTTCGTCCAGCCCAGCCCGTCGTCCCCGAACACATCCGGCTGCCCCAGCCGGTTCAGGATCCCCGCCGCCGGCAGCACCGCGATCGGCAACTGAAGACTCCGGCCCATCTTCTGCAACCCCTGGAACAACCGGTTCCAGCGAGCCCGCCCGGGGCTCACGGCCGGCGCGGCACCGGCGGGGCTGTCGGCACTCATCCCCGTCCCCTTCGTCGGGCTCCGGGCCCCGGGCTCCGGGCTCGGGCTCCGGGCCCCGGGCTTTCGGCCAGAGACTTTTGTCGAGAGGCATGCTCGTGGTGTAGACCAGTCGTTCGACGGTCGCACGAACGTGACGCCATCCTTCGGCACACACGACAGGGCCGCTCGCGAAGATGGGCCAACTGTGGGTTACTGCGACAAAGCGGTTCGGATCAGGGAGAACGAACATGGCCACCAAGGCTGAGAAGATCGTTGCCGGGCTCGGCGGCATCGACAACATCGAAGAGGTCGAAGGCTGCATCACCCGCCTGCGCACCGAGGTCGTGGACCCCGCCAAGGTCGACGAGGCCGCCCTGAAGGCCGCCGGAGCCCACGGCGTCGTCAAGATGGGCACCGCCATCCAGGTCGTCATCGGCACCGACGCCGACCCCATCGCGGCGGACATCGAAGACATGATGTGAAGGACGGGGATCATCCCGGGCCTCACCCCCCTGAGGCCCCCCGCCACCGGGGCCCCTCCCACCACGGGAAGGGCCCCTTCCGCGGTACGGATAGGCTCAGCCGCATGTCTCGAATCGACGGCCGCACCCCCCAGCAGCTCCGCCCCATCACCATCGAGCGCGGCTGGAGCAAGCACGCCGAAGGCTCCGTCCTCGTCTCCTTCGGCGACACCAAGGTCTTCTGCACCGCCTCCGTCACCGAAGGCGTCCCCCGCTGGCGCAAGGGCAGCGGCGAAGGCTGGGTCACCGCCGAATACTCCATGCTGCCCCGCTCCACCAACACCCGCGGCGACCGCGAGTCCGTCAAGGGCCGCATCGGCGGCCGCACCCACGAGATCAGCCGGCTCATCGGCCGCTCCCTGCGCGCCGTCATCGACTACAAGGCCCTCGGCGAGAACACCATCGTCCTCGACTGCGACGTCCTCCAGGCCGACGGCGGCACCCGCACCGCCGCCATCACCGGCGCCTACGTCGCCCTCGCCGACGCCGTCGCATGGGCCCAGGGCAAGAAGCTGATCAAGGCCGGCCGCAAGCCCCTCACCGGCACCGTCTCCGCCGTCTCCGTCGGCATCGTCGGCGGCGTCCCCCTCCTCGACCTCTGCTACGAGGAGGACGTCAAGGCCGACACCGACATGAACGTCGTCTGCACCGGAGACGGCCGCTTCGTCGAAGTCCAGGGCACCGCAGAAGCCGAACCCTTCGCCCGCGACGAACTCAACGCCCTCCTCGACCTCGCCGTCGCCGGCTGCGACGAACTCGCCGCCCACCAGCGCACCGCCCTCGAAACCCTCCTCGAGAAGTAACCCCGAAAGTAAAAGGCACGCCAAGAACGGTGCTCGGCACGGGCAACCGCACCGAGCACACTCGCGTCTGAAGGAGTACGGGCGCACGGCTCATCCCTGTGCGCCCGGCCAGCCACGCGGGCCCGACCGGCCCGACCGAACGAGAGGGACCGCTCCATGGCCGCGAGCCGCCGACGCCGCACCGCAGCCGTCGCCGCCACCCTGGCTGCCGTCGCGCTGACCGCCGGACTCACCACCGGCTGCGCCGCCGTCGACAAGGCGCTGGACTGCGTCCAGACCGCCGACGCCATCGCCGACAGCGTCACGGAACTCCAGCAGGCGGTCGACAGCGCGTCGAACGACCCGACGCAGCTCGACGAGTCCCTCGACTCCATCGACAAGAACCTCGGCGAGATCGGCGACAAGACCGACAACGCGGACGTCGGCAAGGCCGTGGACGACCTGAACAAGGCCGTCGACAACGTCCGCACGTCGATCAAGAACGGCGACGAGACGCCCGACATCAGCCCGGTCACGGACGCGGCGGGCGAACTGACGAAGGTCTGCACGCCGTAACGCTGCGCGGGCCGGGCCGGGCTTCTCGTGTGCCGGGTTTCTGCCGCCGGCCGGGTGCGCGGGTTCGGGTCCGCGGGGTTTGGTCGCGCAGTTCCCCGCACCCCTGAGGACACGCGCCCCCGGCCATACTGGGGGCCATGACCCGCCTGATCCTCGCCACCCGCAACGCCGGGAAGATCACCGAGCTTCACTCGATCCTCGCCGAAGCCGGGCTTCCCCACGAACTCGTCGGCGCCGACGCCTACCCGGACATCCCCGACGTCAAGGAAACGGGCGTCACCTTCGCCGAGAACGCCCTCCTCAAGGCCAACGCCCTGGCCCGGGCCACGGGACTCCCGGCCGTCGCCGACGACTCGGGCCTCTGCGTCGACGTCCTCAACGGCGCACCCGGCATCTTCTCCGCCCGCTGGTCCGGCAGCCACGGCGACGACAAGGCCAACCTGGACCTCCTCCTCGCCCAGCTGTCGGACATCGCCGACGAACACCGCGGCGCCCACTTCGCCTGCGCGGCGGCCCTGGCCCTGCCCGACGGCACGGAGCGGGTGGTGGAGGGCCGGCTCCCCGGCACCCTCCGCCACGAGCCGACCGGCACGGGCGGCTTCGGCTACGACCCGATCCTCCAGCCGCAGGGCGAGTCCCGCACCTGCGCGGAACTGACCCCCCAGGAGAAGAACGCGATCAGCCACCGGGGCAAGGCGTTCCGGGCACTGGTGCCTGTGGTGCGGGAGCTGTTGGGCTGACGCGTGCAGAAGGGCGCCCACTGAAGTGGTGCGCCCTTCCTGGGTGGGCCCGGTGGGACTCGAACCCACGACACACCGGACCTAAACCGGCGCCCTCTTGCCAGCTGGGGTACGGGCCCACAGCGCCGCCTACTCTACTGGGCCGCGCGGATCGCTCGACGGCCTCCTCGGCACCATGTCTTGGTGATCGCGTGGCAATTCGGACACAACATCCGCAGATTCTCGCGCCGGTCGTCGCTCCAGTCCCCGTTGATGTGATCCACCTCCAGCGTCATGGGTCTGCCCAGCCACTCAGGGCCGGTGCCGCACCGCACGCACTGCTCGGGTACGCCGACGCTGCTGAGCGCTCGACGCAACAGCGTGGTCGCGGTCCTGGGCCTGCCGTCATGACGGATCAGGATCTCCTCGGGGCGCTTGGCCGGGACGGTGCCCGGCTTACCCCGGTTGTGCGCCTGGCCGAGGAAGTGCGCCGTGTCGAGGTGCTCCTGTGCGATGCGCCGACGCAACACCGACCGCTGTCCGCCGTTGTCCGGCCGCCCCAGCCGACGCAGCACCTCGGCGAGGGAGAAGGACGTGGCGACCGCGGCGCGCAGTTCCTCGGAGGCGGGCCAGGCACGGCGCCCGCTCATGAGGCCCGCCTCCGCACGCGTCGACTGCCACGTCCTCGGTAACTGTCCGTCGTGGAGTGACAGTTGGGGCACAGGAACCGAACGTTCTCCACCCGATTGTTGCGCCAGTCGCCGTCGATGTGGTCGACCTCCAGGGGCAGTTGCTCCCCCTGCCAGGCGGCTCCGATGCCGCACATCGCGCAGCGCTCCTCGACACCCAGCTCACGCATCGCTCTCTTGAGGCGGGCGCTCGGAACCCGTCTGGGGTGCGGGGAGGTGTCCTCGATCAGGATCTCCTCGGCGGTTCGGCGGCGCCGGTTGTGCCTCATCTTCTCCGTGCGGACCACAGGCACGAAGTGCGACGTGTCGATGCCGTATGCCTTGATGCGGCGGCTGATGTGAGTGTGGTGTCCCCCCACCAGCTCAAGCCCGACGTGCCGAAGCACGTCGTTCATGCTGGTCGAGGCGGACACGGCCGCCTGCAGAACCTTCCGAGTCCACCTGCTCCCCTCCCGCTCGAAGTGAGCGGTGTCCACCCCCAGCGTCTCCAACGCCTCCGACAACGACCGAGCCCCCCGAGCCGCCTCCTCCAGCCGCTCTCTGGTGTATGGACTGGCCCCCATGGATCACCCCTCCGTCCCCGACCACCCGTTCGTGGTCTCGTACGGAGTAACGAACCGTTTATCGGACCGTCACGCCCGGAATGCGTGCGGAATGCGGAGCGGCTCGTACCGGGGTTCACCGGTACGAGCCGCTCGGAGCAGGAGCCGGGGGGGGCTCAGACCCCCAGGTCCTTGATGATCTTCGCTACGTGACCCGTCGCCTTGACGTTGTACAGGGCGCGTTCGACCTTGCCCTCCTCGTCCACGACGACCGTGGAGCGGATGACGCCGACGACCGTCTTGCCGTACAGCTTCTTCTCGCCGAAGGCGCCGTAGGACTCCAGGACCTGCTTGTCCGGGTCGGCCAGGAGCGTGACCTTGAGGGATTCCTTGTCGCGGAACTTGGCCAGCTTCTCCGGCTTGTCGGGGGAGATGCCGATGACGTCGTAGCCCGCGCCCGCCAGGAGCTCCAGGTTGTCCGTGAAGTCGCAGGCCTGCTTGGTGCAGCCGGGGGTGAGGGCGGCCGGGTAGAAGTACACGATGACCTTGCGGCCCTTGTGGTCCGCCAGGGACACCTCGGTGCCGTCGGCGTCGGGCAGGGTGAAGGCGGGGGCCACGTCCCCCGGCTGGAGTCGCTCGCTCATCGCACCAGCCTAACCGGGGGTCGAGGCAGTGCGGTGGGCCGTGGAGCTGACAGACTGTCCAGCACAGGCTTCACACCGACTTCGGAGGCGACACGGTGGCGGACACGGCGGACACCAGGACCCCGGCGCAGATCGAGGCGGACATCAGGCGCCGCCGCGCGACCCTGGCCGAGACCCTCGACGAGATCGGGGTGCGGGTGCACCCGAAGACGATCGTCGGGGATGCCAAGGCCAAGGTCGCTTCCAACATCGACCACACGCTCGGGCGGGCGTACGTGGGGGTGAACCGGGCCGTCACGGATGTGCGGGCCCGGTTCGTGGACGAGGAGGGCGCGCCCCGGCTGGAGCGGGTCGTGCCGGTCGCGCTCGTCGTCGTGGGAGTGGTCGGGCTGCTCGCGTTCAGCACGCGGCGGCGCAAGGGCTGACCCGACTGCGCAGGAATCCGGGGAAGACAGGTAGGTTTCAGGGCGTGAGCGCCAAGAGAAACGAGCAGAGCACCCATCCGGACAAGCTGCCCATCCGGATGCTGCACGACCGCGTACTCGTGCGGCAGGACACCAGTGAGGGCGAGCGGCGTTCCGGCGGCGGCATCCTGATCCCCGCCACGGCGGCGGTCGGGCGGCGGCTGGCGTGGGCCGAGGTCGTCGCGGTGGGTCAGAACGTACGGACCGTGGAGGCGGGTGACCGGGTGCTGTTCGACCCGGAGGACCGTGCCGAGGTCGAGGTGCGGGGGATCGCGTACGTGCTGATGCGCGAGCGTGATCTGCACGCGGTGGCCGCGGACCGTTTCGAGGGTGCCGAGGATTCGACGGGCCTGTACCTGTAGGGCCCAGGTGGGGCGAAGGGGCCGGTGACGGTTGTCACCGGCCCCTTCGTCATGGGCTTTGCTACGTTGGAGGCACCCCGACGAGACGCGCCGTACCGGGATCAAGGCAAAGACGACGCACCGACACCGTCAGCCCGTTTCCCGGAGGTGCCCGTCATGGCCTGGGTTCTGCTCGTCGTCGCCGGTCTGCTCGAGGTGGGGTGGTCCGTCGGCATGAAGTACACCGAGGGGTTCACGCGTCCGCTGCCCAGTGTGCTCACGGGCGCCGGCATCGTCGCGAGCATGCTGCTGCTGTCGCAGGCGGCCAGGACCCTGCCGATCGGTACGGCCTACGGCGTGTGGGTGGGGATCGGTGCGGCCGGGGCGGCGGTGTTCGGCATGGTGGTTTTGGGTGAGCCGGCGACCGCCGCCCGGATCTTCTTCGTGTGCCTGTTGCTGGTCGCCGTGGTGGGGCTGAAGGCGACCAGCGGTCACTGAGCCGTCGGCCCGCTACTCGCGGCGGGCGCCCTGCGGGGCCACGCCCCAGCCGGGGCTGGTCGGGCCGCCCGTCGCGCCGCCGTCGCTCGCGTCTCCGCCCCCGCCCTCCGTCGTCCCGCCGTCGGTCGTGCCCCCGTCGGTGGTGCCGCCGTCGGTGGTGCCGCCGTCCGCGGTGCCGCCGCCCGTGGGGGACTCGCCGCCGGTGCTTCCGTCGGTGGTGCCGCCGTCGGTCTGGCCCTCGGTCTGTCCCTCGGGGGTGCTGGGGCTCTGCTCGGGCGTCTGGGTGCCGGTCTCCTCGCCGCCGGTGGTCGTGCCGTCGTCGACGGTGGGGTCGGCGCTCGGGTCGGCCGGGGCGTCGCTGCTCGGCGCCTGCGAGACGTCGGAGCCGGGCTGGAGCCTGAGGTCGAACTCCTTGGCCGGCTTGCCCTTGAGGGCGTCCTGGGTGAACTGCGTCCAGATCTCGGCGGGTGCGCCGCCGCCGTTGATGCGCGGCAGGCCCATGACGCCGTACAGCGACTTGTGGGCGGCGGTGACCGGGTCCTGGCCCATGACGGAGACCACGGTGGCCAGGTCGGGGGTGTAGCCCGCGAACCAGGCCGCCGTGTCCTCCTCGGCGGTGCCGGTCTTGCCGGCGACGGGCCGGCCGGCGGCCTGTGCGGCGGAGGCGGTGCCGTTCTGGACGACGCTCTGCAGCATGGAGGTGGTGGTGTCGGCGGCCTCGCGGCTGACGGCCTGCCGGGTGCGCCGCTCGGGCAGGTCGATCGGAGTGCCGCCCTTGGTGACCTTCTCGACCATCGTGTACGTGCCGTGCCGGCCGTGGTTGGCGAGGGTGGCGTAGGCCTCGGCCATGTCGAGGACGCTGGCGGTGGCGGTGCCGAGCGCGATGGCGGGGCCGTCGGCGAGGTCGGGGGTGGCCTCGGGGACGCCGAGGTCGATCGCGGTCTGCTTGACCTTGGCGGGGCCGACGTCGGCGGCCATCTGCGCGTAGACCGAGTTCACGGAGCTGTCGGTGGCCTCGGTGACGGTGATGTCGCCGTAGGAACGCTGGTCCTCGTTCTCGGGGGCGTAGGGGTCGCCGGTCCAGCCCTGGACGGGGCGCTTGTTGGTGCCGTCGTAGATGGTGTTCGGGGTGATGACGCGGCCGTCCTGCGTCTCGGAGTGGTTCTCGACGGCCGCGGTGAACACGAAGGGCTTGAAGGTGGAGCCGACCTGGAAGTCCCGGCGGGTGGCGTTGGGGGTGTACTGCTTGACGTAGTCGATGCCGTTGTACATCGCCACGACCTTGCCGGTCTTGGGGTCGACGGAGGCGCCGCCGGCGCGGACGTAGCTGTCGACCTTGTTCTTCTTGCCGAGCTTGGAGATCAGCTTGTCGTTGACGGCCTTCACGAACGCGTCCTGCTTGCCCTTCTGCAGGGTCGTCGTGATGCGGTAGCCGCCGGCGTCGAGCTTGCTCTCCTCGACGATCTTGTTCTGGACGAGGTAGTCCTTGACGATCCGGACGATGTAGCCGCGCTGGCCGGACATGCCGGTGGAGAGGGTGGACTCCTTCGGCACGGGGAACTTCATGCCGGCCCGCTTCGACTCGCTGAGCCAGCCCTTCGTGACCATGCCGTCCAGGACGTAGTTCCAGCGGGCCTCGGCGGCCTTGCGGTTCTCGGGGTGGGCGACGACGTCGTACTGGCTGGGCGCGTTGACGAGCGCGGCGAGGTAGGCGGCGCGGGCCGGGTCGAGATCCTTGGCGTCCTTGCCGTAGTAGGCCTGGGCGGCGGCCTGGATGCCGTAGGCGTTGCGGCCGAAGTAGCTGGTGTTGAGGTAGCCCTCGAGGATGTGGTCCTTGCTGACCTCGCGGTCCAGCTTGATCGCGATGAAGAACTCCTTGGCCTTGCGCGTGACGGTCTGTTCCTGGCGCAGGTAGTAGTTCTTCACGTACTGCTGGGTGATCGTGGAGCCGGACTGCTTGCCCTTGCCGAGGGCGGTGTTCCAGGCGGCGCGGACCATGGCCTTGGGGTCGACGGCGGACTCGGTGTAGAAGTCGCGGTCCTCGGCGGCCAGGATCGCGTGCTGGGCGTCCTTGGAGATCTGCGGGAGGGTGACGTTCTCCCGGTTGACCTCGCCGTCGCGGGCGATCACGGAGCCGTCCGCGTAGAGGTAGACGTTGGCCTGCTTGGTGGCGAGCGCGTTGGCGGGCGGGATCTTCACGAGTGAGTAGCCCAGGAAGAAGCCGCCGGCCAGGAGCAGTACGACGACGATGAAGCCGCCGAGCGTCATGCGCCAGGTCGGGATCATCCGGCGCCAGCCGGTCCGCTTCGGTTTCCCGGCCGCCGTGGCCTCGGGCGTGCCCGTGTCGCCGTCGGCGTCCCCCTGCGGCTGTCTCGATGCCCAGCCCGGATTCGGCTGCTGCGGCTGAGGCTCGTCACTCATGTCGTGCACGGACTCCTGTTTCGCGTCGTACGTCGTTCCGTACGTCTCTGCTCGCTCTTGCGCCCCTGTGATGAAGACTGTCCCATCCGTTGATCAGTTCCCTGATCGAGGGCCGGGCTGCGGGCCGTGTGGTGAGGCGGGCCGCGTGCGGGCGGGTGCGCGGGCGGGCACAGGGTGAAACGTGCTGCTGCGCACGCCTGCCCGAATCGTGATCTCGCCGCGCGGCATTCGCCCGAAGGTGGCTACGACCGTGGATCGCGACGGCTCGTACCCGGCCGGCACGGCCGTCCCGCTGCTCGCCCTGGCCACGGGCGCCTCGGCCCACGCGGACCCAACGGATCGTACCGTCTGGGCCGGTGCGCGCCCGCACCGCGGCGCTCCCGCTTCTCCCCGAAATTGCGTGGCACGCCCGTTCGTCGGAGCACTAGGCTCCTGCGCTTCGGTGCCGGGCGGCGAGGAGGGGTGTGGACGTGGGCTCGGGGCGGTTGTACGGGGCCGTCGCGGCGGGTGGTTTCAGGCGGTACGCGACGTACCGGGCGGCCACGGTGGCCGGGGTGTTCACCAACACGGTCTTCGGCGTCATCCTCGTCCACACGTACCTGGCCCTGTGGGACCAGAAGCCGCAGTTGGGCGGGTACGACCAGGCGCAGGCGGTGACCTACGTCTGGCTGGGGCAGTGCCTCTACGCGACGCTGGCGATCCAGGGCGGGGGCGCCGAGAAGGACCTGATGGAGCGCATCCGCACCGGTGAGATCGCCGTCGACCTGTACCGGCCGGCCGATCTTCAACTGTGGTGGCTGGCGGGGGACGTGGGGCGGGCGTTGTTCCAGATGCTGGGGCGGGGCGTGGTCCCGTTCCTGTTCGGTGCGCTCTTCTTCCCGATGGCGCTGCCGACGTCGGTGACGCCGTGGGCGGCTTTCGCGGTCACGCTGCTGCTGGCGACGCTCGTCAGCTTCGCGATCCGCTATCTGGCGGCGCTGAGCGTGTTCTGGCTGCTGGACGGCACGGGCGTCAACCAGGTCCTTGTGGTCACGGGGATCTTCTTCTCGGGGATGGTGCTGCCGCTGAACGCCTTCCCGGGCGTGTTCGGCGAGGTGGTGCGGGTGCTGCCGTGGGCGGCGCAGATCCAGATGCCGGCGGACGTGCTGATGGGGGAGACGGATCCGCTGCGGGCGGTCGCCTTCCAGGCGGGCTGGGCGGTGGCGCTGCTGGCCGCGGGGCGGCTGCTGCAGTCGGCGGCGACGCGGCGGGTGGTGGTGCAGGGTGGCTGAGCGCGGTGTCCTGCGGGAGGGCCTGCGGGCCTACCGGCTGATCGCCGGGATGTGGGTGCGCTCCAGCATGGCCTACCGCACGTCGTTCGTGGTCACGGTGTTCGGGAACCTGACGGTGACCGGGCTGGACTTCGTGGGCATCCTGCTGATGTTCTCGCAGGTCGACTCGCTCGGCGGCTGGTCGCTGCCGGAGGTGGCGTTCCTGTACGGGCTGTCGGTGACGTCGTTCGGGATCGCCGATCTGGTGCTCGGCTCGATGGATGTGCTGGGCGCCCGGATGCGGGACGGCTCGTTCGACACGTTGCTGGTGCGGCCGTGGCCGGTGCTGGCCCAGGTCGGGGCCGACCGGTTCGCGCTGCGCCGGCTGGGCCGGATCACGCAGGGTGCGGTGGTGCTGGGCTGGGCGCTGGTGTCGGTGGACGTCGACTGGAGCGTGTCCGAGGTGCTGCTGGTGCCGGTGACGGTGGTCAGCGGTGCGGCGATCTTCTCGGCGGTGTTCGTGGCGGGCGCGGCCTTCCAGATCTACGCGCAGGACGCCGCCGAGGTGCAGAACGCCTTCACCTACGGCGGGACGACGCTGTTGCAGTATCCGCCGACGGTGTTCGGCAAGGAGCTGGTGCGGGGGGTGACCTTCGTGCTGCCGCTGGCTTTCGTCAACTGGGTGCCCGCCGCCCGTGTGCTGGGGCGGCCCTACCCGGTCGGGCTGCCCGGCTGGACGGCGTTCGTCTCGCCGCTGGTGGCGGTGGCGTGCTGTCTTCTGGCCGGGCTGGCGTGGCGGACAGGGCTTCGTTCGTACCGGAGTACAGGGAGTTGAGTTGACCGGGTCGGAGAGCGGGATCATCGGACCGGGGAGCGGGTTCATCGAACTCGACGGTGTCGAGAAGGTCTTCGAGGTGCGCAGGAAGTCCGGTTTCATGAGGCGGGAGCGGCGGCTGGTGCGGGCTGTCGACGCGATCTCCTTCCGGGTGGAGCGCGGCGAGATGGTCGGCTACATCGGGCCGAACGGCGCGGGCAAGTCGACCACGATCAAGATGCTGACCGGCATCCTCACGCCGAGCGCGGGCCGGCTGCGGGTGGCCGGGATCAACCCCTCCGCGGAGCGGAGACGCCTCGCGCACCGTATCGGTGTGGTGTTCGGCCAGCGTACGACGCTGTGGTGGGACCTGCCGCTGCTGGACTCCTACCGGCTGATGCACCGCATGTACCGGATCCCGGACGCCCGTTACCGGGAGAACCTCGACCGTCTGGTCGAACTCCTCGACCTGGGCGGCCTGCTGGACGTCCCGGTGCGGCAACTCTCCCTCGGGCAGCGGATGCGCGGCGACATCGTGGCGGCGCTGCTGCACGACCCGGAGGTGCTGTACCTGGACGAGCCGACCATCGGCCTGGACGTCGTGTCCAAGTCGAAGGTGCGGGAGTTCCTGCGGGAGTTGAACGCCGAGCGCGGTACGACGGTGCTGCTGACGACGCACGATCTGCAGGACATCGAGCAGTTGTGCAAGCGGGTGATGGTCATCGACCACGGGCGTCTGATGTACGACGGGCCGCTCGCCGGGCTGCACGAGGCGGGTGAGAGCGAGCGGACCCTGGTGGTGGACCTGGAGCGGGAGCTGCCGCCGATCGACGCGCCGGCGCCCGCGCGGGTCGTCCGCGTGGACGGTCCGCGGCAGTGGCTGGCGTTCCCGGCGGGGGAGTCGGCGGCGCCGCTGGTGGCGCGGATCGCGGCCGAGTATCCGCTGGTGGACCTTTCGGTGCGGGAGCCCGACATCGAGGCGGTGATCGCGAAGATGCTGCATCCGTCGGGGGACACCCCCGGGCCCCCGCCGGAGCAGGCCGAGCGGGCGATCTCGTAGCCCCCGGCGGGGTGAGCTCGTAGTCTGCTGTGTATGACCGACGACGCCGTCCCGGACCTCCGTGCCTCCGACGCCGACCGTGAGCAGGTCGCCGGCATCCTGCGGGACGCCCTCGCCGAAGGGCGCCTCGACATGGAGGAGTTCGAGGAGCGGCTGGACGCGACGTACAAGGCGCGCACCTACGGGGAGCTGGCGCCGATCACCCGGGACCTGCCGGCCGCGGGCGTCACGGCGCCCTCGGTGTCCCTGACGAAGGAACCGGCCTCCGGCCCGGGGTGGTCCGGGCGCATCGTCGGCGGCGAGGGCAGCTCCACGTGGGCCGTCGCCGTGATGTCCGGCTTCCAGCGCAAAGGGCGCTGGACGATGCCCCGGCGGTTCACCTGCCTCGCCTTCTGGGGCGGCGGGGAGATCGATCTGCGCGAGGCGGACTTCGCGGACCGGGAGGTCGAGATCAACGCCTTCGCGATCATGGGCGGGGTGGATGTGATCGTGCCGCCCGGCGTCGAGGTCGTCGTCCGCGGCATCGGTGTCATGGGCGGCTTCGACCACCGCGAGGAGGGCGTGCCGGGGGAGCCGGGCGCGCCGAGGGTGATCGTGACCGGGTTCGCGCTGTGGGGCGGCGTCGGGGTGCAGCGGAAGCTGACCCGGGCGGAGAGGCTGCGGATCCGTGAGGAGCGCCGCCAGGAGAAGCTGGAGCGCAGGGCGGGGCGGCGGGAGTTGGGCGAGGAGCGCTGAGCTCCGCGGGCGCGGGCGGCACCGGGCCCCGGCAGCCGCGTGCCCGCCGCCCGTGGTCGGGCGGCGGGCACGGGACGAGAACGGTGCGGGCGGGGATTACAGCTTCGCCGGCGCCGAACCCTTCAGCGTCGTCAGGTCGAAGGACTCCGCCATGCGCGCGTACCCCGCGTCGCTGGGGTGCAGATGGTCCCCCGAGTCGTACTCGGGCCGCAGCCGCCGCGGGTCGTACGGGTCACGCAGCGCCTGGTCGAAGTCGGCCACGGCGTCGTACACCCGTCCGGCGCGGATCTGGGCGTTGATCGTCTGGCGGACCTGCTCTCGCGCCTGCGTGTACCCGCGGTGTCCCTGGAACGGCATCAGCGTCGCGCCGACGACCTTCACGCCGCGCGCGTGGGCCTGTCCCACCAGAGTGCGCAGCCCGGTGAGGATCGCGTTCGGGTCGGCCAGGCGGGGGTTGCGCAGGATGTCGTTGACGCCGAGGTCGATGACGACGACCTTGACGTTCGTCCGCTCCAGCACGTCCCGCTGGAAGCGGTTCAGGCCGCTGGGGTTGTCCGCGGGGCGGCCCAGGCCGTCGGCGAGGACCTGGTTGCCGCTGATGCCCTGGTTGACGACGCTGTAGCGGGGCAGGTCCCGCCCGGCGGCGATCTCGGTGCGCAACCGGTCGGAGAGCACGTCGGTCCAGCGGCTGTTGGTGTCCGGCGTGGAGGTGATGCCGTCGGTCAGGGAGTCGCCGAGGACGACGACCGTGCCGTCGGACTCGTTGCTCAGCACGTCCAGCGCGGTCAGGTACCGCCAGGACCCGATCCGCTCGGTGTACGGCGTGCCCGTTGCGTCCTGCGCGTGGTCGCCCTGGGCGACGTAGGAGATCTGCCGGGCGTGCCGGTGGTAGGTCACCGGGCCGGAGGCGGCGGGCGTGTAGGTGGTGATCAGGACGTCGGAGTCGTGCGGGACGACGATCCGTACCGCGTCGCTCATGACCTGCCGGCCGGGCGGGATGACGACCGTGGGGCCACCGCCGAAGGTCAGCTGCCGCATGGTGTCGGCGAGTGCGGCCGGCGTACCGCTGCCCGCGGAGACGGCGACCGTCGCCCGCGTGATGCTCAGCGGCGACTGGCCGTAGAGATTGGACAGCGTGACGCGGGCACTCGTACCACCGACGCTGGTGTGGACGACGTTGCGTACCGAACGGTCCGCCATGCCCGTGGTCTCGGTGCCGGGTTCGGCGGCGGAGGGAGATGCGGACCAGGTGCCGACCCAGGTGCCGGTGGAGGCGGGGGCGGCGGAGTTGTGGGGGGCGCGGCCGTCGCCGAGGGCGTTGCGGATGCGCAGGCCGTCGTCGGACGCCACGCCGACGTATATGGCGGTGGAAAGGCCAACGATCGCTGCGACGACCAGGGCCAGGAGGGCGTAGCCACGTCCTCGGGTCATGCTGTTCAGTTCTCCTCGGGCGATGGGAGCCCAAGGCTCCGATCTGATGTGCCCATGATGCGGCATGGGCCGGGGGAAGCTCACAGCACCCCGTGGCATTACCCCCTCCGACAGACGCCGGGAACTCCTGTTCCGTTCCAGGAGTCGGTCAGGAAGGGACAATGTGTGTGCGGGATCACCGAGCGGGTGGAGCGGATGGAACAGACGAAAGCAGCAGAAAAGGGTGCCGGTGCCGGAGCGCAGCATGCCCGCTCCGGCGCCGCGGTGAACCGTGCGATGACGACGTTCAGCCCGGCGGACCAGGAGAAACAGCGCGGCGTACGCCGAATGAAGCTCACCGCCACCGGACTTCTGGTGTTCGTGGCGCTCGTCTACGTTCTGTCCACCTGGGCGCACAACTCCGGCGCCGGGGCCTGGGCGGCCTATGTCGCCGCCGCCTCCGAGGCCGGCATGGTCGGCGCGCTCGCCGACTGGTTCGCCGTCACCGCCCTCTTCCGCCACCCTCTCGGCATCCCCATTCCGCACACGGCGATCATCCCCACCAAGAAGGACCAGCTGGGCGTCTCCCTCGGCGAGTTCGTCGGGGAGAACTTCCTCTCCGAGGACGTCGTACGGCAGCGGCTGCGCGCCGTCGGCATCGGCAGCCGCCTCGGCGCCTGGCTCGCCGTCCCCGAACACGCCGACCGGGTCACCGCCGAGCTGTCCACCGCCCTGCGCGGCGCCCTGACCGTCCTGCGCGACTCCGACGTCCAGGCCGTCGTCGGCGAGGCCATCACCCGCCGTGCGAACGCCCAGGAGATCGGGCCCGGCATCGGCAAGATGCTGGAGAAGGTCGTCGCCGACGGCGGCCACAAACGCGTCGTCGACCTGATCGTCAGCCGGGCGCACGACTGGCTCGTGCTGCACCGCGACGAGGTGATGGACGCCGTGGAGGGCGGCGCCCCGGGCTGGACGCCGAAGTTCGTCGACCGCAAGGTCGGCGAGCGGGTCTACCGGGAACTGCTGCGCTTCGCCACCGAGATGCGCGACATGCCCGGGCACCCGGCGCGCAGCGCCCTGGACCGCTTCCTCACCGACTTCGCGGGCGACCTCCAGTCCGACACCGACACCCGTGCCCGCGTCGAACGGCTCAAGGGCGAGGTGCTGGGCCGCGGCGAGGTCCAGGACCTCATCGCCAGCGCCTGGACGGCCGTACGGTCCATGATCGTCTCGGCCGCCGAGGACGAGCGCAGCGAGCTGCGGCTGCGGGTACGGGCGTCGCTGCTGTCGCTGGGCACCCGCATGGCCGGTGAGCGCAAGGTGCAGGACAAGGTCGACAAGTGGGTGGAGGACGCGGCCGTCTACGTCGTCACCACCTACCGCAAGGAGATCACCTCCCTGATCACCGACACGGTGGCGAGCTGGGACGCCGAGCACACCACGAAGAAGATCGAGGCGAACATCGGCCGCGACCTCCAGTTCATCCGCATCAACGGCACGGTCGTCGGCTCCCTGGCCGGCCTGCTGATCCACACGGTGTCGCACGCGCTGGGGGCATAAAGCTTCGGGCGTAAGAGAAGCCGGTCAGGGCACTCGATCCGGGTTCCGCTCGAAGAGGAGGGGGCCCATGACCACCGCCCAGGCCGACACCGGCCGCACCGTGACCACCGACATACCGGCCCGCCTCGACCGCCTCCCGTGGTCGCGCTGGCACTGGACGATCGTCATCGGTCTCGGCACCGTGTGGATCCTCGACGGACTCGAAGTCACCGTCGTGGGCAACATCGCAAGCCGCCTGTCGGAGCCCGGCAGCGGCCTGCCCATCACGTCCGGCGAGGTCACCGGCATGGCGGCCGCCCTGTACGTGGCGGGCGCCTGCCTGGGAGCCCTCTTCTGGGGCCGCCTGACCGACAAGTGGGGGCGCAAAAAGCTCTTCATGATCACCCTGGCGGTGTACCTGGCCGCCACGGCCCTCACCGCGATCTCCTTCGACACCTGGTGGTTCTTCCTCTTCCGGTTCCTCACCGGCTTCGGCATCGGCGGCGAGTACGCGGCCATCAACTCCGCGATCGACGAACTGATCCCCAAGGAGTACCGCGGCCGCACCGACCTGATGATCAACGGCAGCTTCTGGCTGGGCGCGGTCTTCGGCTCGCTGCTGTCGATCGTCGCCCTGGACACGGACATCTTCGCCGCGAACGTCGGCTGGCGCCTCACCTTCGCGCTCGGCGCCGTCCTCGCCCTGGTGATCCTCCTCGTCCGGCGGCACGTCCCCGAAAGCCCGCGCTGGCTGCTGATCCACGGCCGCGACGACGAAGCGGAACGCATCGTCTCCTCCATCGAGGACAAGATCGAGGAGGAGCGGGGCGAGCCGCTGCCCCGCGCCGAGGGCGAGATCACCATCCACCAGCGCCGCAGCGTCTCCTTCCTGGAGATCGGCCGCACGGTCTTCTCCGACTACCGCAAGCGCGCGATCCTCGGCTTCTCCCTCTTCATCGGCCAGGCGTTCCTCTACAACGCGATCACCTTCGGCTTCGGCGCGATCCTGACGACGTTCTTCGACGTCCCGAGCGGCAACACCGGCTACTACTTCGCGGTCATCGCCATCGGCAACTTCTGCGGCCCGCTGGTCCTCGGCAAGCTCTTCGACACGGTCGGCCGCCGCATCATGATCTCCGGCACGTACATCCTGTCCGGCGCGCTGCTCTTCGGCACGGCCTGGCTCTTCGACCAGGGCTCCCTGAGCGCGACCACGATGACGGCCTGCTGGTGCGCGGTCCTGTTCTTCGCCTCGGCCGGCGCGTCCAGCGCCTACCTGACGGTCTCCGAGGTCTTCCCCATGGAGACCCGGGCGATGTCGATCGCGTTCTTCTACGCTCTCGGCACCGCCGCCGGCGGCATCAGCGGCCCGCTGCTGTTCGCCAAGCTCACGGAGACCGGTGTCGTCGGCGACACGGTCCTCGCCTTCTCGATCGGCGCGACGCTGATGTGCCTGGCCGGCCTGGTGGCGGCCCTCCTCGCGGTGAAGGCGGAACGCCGCTCCCTGGAGGACATCGCCAAGCCGCTGACGGCGGCTGAGGCTGACCCCTCCGGCAGCGCGGGGCAGAGGCGGGCGACGGCCTGAAGGACACCTCGGCCGACGCCGCCAGGGTTGGCGCGAGTCTCCCCGCCACAGCCCGGACAGCGGTCGGCCGAGCACCGCGTCGACCACCCGCCGCCGGAGCTGCGGCAGGTTGCGGAATTCCCTCACAACCGCCCCGGGCCATGGCGCCGAACGGCGACTCCAAGGCCATTCGTCTGCCCCTTCCTGCCCACCTCACCACTCCAAGTATTCGATTGGACGTCACCCCGTAACGGGTGTGGACTGGATATCTGGGGTGGAGGTGGAACGATGAAAGGGCTACCATTTCGACTCGAAATCATTGAAGGCGCTACGGAATGGATCGTCCGGTGCTCATCTGAGTGCGGCGAAGCGAGCGTACGTGTCGAGCCTCCCTATTCGGAAAGGGAGCTCGAGGCCACTCTGATCCGTGTGGAAGCGTCGCTGACCAAGTCGTACAGCCCGGTGGTGACCCGCGGCACCGTCACACCCGAGAGATCGGTTCGGGATTTCGGAAAACGCCTCACCGAGGCGGTCATCCGGGACGCGATATCCCTCCAGTTGGATCGGTGCATAAATCGATCCAGAACGCAGAACAGGTCGTTGCGCATACTGTTGCGTACGGATGGCCCACATGTGAGTCGTATTCCCTGGGAATATCTCGTGGACCCCTCCCGAAAGGACTATTTGGCCCTCCGGGTGCCCGTCGTGCGCGACCTGCGACTGATGGACCCCGTGCCGCCCCTGACGCTCACGCTTCCGCTTCGAGTGCTTGGCATATCGGCGCGTCCGAGCGACCTCCCGCCTCTGGAAGAGAAACGGGAACGTGATCGGATAGCGCATGCTCTTCAGCGGAACAGCTCCGACAACGTGGACGTCCACTGGCTCCCCGGAGATCGCTGGCAGGATCTCGCGCAAGCTTTGCGATCCGACACGTGGCACGTCCTCCACTGCGTCTGCCACGGCGGCTTCGACGAGGATCTCAACGAGGGATACATAGAGCTCTCGGGCGACGACGGATATGCGATGCGCCTCCTCGCCGGCGACTTCGAACGGCTCATCGCGGACAGTCCGCATCTGCGTCTTATCGTCCTGAACGCCTGCGACTCCGCCGTCAGCGGAGCCGAGGACGTCTTCACGAGTACCGCTGCCAGCCTCGTGCACGCCGGAGTGCCGGCCGTGGTCGCGATGCAGTACGAAATCACCGACCAGGCCGCTCTCGTCTTCGCTTCGTCGTTCTACGAGCGCATAGCCGACGGGCTTCCCGTGGACCGGGCGGTCACACGTGCCCGCGAGGAAGTGAAGATGCGCCAGGGCAGTCTGGAGTGGGCCACTCCCGTCCTGTTCCTCGCATCCGATCAGACCCGGGTGTTCGCCTCGGCCGACGACCCGACGCAGCGCCCCAGAACCCCGCCCTCCCGGCAGGACTTCACGACAGATCCGATCACCCTGACCAAGCCGACGATCGAGGAGCAGTCGCCCGAGAGGATCGGTGTACTCGCAGAAGTCGGGCCGTGTTCCCGCCTGGCACTCGGGCCTGGGAATCTGCTCGCCACGGCCTGTGAGGACGGCCTGATCCGGATCTTCGCGGCCACGGACGGGCAACTGGTTGCCCAATGCCCGCCCGTGCAGAGGGAACATCCCGTTTCCCTGGCCTGGAGCCCCTGGCGACGGCATGTGGCCAGTCGGCATGAGGACGGCACGGTGGTGGTCTGGGACCTGCAATCCGAATCCGCGGTATGTGTCATCAGCCCTGGCGGGCAGAGCGACACCCTCGCCTTCAGCGCGGACGGCCGCTGGCTGGCGCTGACCGTGGGCAATCGTCTCCAGGTCTACGACGCGCGGGGAGCGCGAGTGCGCGACCTTCAGGCCTGGCCGGCGAAGAAGGGCGGCATGCTGCCCACGGGTGAGAAAGCGACACCCGGCCCCGTGACGTTTGCACCGGGTGACCGGCACGTACTCGTAGCCTGCGGTGACAATTCGGTGCGACAGCTGAACGGGCACGGGCAAACCGTCATGACCTTGCCGCACCACCAAGCCGTGGTCTCCCTTGCATGCACGGGGGACCTCGTGGCTACCGGTTGCCTGGACGGGCAGGTGCGTTTCTGGTCCTGGCAGGGCCGGCTCCTCCGCCGGACAGGATATGGAGAACCCGCCCGGCACCTGGCGTTCTCCACCGGTTTCCCGGTGCTGGCCGTCGCCGATGAACAAGGCACCGTAACCTGCCGCGACTTGAACAGTGGGAAATCGTCCGTTGCGGCGAAGCTCGGGAGTCAGCCCGCAGGAGTGGCGTTCCTCGGAAATGGCACGGGCTTCGTGACCGGTACACGCACGGGTGTGATCGAGCGTTGGGCGCTGCCCGAGTGGATCGAGGAACTGGGAGAGCATCATGACAGACCCGGAGGTTGAGATCTTCTGGCCTTCGTCCCTCCCGGCCGATCCGGCCACGGAGGCGCAGGGCCTGCTGCACGAGGCCGGAATCCACACCACCTGCATGTTGCGTCCTGCGCGGCGAGGGGCGGCCGATGTGGTGCTCGTGCTGGTGACCACCGCTGTCCTTGAGCCGTTTCTCCGCACTCTTTTCCAGGGGCTCGCCGAGGAGGCTCACAGAGGCCTGAGGAAATTTGTCGACCGGCTGCTGGCGGGACCGTCGAAAGGCCGGCAGGCGCCGGAAGAACTGGTCATTCAAGTGTCCGAGGGCGGTCGCATCACGTTCACCACAGGTCTTCCGGACCAGGCGTACCAGCAGGCCGTCGACCTGGATGCCCGCGACGGACGCTGGGCCTGGGACGCGCAACGCGTCATGTGGGTCCCCGTCTGAACGAAAATCCGGAGGGAGACAACCGGCCATGACAGACAATCGCCCACCGCAGTCGTCCGACGACGGGCCATGGGAATCGGAGACTCCTTGGCAGGCGCCGCCCACGTCGTCGCAACATCAGCAATCACAAATGCCGCAAGGGCAACAGCAGTTCGGTCAGCAGTCGTGGCAAGGCTCGTATCCGGGACAGAGAACGACTCCGCCCACCTACATGGTGGGGGCCATCCTCGTCACGCTCTTCTGCTTCCTCCCGACCGGGATCGCCGCCATAGTCTTCTCCTCGCAGGTCTCAGCCAAGACGAATGCGGGCGACATCGCAGGAGCTGCTGAAGCCTCACGGAAAGCCCGGCTCTGGGTCATCGTCAGTCTGGCGGCCGGCGTGTTCGCCTGGATCGTCATCATGGCTGTCTCCCTGTCCTCGTCCAGCACCACGGCCCTCGTGCCGACGCCGTGAATCCACTGCGAACCCGGGCTCGACCGCCGCAGTGGGCTCCGACGGCGCATCCCGTCCGCGACGCTTGGGCGGGTGCCGGGGTCTTCGCGACGTTGTGCGTCGTCACCGCCCTCGTGAACCCCACACGTGCCGGTCGCTTCCCCGCCTGCCCCATCCGGACCGTCACGGGCTTTGACTGTCCGGGCTGTGGCAGCCTGCGCACGCTGCACGAGCTCACTCACGGCCACCTGACGGCCGCAGCGGACTACAACCTGCTGCTGGTCGCGTTCCTGCCGTGCGCCGCGGCGGTGTGGCTTCGCACCGTCACGGGCAGAGTCCGCCCACGCCATCTTCCCCGGTGGACTGTGCCGGCGACGATCATCGTGCTCGTCGTCTGGACCGTGATCCGCAATCTGCCCGTGCTCGGGGGAGTGCTGGGCGCTTGAACAGCGCTGCGCTGGTGTCGGGCCGCGCGAGCACCCATCGACGGCTCCTGTGCCGGGCCCGTCGCCCGGTCCCGGGCGAACGCCGGCGTCCCGAACCCAGCTGGGCGAACCCCCGCTGTTTGGCCCGAAGTCCCCGCCCCCGTCCTCGGGCGCGGCCTTGGCGCCGCCCGCGTGATGTACGACGTCGGCAGACCCGCCGCTTGGTGCAGTGGTTGGCGATCACCGCCCAGATGGGCCGTGTCATCCCCGGATCCGTGCCCGCGACGTTCGGACGCCGTTCCACTCCCCGACAAGCCCCCGACCGCCCTCCATCCGCCGCGTCTTCGCCGCGTACGGCATCCCCGCCCAGGCTCCACTTGGCCACGTACTGCTCGTCATAAGTCGGTTACCTGTGGGGGCCAGTGAGGAGACAACCTGGTGGTGCGGGGGATAACAGAAACTGCGCTATAGTTGATCTGCGTCCAGTCGTCGGAACTCCGGCGGGCAGACGATGCGTTGGTGGTCCAAGGAAAGACGCCCCACTTCCTGTGGGGAGATGCAGGTGCAAGGCCTGCCCGGCGCTCCGATCAAGAGCCCGGCCCTGGGATTCAGGGCCGGGTTCTTTGCTGTGCCCGCGAGGGTGAGCCGGTCGGCCGCGCGGGCTCACCGGATCAGCCGATCCGACGTACGAGGGTCGACCGGTCGTCGTCGTTCCGAGGTGCTGGGGTCGGCCGGTGGTTGTTCCGGCGCACCGGGATCGGCCGGTCAGTCGATCCGGCGCCCGCGAACATCCGGTCGGCCGATCCCGGGATCAGCCGACCCGACGCCCCCGGATCATCCGATCAGCCGATCCGGCGCACCGGGATCGTCCGATCAGCCGGACCGGCGCACCGGGACCATCCGATCAGCCCCGCCGGTCCGCGACCGCCCACGACGCCAGCGCCACGGCCCCCGCCACGCCGAACACGGCCGGCCAGGCCCCCACCTTCTTCGCCAGCGGATGCGACCCGGCGAAGGCGGCGACATACGCGGCCGACAACGCCCCCGCGGCCGGCCCACCGGCCTGCTGCCGCCACTGCCGCGCCGCGGCCACCCCGGCCGCGGCCAGTACGACCCCGCCGAGCGGCCGCTGCCGGGTCCAGCGGGCCACGCCGTACCCGCCCACGAGCCCGCTCGCGGCGACCACCGCGCTGGGAACCTTCGCCATACGTGCCTCCTGCGTCCTACACCCTGCTCGGGATCTTGAGGCTAGCCCGCAGGCCCCGGAAACCCGAACCTGAGTCTGGGCTTGTCAAGTTTCCTCCTCCGAGCTATATAAGAAGACGCAGACCGTATGGCATCGCACTCGCTGCACCTGAAGAGAGGAGTGACCAGTGATGCTCATGCGCACGGACCCCTTCCGTGAGCTCGACCGGCTCACCCAGCAGGTCTTCGGCCCCACCACCGCCCGCCCGACGGCGATGGCGATGGACGCCTACCGCTCGGGGGACGACTTCTTCGTCCACTTCGACCTCCCCGGCATCGACCCCGAGACGATCGACCTGGACGTCGAACGCAACGTGCTGAACGTCCGAGCCGAGCGCAGGTCCCCCGCCCCCGAAGGCGCGGAGCCCCTCGTCGCCGAGCGTCCCACCGGCACTTTCACGCGCCAGCTGTTCCTCGGCGACACGCTCGACACGGAACGCATCGACGCCTCCTACGAGGCCGGCGTCCTGACCCTGCGCATCCCGGTGGCCGAGCAGGCCAAGCCGCGCCGCATCCAGATCTCGGGCGGCGACACGCGCAAGCAGCTCAGCAGCTGACCCCACCCGCACCACCAGAGGTACGTCGTCGCGCCGCCGGAACGAGCTCCCGGCGGCGCGACCCGGCTCACCCCCTCAAAGCATCAGCTCGCCCCCTCAGAGCATCAGGAGGAATAGCCCACACATGAGCACGACGACGGTGCCCCGTGTGACGACGAGACGCGCCCCGCACGCCGCCGCCGACGACGGCTGGTCCCAACTGATCGAAACGGTCCGCGAGTCGGGCCTTTACCCCACCCGGTCGAAGGCGGAACAGGTCACCCGTACCGTCCTGGCCGCCCTCGGCACGCACGTCACCGGCGACGAACGGGTCGACCTGGCCCGCGCCCTGCCCTCCGAGGCCGCCCGGCTGATCGCCTCCCAGATCCCGGCCACGCAGCGCCTGACGGCCGCACGGTTCGTCGACGAGGTCGCGTCCCGCACGCCGGGAGCCACGTCCGCCACGGCCCGCTGGGACGTCAGCTCGGTCCTGGGCGCGCTCCCGCCCCTCGTCGGCGACGACCTCGTCACCCGCATCCTGGCCCAACTCCCCGCCGGCTACGCCCTCCTGTTCGGCCGCGCGGACCTGACCCCGGCGTCGTAGGCTCCTGGGACCAGCCGTACGACGGCCACCCCTTGTCACACCGGGGGTGGCCGTCGGCACGGAGGCCGGCCGAGCCGACGACGAGGGGGGCTCCTTGACCCGCACGACATCCGGAACCCTCACCACCCCCGACGGCACCCGCCTCTCCCACCGGACCCACCACCCCGCAGCCGATCCCGTGACCACGCTCCTCCTCCTGCACGGCCTCGCCGGCCACCAGGGCGAGTGGGACACCCTCGCCGCGCGACTGTCCGCCGACGGCCACCGCGTGGTGACGTACGACGCCCGCGGGCACGGCGCCAGCACCCGCACACCGGCGTCCACCACCCGCGAGGCCCACGTCCAGGACGCCACAGCCCTGATCGAGGCACTGGAGCTCGCCCCCGTGACCCTTCTGGGCCAGTCCCTCGGTGGCCACACGGCGATGCTGCTGGCCGCGGCCCACCCCCACCTGGTGAAGTCCCTGATCCTGGTCGAAGCGGGCCCGGCCGGCCCGTCCCCAGGCCTCCCGGCGCAGATCGCGGCCTGGCTGGACAGCTGGCCGACCCCGTTCCCGTCCCTCCGGGAGGCGGAGGCCTTCCTCGGTCACGAGGCATGGACGAGGACGCTGGAGCGGCGGGCCGACGGCTGGCACTCCACCATGGACCGCACCACGATCATCGACACGGTCGCCGAACTCGCCACCACCGCCTACTGGGACGAGTGGTCCCGCGTCGCCTGCCCCACGCTCCTCGTCCAGGGCGAACACGGCACGATGCGACCCGACGAGCCGTCCACAATGCTCGCCCGCCGCCCGGCCACCCGCCTGATCTGCATCCCCGGCGCGGCCCACGACGTCCATCTGGACCAGCCGGGACGCCTCCACGAGGCGGTCGCCTCCGTCCTGCCCGGCTGAGGCGGCGCGGGGCGGGAAGGAAGTGCGTGGGACCGAGAACGCCAAATGGTTCGACAGGCCCCGGCCTCCCCGCTCATCCTGCGAAGCGCCACCGGCGCGCCGGACGACGTGAGGGAGACGACCGTTGCACCCCAGCCCGAATCCCAATCCCAATCCCAACCCCACCATCCGCCACATCACCTTCGACTGCACGCGCGAGCCCTACGAACTGGCCCGCTTCTGGGCCGAGTTCCTGGGCCGTTCCATCTCCGACATCGACAAACCCGGGGACGACGAGGTCCTGGTGGAACTGCCGGACGGTGCGCCCGGCCTCCTCTTCGTCAGAGTCGAGGACGCCAAGGCGACGAAGAACCGCATCCACTTCGACCTGGGACCCACCGGCCGCACCCGCGCCGAGGAGGTCGAACGCGCCGTGTCACTGGGCGCCCACGTCCTCACGGACCGCACCCTCCCGAACGGCCGGGGCTGGGTGGTGATGGCGGACCCGGAGGGCAACGAGTTCTGTATCGAACGGGGAGAACTGGGCTGAGGCGGTGGGGCGGGCGCGACTGCACCGAGTCCGGCCCGACAACCCGATGCATTCAGCACGCGGCGGCCCTACGGTCGGAGGCCCAGGCTTGAACCAGGAGGGGTACGTGTCATCGGCTGAAGACCGACCACGGGTGTACGAGATCCGGATCGACGGCTACCCGACCGCGCAGGAGGCCCTCGCCCTCCAGGCCCCGATCGAAGGCCTCCTGTGCCCGGACCCCGACCACGCCCCACCGTGCGAGATCCCCTGGAGCTTCACCCTCACCGCCGGGGACGACGACCCGTCCACCGCCCTCGTCCTGGGCGTGTATACGTCCAGCGGCCGGGCCATGCAGCTGGCAGACCGGGTACGCCCGCTCGCGGGCGGCACGCGGACCGTCGCTGTGAGCGAGGGCGAGGCCGGGGAGTGGGAGGAACTGGTGGAGCAGTATCGGTTCGAGAGGGGGCTGGGCTAGGTCTCGTCCGCGTCAGCGCCCTGTGCTGGCGCACGTCATGGACTGGATGAAGAAGCGCCACGCATCGCCGCCGACAGCGATCGAATGCGCGTCAACCCTCTTCGAGTCCCGAACAAGAGCGCCATGACTCGTGAGCGCACACTCCACGCACTCGCCTCCGGCACCGTTGCTGTAGGACGACCGGAACCAGACGAGACGGCTGCTGGCGTCGGACTCAGGCGATATCACTACGCGTAATCCTTCAAGATCGACTCGATCAACAGGGCCGAGCGCTGAGGACTCAGGGCTGCCGCTCGCAGGCCGTCGAATGCCCTCGTGTACTCACGTACATGATGCTCGCCCTCCAGGTACACAGCATCCGTGATGCCGTCCCGGTACACGATGTCCGGATCCTCGGGGGCGGGAAAGCCCAGCATGGTGAACGAACCGGTAGTGGGACGGGTCCCTGAGTCGAAGGGAAGGACCTGCACGGTCACGGTCGGCAGAGCGGCTGTCTCCAGAACGCGTGCCAACTGCTCCCGCATCAGGGCGCGATCACCGATAACGTGGCGCAGCGCGCCCTCGTTCACGATGAACCACGCGTCTGGAGCCTCCGCCTGTCGCAGCATGGCTTGGCGTTCCATCCGTACCTGCACCGCCTTCGCGATGTCCTCTACGGACATGTGTGCCCCAGCCTTGTGAAGCTCGGAGGCGTACACCTCGGTCTGCATGAGGCCAGGCACCACCTCGCACTGGTACTGCCGGAAGGTCGAAGCGTCCTGCTCCAGGCCGATGTAGATGTTGAACCACTCAGGTACGCCAGCGCCGTGGACCTGCCACCAACCGCGTACTTTCGCCTGCCTAGCCAGGGACTTGAGGAACTCACGCAGCTCGTCGCTGGTGTCGTAGAAGCGGCACAGGGCGTCGATGTCCGAGGGCTGGACGCGTCCGCTGCCCGTCTCCATCCGGTTGACCTTGGAGCCGCTCCAATCCAGGGCCTCGCCGACCTGAGCGCAGGTCAGGGCGCTCCCCTCGCGGAGCTTCTTCAGCTCGATCGAGAGGCGCCGTCGGCGTGCCGTGGGTGATCCGGCCATCTCAACCCTCTTTCAAATAGCGAGCGTTCAGTCTCGCGCCAAGGGGTGTGCTTGCCAATCACTCAGAAGTGGGAATCCCTTCCTGCACATTGCAAGATGGGATGTGTTCCCCGCACTCTGGTCTCCAACGCAACTGACCGTGAACATCCGTGACGTTGCGCTGTCGATGCGGTGCCAACCGCGATGAAAGGGGTCCGCGTGAGTCAGGAAGCCTGCGTGCCACGCAAGCCATGGGACATCGCCTTCACGGCCGAAGCAGCGGAATTGGCGTCCCTGCGCCGGATCACGCGGCTGCATCTAGGGCTCTGGGGGTTGCACCACATGGCCGACGAAGCCCAACTGTGCGTCAGTGAGCTTGTCTCCAACGTCATCACTCACGTGGGACCGGGCACCCCTGCAACACTGGCGGTCTCGATGAAGGGCACGCGCCTGCGCATCGAGGTGCACGACCCTGACGCGCGCGCCCTTCCCACTCTCCGTGACCCGGACACGGACGCCGAGGAGGGGCGCGGGATGGCTCTCGTGGACGCCCTCGCCGACCAGTGGGGTGTGCTGCTACGCCCGGATCGCAAAGTCACCTGGTGCGAGCTGGCCACACGGATCGCCACGGCCGACGGACATGTTCAAGCCTCCAGCGTGATGCGGGCCGAGACCTTGCTGCACCACTACGTCGCCGCTGCGCAGCCCCGACCCACAGTGGGCATGAGCAGATTGACCTCGACCATGGTGGAAGAGACCGTGATCGCGGCGATCACCGACTTCCTCCACTGGTTCCGAGCCCACGGTTGAAACGCGGACGACATGCTCGACCGAGCGCAGATGCGCTTTGAGGCCGAATCCGCTTCTCACACAGGGGGCTGTGAGGCATCACCCAGCGATTGCTGAGTACGTCCACACGTCAGCCGGGAGCGGATGCTTCAACTGCCAGGTGATGGCCATCGGCTTGCTGCCTGTGTGCTCCACATAATCAGCAGGGCCCAGCAACATCCATGGCTGGGCACCCCCGATGTCTGTGCTCTTGTAGCGACGTACGAAGAGCAGGACCTTGCTGCCATCAGTAGCGTGGCGTTGGTACCGCAGACCTGTGGGAGAGGTCTCCGAGATCTGGTGTTGGGACTCCCAGTGGAAACGGGTCTCGCTGAGGGCATAGTCGCGGTAGCGGGTTTGAGGGGAGAAGTCCTTCTCGTCCTTCTCCAGGGTGATGAGGAGGGCGTCCGTCTTCATGGACTCGCACCACTTCACACCCTCGCGAGAGTCGCCCGGCATAAATCCTCCGATGGCGGACGCACCCAGGGCAGGCAGGATCTCCTCACGGCTGTATGAGGCGTGGACTGTCAGCGGCACCCCCGCGTTGTCTCCGATCCCGAGGAGGGGAATCGGGACGTGCTCCGTGTGAGCGAGGTTGTACGCCAACATCTGGCAGATTTCACTCCGCACTTCCTCCTGTTTGCGGAGTGACGCGAAGCCGGAGTCGTAGCTGGCGAAGCTCTTGCGGGTTGCACCGCCGAGGGGCCAGAGCTGGAAGAAGAGCATGCGGGCATACGCCTGCCCCTGCTGGTCGAGCTCGCTGTAGGTAGGCGCGTCATCTTCCAACATTCGGGTGTATGCAGCTACACGCAGCGGATCATCCACGTGCAGAAACGCTGGGATGCGTTTGAGAAGCGCCGCCTCGCCTTCAGGTGGATCGCCCTTGAGGAGTCCTGCTCGGCGTAGGAGGCCCGTCCAAGAGTTGCCGTTTCCTCGGTAGAGCTCCTTCAGTTCTCGGCCGCTCTCTTCTAGGTAGCGGCTGAGTCTCGGCTCTGCATAGTCTGCAACCTCGCGCGCTAGTGCAGTGACCTTGACGCCAATCTGATCCTTGATGTTGGCGATAATCGCCTTTTTTGCTTTCTCTTCAAGGATGATCTGGCAGCCGGAGGGGAGCTGGGGGAAGTCGTGTTCGATGTGATCGAGCAGCCTCTTGCGTGTCAGGTTGGTGAGCGCTCGAAACTGGTTCTCGAAACGGAATTCCTTGCGATGCTGTCCGATGAAGTCGAGCACGGTGAGAACCGCCTTGCCTTCAGACCGGCGGAGCCCGCGGCCGAGCTGCTGCAGGAAGACCGTGGCGCTCGATGTGGGGCGCAGAAGCAACAGTGTGTCTACGTCTGGGAGGTCGAGGCCTTCGTTGAAGAGGTCGACCGAGAAGATCACCTGGAGCGAGCCGGATGCCAAGTCGTTCAGCGCCTGCCTGCGCTGCTCCGCCGGCGTCTGCCCAGACAGAGCGATGGCCTCAAGGCCGGCCGTTCGGAAAACCTCGGCCATGAAGTGGGCGTGTGCTACTGATACACAGAAGCCCAACGCTCGCATGGTGCTGGGATCGGACAGCTTTTCTCGGACGGCGTTCACGACCAGCCGGGCACGCCTGGCGTTGCTCGACAGCACATTGCTCAGCGCGGTTGGGTCATATGCCCCGCGCTTCCATTCCACTGTGCTGAGGTCTGTGGAGTCGCTGATGCCGAAGTAGTGAAAGGGGCTGAGTAGATCGTTTTCGAGCGCCTCCCACAGGCGCATCTCGGCTGCGATCCGGCCTTCAAAGAACTCGTCCTGAATGTTTCTGCCATCCATGCGCTCAGGCGTGGCGGTGAGGCCTAGCAGTTCTAGCGGCTGGAAATGATCGAGGATCTTACGGTACGTCGGTGAGGTTCCGTGATGAAACTCGTCGATGACGATTACATCGAAGTGATCAGGAGCGAGACGGTCCAGGCCCTTGGCGCTCAGCGACTGCACGCTGGCGAAGACGTGTGACCAGCGTTCTGGGATCTCTCCGCTGTGTAGCGATTCGCCGAAGTTCGCGTCCACCAACACGTCTTGGTACGTCCTCATCGACTGCTCAAGGATTTCCTTGCGGTGGGCGACGAAGAGGAGCCGCAGGTCACGGCCATGCTTCCTACGTAGTTGCTTGTAGTCGAGCGCTGCCATCACGGTCTTGCCCGTGCCGGTGGCTGCCACTAGCAGGTTTCGGTGCCTATCGTGCACCTCCCGCTCGACTTCGAGCCGCTCCAGCATGTCGCGCTGGTGCGGGTACGGTCTTACCTCCAGCCCCGACAAGGTGATCCCACGCTGGGCCGCGGACGTCGATGATGTACCGCCCGCAATCGCGAGGGCGTCGCGGAGACGCTCGCCATCCGCCTTAGGGTCGTACGTCTCGAACGACGGGTCGCTCCAGTAGGCATCGAAGGTGGCCTCGAACTTGCGCATCACGTCAGGTGTGGCGATCGACGAGAGCCGGACGTTCCACTCCAGGCCGTCGAGGAGCGCTGCCTTGGACAGGTTGGAGCTGCCCACATACGCCGTGTCGTATCCGCTGCTACGGCGAAACAGCCACGCCTTGGCATGCAGCCGCGTCGAGCGGGTCTCGTAATTGACCTTGACTTGCGCATTGAACTCTTCCACGAGTCGATCCAACGCACGTCGCTCAGTGGCACCGATGTAGGTCGTCGTGATGACCCGTATCGGCACCCCTCGTGCATGTGCAGCCTTCAGCGACTGCTCAATGATCCGTAGCCCATGCCACTTCACGAAGGCGCACAGCAGGTCCACGCGGTCAGCGGTGGCGAGTTCTGTGCGTAGTTCGAAGCCGAGGCTCGGGTCCTCGGGGGAGTTGGTGATCAGAGCGGCATCGGACAGCGGGATGCCCGGACGTACGGCAAAGACGCCTGGTGCTGCCTGCCGGGTGATCGCGAGGAGTTGGCGTGGTCCCTCGGCAATCAAATCCCCCCACTCTTTGGCGCCTTGCAGCGTGCTGAGGGACTCCAAGATGTGGTTCGCTGCGTGGACCCGCTCCTCTGGGTGGAGGTTCTGCAAGACCTGCCGAACCGTGCCCCCGATGTGCCGAGCTAGGACGTGTGGCACGGACTCGGGCCCCACCGCTTCGCTGATGGGATGCCATCCGAGGCCGGCCAGCTCCTTCAACTGCTGCTCGAAGCGGAGCGTGATCAGCTGTTCGTACAGTCCATCGACTGGGGCAGACGCTTCGGTGCGGCGGCTCTCAGGCACTGGCAGGATCCCCCGATTGATCGCGACGATCGACGATGAGGCTGTTCTATCAAGAGGCACTGACAGGGCCCCGGCCACGGTCAGACGCTAGTTCCGGCTGCGCTGGACGA
The DNA here is from genome assembly GCF_044759525.1 of Streptomyces sp. NPDC101110. Lineage (NCBI taxonomy): Bacteria > Bacillati > Actinomycetota > Actinomycetes > Kitasatosporales > Streptomycetaceae > Streptomyces > Streptomyces sp. NPDC101110. Next base: position 86,886 of record NZ_JBIVZM010000015.1, on the reverse strand, counting down.
GCCCGCCCACGTGCACGAGATTGATCTCTACTGCACCGCAATTGATCGCAACAGGTTACGTTTTGAGCGTGCACTTACGTGATCTGCTCATACGTATAGCGGAGCTCTACGACCCCAAGGCCGGTACGGCTCACGGCGTGCCAGCTCAGGACCTCCTTCGGGAGGTCGAGACGATGACCGATCTGCCCTTACCCCGTGGCTTCGTAGCATCGGGGTACGGCGGTAAGGGGGGCGCGAGCAGCACTCCATGGATCGGCGTCTTCGCTGAATCGATCAATGTCCAGGCCCAAGAGGGGCTGTATCTCGCCTACATCTTCGACTCGACTCGTACCTCCGTCACCCTGACCTTGCAGCAGGGCGTGACGAAGCTTTCGGACGCCTACCCCAAGCTGGGCGATCGGCTGAGCGAACTGAAGCGGCGAGCAAGGCACCTTAGGGCGGGGATGGAACCCGAGCTGGCCATGCATTGGGCTCACACGCCGGTCTTCGCCTCCAAGCTCGAGCGACCCCGTGCGTACGAGGCCGCGAGTGTGGCAGCGCGGCGGTACGAGATTGCCAGCATGCCAACTGAGGAGCGCTCGCAGAGGAACTCCGTGTGGCATCTCTGCTTCTCCGGGACGCAGCCGCGAGCCATCGGGTCTGGCTCCAGCAGCCGTCGGAGAACGAGCCCATTCTCTACGAGGGTCAGGGCCATGCCTCGCTTCCCGCCGATGACCCCCTCGACGGCTTTCGCCCTAACGACAGCAGCGACTACTACGTCCACATCAGAGGCGGCCGCCGACGCAGGGAACGACACCACGAAGCGCTCATCAAGGACTTCGGCCTTCACGCTGTGATGCGCGGGTATCAGCCGATAACGCTAGGCATGTACCCCAGGGATCTAGTCCTACGTCGTCCTACCGTGGATCAGCAGCGTGCCTGGCTCGTAGAGGGCAAGGCTGTTAAGAAGGGCAACGCGACCCAGGCCGTCCGTGAGGCAGTGGGGCAGCTTTTCGAGTACAGCTACTACTGGCACGAGAAGCGGGGCGAGCCAAAGCCCTATCTGGTTGCTCTCTTCACGGAAGACATAGGGCACTACGCCGAGTACCTAGAGGCACACGGCATCGCGTCGATCTGGAGGACTGAGGGCGGGGGTTGGGCGGGTTCTCCCACAGCCATCTCATGGGGTCTGGCCGTAGGAGCCTAACCAGGCCGCGTACGAACCCCGGCGACACTTAGTTGCCGTTGGGGCCGCCCGCTTCCCGACCAGTGTCGTGCCTCCGCGCCCCGCCTCAAGGGCGCTCTCACTCCGTTGCGCTGCGTTCCGTGTCGGCTGCGCCGATGGCCCTGCGGGCCATCCTTGACCCGGGTCGCTCCGGCGCGGGAGAGAAGCGAGCGGGCGGCCCGGGGAAGCGGTGGTCCGGGGTGGTGGCGGCGCCGTGCGCTGTGCAGGTGCCCGGCGTGACGGGCGCGTCAGCGGTTCCGTGCACGCCGGGTCGGCTCAGCGGCGACTTGCCGGTGGTCCGCTTGATCAAGGGCAGCGGGCCCTCAGGCCCCGCCGCCGTGGCACTCCCCATACGTTCGTCCCGACCCGCACCAGCAAGCCGCCCCCTGCTGCGGCGGCCACGCCACCGCCCGCCCCCTCGCCGCCAGTGTCGTCGCGTACTGGGGGAGGAGGGTCGGGTCCGTCGGGGAGGAGAGTTCCGAGGCTGCGAAGGCCTCGTAGGACGGGACCGTGCCGGTGACGATGCCCAGGTTCGGGGTGCCGGAGGCGGACAGTTCCCGCAGGGCCGTCTCTATGGTCGAGAGGTGTTCCTCGTGGGTCGGGTACTCCGATGTGAGCGACGGATACGCCTCCAGGAGTTCCGTGAGCTCGTCCGCCGGCCAGTGCAGGATCGCCACCGGGAAGGGGCGGGAGAGGGCCTCCCGGTACGCGCCCAGTTCCGCTCGGAGGCGGAGGATCTCCGCCTCCAGTTCCGCGGGGTTCTCCGAGCCCAGGGACCACACGCGCTTGGGGTCGTGGAGTTCGTCCAGGGTGATCGGGAGGGAGTGGACCGTGTCCGCCAGGGCGTCCCACTCGTCGTGGGACCTGCCGAGCATGCGCCGTACGCGGTGGCGGCCGAAGAGGAGGGGGTGGGTGGCGTAGGGGGGCTCCTCGACGTCCGTCAGGAGGCGGTGCACGGCCTCCGTGAATGTCTCGTGGGCCGCTTCCAGTTCGTCGTGGGATTCCAGGGACTCCGCGACGATCACCCAGGGGGCCGGGTCCTTGGGGGACGCCGCCCGGACGCCCTCGATGATCGCGCGGGCCTCGGCCTCGTGGCCGTACTCCCACAGGTTCGAGGCCTTGAGCGCCCGTACCAGGTGGGGGTTGTCCAGGCCCTCGGTGGAGGACAGCAGGCGGTCGTAGAGGGTGGTCGCGGTGGGGCGGTCGCCGGCCAGCTCCAGGTGGGCCGCCGCCCGCAGCAGCAGGGCCTCGGCGTCCTCGGGATACAGGCCGGCGGTCCGCTCCAGGCGTGCCGCCTCGGCGGTGTGGTCGACGTTTTCGGCAGGCGTGTCGGGGCGCATGGGGGACACCGTACTGCCGGGAGGTGACGAGCGTGAGAGATGCGCAGGCCAGACCACTCGGCCCACCGACTTTCCCCCGCTCGCCACCCGGGCTTCACGGTTCGTCCCGAACCGCCGCCGCCGGACCGGCCCAGGACAACCGGGACTACGGGGTCACACCGTCGATGTGCAGGGTTTGCACGGACTTCGCCGCGAAGGGGACGCCTACGGATTTGCCCGACAGGCGGATGTCCGAGCGTGCCGTGTAGAGGTCGCCGCCGCCCGTCGTGACCGTGTTCCAGCGGGGGACCAGGCCGCCCGAGCCGCCCGTCACCGTCGCGAAGCGGGAGAGGTCGAAGGTGAGGGTCTGTGCGGAGGCGGAGGTGTTCACCGCGACGATCACCAGGCGGCGGGCCGTCGCATCGTACGCCGCCACCGCGTAGTCGACGCCCGTGTCCAGGATCGTCATTCCGGGGCGGATGTGGCGGCTGAACTGGGCCATCACGTAGTGCTTGGTCTGGACGGTGGTGGGCTGGAGGGTGTTCGCGTCGTAGGCGATCATCGCCCAGCCCGTGGACGGGTCCATGACCTGCCAGTAGCACCAGGCCGTCGGGTGCAGCCAGCGGAAGTCGAGGCAGAGGTTCGAGGCCATCGTCAGGCCCGTGCCGTCGCTGTCGCCCGTCTCGGAGTTCCACAGCTTCTTGCGGGAGGTGGTGACCACGTCCGTGTAGAGGAGGTCGCGGCGGCCCCCCGAGCCCTGGTAGCCGTGCACGTTCACCTGCGACACCAGGGCCTTCGTCGACGTACCGAAAGAACCCCAGGTGGAGCGGGCCGTGTCGTAGTTCGTCTCGTCCGAGGCCGCGACGCGCAGGCCCGTGAGGCCGCGCTTGTCCAGTTCGCTGCGCATGTACGGGAGGACGGCCGCCTGGACCGCCGGGTCCATGTGGCAGCCCTCCTGGGTGCCGGTCGCGGTCCACCAGCTGGAGGCCGGCTCGTTGAAGGGGTCGACCGTCGCGAAGTTCACGCCCCAGTTGGTCTTCGCGTACAGGGCCGTCGCCGCCAAGTGGCTCGCGTGCTGGCGGTAGTTCCAGGTCTGGAGGTTGTTGCCGCCGCCCGCGGCGCCCGAGGGGTTGTGGTTGCTGCACATCCACCACATGGGGGAGTTGGCGAACAGCTCGGTGATCGCGCCCCGCTGTGTCGCCTTCACCAGCATCGCGCGCTGGTTGGCGTCGGCCGTCCACTTCCACGCCGAGGAGGCGGGGTCCTCGTTGTTCCAGTCCTGCCAGAAACCCTCGATCTGCTTGAAGGCGGGGATGTTGGGCGACTTCACCATCGTCTCGCCGCCGACGCTGTTCCAGCTGCACGCGCCGAGGTTGTAGCGGGCGATGTTGAGGCCCAGGCCGGGGAGGGAACGGCCGTTGTACGTGACGGACTTGGTGGTGAAGAACAGGTCGGCGAAGTCGTCCCGGGCGCCGAAGACGTTGGCCCACCAGGCGAGGGAGGTGCCCCAGCCCTCCCAGGTGCCGTACGTCGTCGACGGGTTGACGGCGATGGTGGCGTCCGCGTGCGCGGTGCCCGTCGCCAGGGCGCTGCCGAGGAACGTTCCGCCTGCTGCGGCCAGCAGGCTTCTGCGTCGGATCACGGCTCCTCCGTAAGGGAGATGAGGGCGCACGCCGGTCCCCGGCCCGGCGTCGCACAGGGGGCCCGTTGTCGGGTGACGAGAAGCATCGGGTGCGGCGGGTGGGTTGTCGAGAGTTCTGACGAACCTTCCTCAAACCCGTGTACGAAGTCGCTGCCCCGGGCGGGGGAGGGGTCCTGTATAACGGACGACAGGACATACGCGCGGTACGAGGGGAGGGGCAGCCGTGAACCGGAGCTGGGCCACCCTGCGTCCCGCCCTCGCACTGCTCTTCCTGCTCGTCGAGGTGGCGCTGCTCGACACCGGCAGCCTCTCCGCCACCGTCGCCCTCGCCGCCACCGCCGCGGCCTCGTCCGCCCTCGCGCTCTGCGCCGTCGCCGCCTCCCGCTGCGTGCCCACCGTGCCGCGCACCCGCGTGCGTACGGCCATCCGCGACCGGGACCGGCGTACGGCCTTCCTGCCCCAGCGCGATCCCGACGCCCGGGGACGCACCCGGCCCCGGGCACCCGGCCACGCCCTCCGGGCGACCGTCGCGTAGGGGCACCTCCACACCTGTGAGTGACCCCGCGCGGGTCGTCATGCCGCCATGACCCACTTCCGGCACGACGAGACCCCCGGAGGGCTCACTCATGTCCGTTTTCGCGACCCTGGTCGAGCATCTTGCCGACCTGCTCCAGCCGCTGTTCGGCGCCTCGGCCGTCGCCGCGGCGATCGTCCTGTTCACCGCGCTCGTACGCCTCCTCGTCCACCCCCTGTCCCGGGCCGCCGCGCGCGGCCAGAAGGCCCGCACCGCGCTCCAGCCGAAGATCGCCGAGCTGCGGAAGAAGCACGGCAAGGACCCCGAGAAGCTCCAGAGGGCCGTGCTGGAGCTGCACGCCCAGGAGAAGGTGTCGCCGCTGGCCGGCTGTCTGCCCGGGATGCTCCAGATCCCCGCGTTCTTCCTGCTCTACCACCTGTTCTCCAGCGACACGATCGGCGGCGAGGCCAACGGGCTGCTCGGCCACCGGCTGTTCGCGGCGCCGCTCGGGGAGCGGTGGACGGACGCGCTCCACGGGGGTGTTCTCAGTGGTGCCGGGCTCGTCCATGCCGCGCTGTTCGTGGTCGTGGCCTGCGTCGCCGCGTTCAGCTACCGGACCGGCAAGCGCATAATGGCCGCGAACCCGGCCGCACAGGCCGGTGACGGGGAGCAGCTGCCCGGCCTGGGGGCCGTGTCGAAGGTGATGCCGTTCATGTCGTTCTTCACGCTCGTCACCGTGGCCGTGGTGCCGCTGGCCGCCGCGCTGTACGTCGTCACCAGTACGACGTGGAGTGCCGTCGAGCGGGCCGTGCTGTACCGGTGACCGGTGGCCGGTCCAGTACGTGAACGGGGTATTGCGGAGGGCACGGGCAGCTTGGAGGATCGACCAGTCCTCCGATGGCTGCCCCGCCGCATCCGGGTCGCGCTCATCAGTCGGGCGCCCGCGACAGAGGGAGACTGATCATGAAGCTGCTGCGAGTCGGTACGGCGGGGGCCGAGCGGCCGGCACTGCTCGACACCGAGGGCGGCCTGCGGGACCTGTCGGGCATCGTGGCGGACATCGACGGCGCGCTGCTCGCCGACGAGGAGGCACTCGACCGGGTCCGGGCCGCCGCGGACTCCGGGGTGCTGCCCGTTGTGGACTCCACCGGGCTGCGGATCGGGCCGCCGCTGGGCCGGATCGGCAAGATCGTCTGCGTGGGGCTGAACTACCACGACCACGCGCGCGAGACCGGCGCCGAGCCGCCCGCCGAGCCGGTCGTCTTCATGAAGGCACCGGACACCGTGGTCGGCCCGAACGACACCGTCCTCGTGCCGCGCCGGTCCCTCAAGACCGACTGGGAGGTCGAGCTGGCCGTCGTCATCGGGCGTACGGCCAGGTACCTGGAGTCCGCCCAGGAGGCACTCGCGCACGTCGCCGGGTACGCCGTGGCGCACGACGTGTCCGAGCGGGAGTTCCAGATCGAGCGGGGCGGCACGTGGGACAAGGGGAAGAACTGCGAGACGTTCAACCCGCTCGGGCCGTGGCTGGTGACGGCGGACGAGGTGCCGGACCCGCAGGACCTGTCCCTGAAACTCTGGGTCAACGGCGAGCTGAAGCAGGACGGGACGACGGCCGAGCAGATCTTCCCGGTGGGGGAGGTCGTGCGCTACCTCAGCCGGTTCATGACGCTGTACCCGGGTGATGTGATCAACACGGGGACGCCGGCGGGGGTGGCGCTGGGGGCGCCCGAGCCGAAGCCGTTCCTGCGGGCCGGGGACGTCGTGGAGCTGGAGATCGAGGGGCTCGGGCGGCAGCGGCAGGAGTTCAAGGACGCGTAGGCGCTCCGCTGGGAGGGGCGGGGAACTCCGGTCCGTTTCCGGCTGCGGCAGTCCGCGGCTGGTCGCGCGGTTCCCCGCGCCCCTCGGGGCGCTCCCCTCACGCCAGTGTGGAAGCCAGGTCCCGCCACGCCTTCTTCGGGAGGGCGTCGCGGGGCTCTCCGGTCAGGACCTGGAGGGCGACGTGGTCCGCGCCCGCCTCGAAGAACGCGTCGATCTTCGCGCGGATCGCCGTGTCGTCACCCCAGGCGAACAGGGCGTCGACCAGGCGGTCGCTGCCGCCGTCCGCCAGGTCCTCCTCGGTGAAGCCGTGCCGGAGGAAGTTGTTGGTGTAGTTCGGCAGGGGCAGGTACAGCTCCAGGAACTCGCGGGCCAGCGCACGGGCGCGGGCAGGGTCCGTCTCCGGGATGACGCCCAGCTCCGGGGCCAGCAGCGGGGCCTCGCCGAGGATCTCGCGGGCGTGCGCGGTGTGTTCCGGCGTGACCAGGTACGGGATCGAGCCCGCCGCCCGGTCCCGGGCCAGCCGCAGCGACTTCGGGCCCAGCGCGGCCAGGAGACGCCGGTCCGCCGGCACTCCGGCGGTGTCCAGCCCGTCCAGGTGCCCGACCAGGGCCGAGTAGGGACGGGCGTACTGCTCCACCCGCTTGGCGTGGCTCACCCCGAGGCCCAGCACGAAACGCCCCGGGTGGGCCGACTCCAGCTCGGCGAAGGCCGCCGCGGCGGCGTCCGGCTCGTGCTGCCAGATGCTCTGGATGCTGGTGCCGACCGTGAGCGTCGAGGTCGCCTCGATCAGCGGGGCGGCGTTGGCGGCGGAGCTGTTGCCTCCCAGCCATACGGCGCCGTAGCCGAGTTCCTCCAGTTCGGCGGCGGCCTCGCTGAGTTCGCCGCGCCGGTCCGCGTCCTCCGAGCGCAGGCCTGCGCTCCAGATGCCGTACCGGCCGACGGTCTCCTTCAGGGGGCTGGTCATCAGGGGGGATCCCTCCGGTTGGGGCGCCGCGCTTGATCACGCGTACGCGGGTGCCAACCGGAGGGAGTCTCCGGTCATTCCGGGTGGGAGACCTGGAGGTCCTGGAACCGCTCCAGCGCCTCCACCACGAGCCGGTGGTCCTGGAGTTGGGGCAGTCCCGAGACCGTCACCGCGCCGATCACACCCACGCCCTCGACGGTGATCGGGAAGGAGCCGCCGTGGGCCGCGTAGGTGTCGGGGTCCAGGCGCGAGGACTCCTCGAAGGTGCTGCCCTTGGCGCGGAAGCGGGCACCGACCAGGTAGGAGGCGGAGCCGTAGCGCTCGACCACCCGGCGCTTGCGGGCGATCCAGGCGTCGTTGTCCGGTGTCGAGCCGGGCAGCGCGGCGTGGAAGAGCTGCTGGCCGGCGCGGTGGATGTCGATGGCGACCGGGGCCTGCCGCTCCCGGGCCAGTTCGACCAGGAGCGAGCCCAGCGCCCAGGCGTCGTCGTGCGTGAACTGGCGGAACACCAGCCGCCGTTCCTGCTTCTCCAGCTCCTCCAGGCTCGGAGTGAGCTCCGGGTGGAACTTCGGGGTGAGCCCCTGGCTGTGGGAGGGGTTGCTCTTGTGGGTCACAGCGTCACCGTCACCTTCTCGAGGGCCGAACGGCGAGCGGCCTCCAGGACGTCCAGGGCGGCGGCCGCCTCGCGTGCGGTCACCGGGTTCGGGGCGCCCTCCAGCAGGGCCTTCGCCACGGCCGCATAGTAAGCGGGGTAGTCGCCCGGGAGGGTGGGTTCGGGGCGGCCCCCGCCGGTCACCGGGGACTCTCCGGAGCCGACCCGGCCCCACAGCGACTCGGGCTCCGCGCCCCAGTCGGGGCCGGGACGCAGGCCGTCACGGAGGGCGGCCTCCTGGGGGTCGAGGCCGTATTTGACGTAACCGGCGGCGGAGCCCAGGACGCGGAAGCGGGGGCCGAGTTGGGCCGTCGTCGCGGAGACGTACAGGTGGGAGCGGACGCCACCGGTGTGGGTGATCGCGATGAACGTGTCGTCGTCCGTCTCGGCGCCCGGGCGGCGGATGTCCGTCTCCGCGTACACGGAGGCCGCCGGGCCGAAGAGGACCAGGGCCTGGTCGACGACGTGGCTGCCCAGGTCGTAGAGCAGACCTCCGATCTCTGCGGGGTCGCCGGACTCCCGCCAGCCGCCCTTCGGCTTCGGGCGCCAGCGCTCGAAGCGGGACTCGAACCGCCACACGTCGCCCAACTCGCCCTCGGCGAGCAGCTTGCGCAGGGTGAGGAAGTCGTTGTCCCAGCGGCGGTTCTGGAAGACGGAGAGGAGCAGGCCGCGCTCCTCGGCGAGGGCGGCGAGCTCGCGGGCCTCGGCCGCCGTGCCCGCGACGGGCTTGTCGACGACGACCGGCAGGCCGGCCTCCAGCGCGGTCCTCGCGAGCGGCACGTGCGTCTTGTTCGGGGACGCGACGACGATCAGGTCCAGCTCGGCGGCCCGGGCGAACAGCTCGTCCGGTGTGGCGGCGAGGCGTACGTCCGGGAACCCGGCACGGGCCTGCTGCCGCCGTTCCGGGTTCGAGGTGACCACCGTGTCGAGGACGAGGCCCTCCGTGGCGGCGATCAGCGGGGCGTGGAAGACGGAGCCGGCGAGGCCATAGCCGACGAGGCCGACGCGGAGGGGCGAGCCGGGGGCTGTGCCGAGGGGTGTGCCAGTCATGCCACCCACTTTCGCAACGCTGTTGCCAAAGTGCAAGCGCCGGGGACAATGGGGGGCGTGGACAGGGCGGACGACCGTACGGGCGGAGTGGGCGGCATGCGCGGGGCGCCAGACGCGGGAGCGGCCGGTACGGCGGATGGGGCCGGAGCGAGTGTGGTGGGCGCACGCGGGGCCGGAGCGGGTGGGGCCGACGCGCGTGCGGGAGCGGGTGGGTCAGGGGGCGGCGGGGTGAACCTGCCGGCCCTGCGCAGCCATAACGCCGCGCTGGTGCTCGATTTGCTGCGGACCGCCGGGGAGGCGGGCATCAGCCGGCTCGAACTCGCCGAGCGGACCGGGCTCACCCCGCAGGCCGTCAGCAAGATCACGGCCCGGCTGCGGGAGGCCGGGCTCGCGGCGGAGGCCGGGCGCCGGGCGTCGACCGGGGGCAAGCCGCGCACGGTGCTGCGGCTGGTACCGGAGGCCGGACACGCGGTCGGGGTCCATCTCGACCGGGACGAGGTGCGGGTTGTGCTGGTGGACCTGCGGGGGACCGTGGTCGGGGAGCGGCGGGCCGCGCTGGATCTGGGCGCGGGGTCACGGGCCGTGCTGGGGGCGGTGCGGGAGACGGTGGCGGGGGTGCTGCGGGGCGGAGATGAGGGACCCTCGGGGCGCAGGGTGGATGAGGGCCCGGGGCAGGGGTCGGGCAGGGCGGGCGAAGGCTTGCGGTGGGGGCCGGGGAGGGCGGATGCAGGCTTGCGGCTGGGTCTCGCCCCGGGCGATCCGGCCCTGCTCGGGGTCGGAGTCGCGTTGCCCGGGCCGCTCGATCACGGTCGGGGCGTGCTGCACCGCGTGACCGGATTCCCCGAGTGGGACGGCTTCCCGCTGCGTGATGCGCTGGCGGAGCGGCTCGGGGTGCCGGTCGTCGTCGACAAGGACACCAACGCGGCGGCGCTGGGCCTCGCCGCCGGGGGCGAGGGCGGCTCCTTCGCGTACCTGCACCTCGGCACGGGGCTGGGTGCCGGGCTCGTCATCGGCGGCAGCGTGCACCGGGGGGCCAGGACCGGAGCGGGGGAGTTCGGCCACCAGGTGATCCAGCTCGACGGCCCGCCGTGCACCTGCGGGAACCGCGGCTGTGTCGAGGCCCTGTGCCTCGGTGCCGTGGCGCGCGGCGATCTGGACGAGGCGGCACGGGTGCTCGGGGCGGGGGCGGCGAACCTCGTCGGGCTGCTCGACATCGACGTCGTCCTGCTCGGCGGCCGTACGGTGGCGGCGGCGCCGCGGGCCTTCACCGACGGGGTCGGTGCGGTGCTGCTCGCCCGGTCCCGCCGAACGGGCCAGGACGCCGTGCCGGTGCGCGTCGCGGCCGGGGGAGACGGAACCGTGGCGGTGGGCGCCGCCCAGCTGGTGCTGGGGCCGGTGTTCGGGCGCGGGGGAGGCTAGGGGGCTTCCGCGCGGCCGGCCCTGCCGCCGGGGTGCCGGCCGGGGCTGTCCGCCGACCGGGCGGATCCGCGCCGCCGTTCGGGGCCGGTTCGCGGCGTCGCCGTCTCACGAGCCCCTGCGCTCGGAATGTCACATCATCATGCGAACCTGCACGCCCGCTCACCTCGGCCTGGCGGCGGCAGCGGCGACCGCCGTCCTGCTCGCCGGTGCACCTTCGGCGCTCGCGGACGCCCCGGCGCCCGCCTGTACCGCGCCCGACGACCACACCTTCCCGCTCACCACCCGCATCCACGGCGGGCCGGCGTCCTACACGGCCGGCGGCGGGTTCGGGACCTGGTCCGTCGACCTGACCAACACGACCGACCGGACCTGCGCCGGGATCCACCCCGTCGTCGTGCTCGTCGACGACAAGCGGACCCTGGAGCCGTCCCAGCCCCGCCTCGAGTTCTTCGAGGGGGAGACGGCCCACCCCGTGCGGTTCGAGAAGACCGGCGAGGACGAGCTCGTCGCGGCCTTCGCCGACGAGGAGGGCGGCTTCGCCGGGTTCACCGTCGCACCGGGCGACACCGTCACCGTGAAGGTGCGGCTCACCCTCACCTCGGACACCGGGCCCAACGAGGTCACGGCCAACGCGGCGGTGGTGCAGCGGCACGACGACGACGGCGACTGGGTCGGGCAGTCGAACGACTACCGCTTCCGGATCGACGGCGACGAGCCGGGAACCGGCACGGACACGCACACGGACACTGACCCGGGCAAGGAATCCCGCCCCGACTCCGACGCCTCCGTCCCGCCCCGCGAGGACCGGTTCCCGTCCGCGCAGGAACTGGCCCGGACCGGTACCGGCACCCAGGTCACCGCGGCCGCCGCGGCCCTCCTGCTGGCCGGCGGAGCGACCCTGTTCGTGGCACGCCGCCGCCGCTAGGCCGGGTCCCGAAGTCCCGTCCGCCGCGCGACACCTGGCACGCCCCAGCCCCTGGCGGGCCGTCCCGGCAGCCGGGACGTCGTACGCGGAGCGTTCCGCAAGATCCCGGCACTGTTTAGGCTGGGTCGCACGCTGGACCGCGTACGGCAGGAGATCCCGCACATGGCAGACCGCAAGCCCATCGAGTCGTGGCTCACCGACATGGACGGCGTGCTCATCCACGAGGGCGTACCGATCCCCGGCGCCGACGCCTTCCTGAAGAAACTCCGCGAGTCCGGGAAGCCGTTCCTGGTCCTCACCAACAACTCGATGTACACCCCGCGCGACCTGCACGCCCGGCTGCGCCGCATGGGCCTGGAGGTGCCGATCGAGTCCATCTGGACCTCGGCCCTGGCCACCGCCCAGTTCCTGGACGACCAGCGGCCGGGCGGCTCGGCGTACGTCATCGGCGAGGCCGGGCTGACCACCGCGCTGCATGACATCGGCTACATCCTGACCGACCACGAGCCGGACTACGTCGTCCTCGGCGAGACCCGCACGTACTCCTTCGAGGCCATGACCAAGGCGGTGCGGCTCATCCTCGGCGGTGCCCGGTTCATCTGCACCAACCCCGACGAGACGGGCCCGTCCACCGAGGGCCCGCTGCCCGCGACCGGTGCGGTGGCGGCGCTGATCACCCAGGCGACCGGCAAGAAGCCGTACTTCGCGGGCAAGCCGAACCCCCTGATGATGCGGACCGGGCTGAACGCCATCGGCGCGCACTCCGAGACCAGCGCGATGATCGGCGACCGCATGGACACCGACGTACTGGCCGGCATGGAGGCCGGGATGCAGACGTTCCTGGTGCTCACCGGCCTGACCCGGCCCGAGCAGGTCGAGGACTTCCCGTACCGGCCGTCGCAGGTCGTGGACTCGATCGCGGACCTCGTCGACCGGGTCTGAGCCCCGGCCCTGCGGCGGGAAGGGCTCGAGCTCAAACCCTCGGTCACCCGTACGGAGCAGCCGCCGCGTCCCTGAGGATGCGGCGGCCCATCGGGCGGGGGAGGCTCCAGGCGTCTGGAGGTTCACGATGGGTTCCCTGAAAGTCACTGTCTGTACGAGCGTCCTGGCCGTCGTCGCCCTCGCACCGGCGGCGTACGCGGCGGACGCGGGGAGCGTGTCGGTGACCCCGGCGGCCCCCGCACCCGGCAGTGACGTCTCGCTCCGCGTGAGCGGCTGCGCCCAGCGCACGGCCCTGGCCGCCTCACCGGCGTTCGTCGCGGACGCGCGCCTCACCGCCACCGGCGCGGACGAAGTCGCCGGTGACAGCCGCGTCCGCTCCACGCTCGAGGCGGGTTCGTACACCGTGCGGATCACCTGCGGTGCCGTGCGGCGTACCGCCACGCTCACCGTCCGGGACGACGAGGCCGGACCGTCCGGGTCCCCGCGGGCTTCCGTGCCCGGGGCCGGCGGACAGCCGCCGGCCCCCGGAATGGGCGGACAGCCGCCCGTGCCCGGGAAGGGCGGCCGGCCGACCGCGACACCCGGCGGCGACGGCGAAACGCCCCCCTCCCGCCCGCCCGGGGCGCCCGCCTCGCCGGTCGCCCCCGTCGCCGCGGGCGGTGGCGGTGCCGCCGTCGCCGCCGAGGAGCGTGGCGACGGCCCCGGTACGGCGCAGGGCGTGACCGGACTGGTGCTCGCGGGGGTGGCCGCGGTGGTGGTCGTCGCGCTGCGCGGTGTCCGCCGTGGCCGCGGAACGGACTGACCATGCACGATCACGATCGCGCCCTGAGACGCTTCTCGGGCACCGGACGCCTGCTGACCGGCATGGCCTGGGTCGTACTGCTGCTCGGGCTGTGGCTGTGGGGCCGCGAGGTGACCGAGATGCGGCACGGCATCGCGGCGCCCGCCACGGGTGACATGGCGGCGGCCGGGCGGCCCCCGGACATCAAGCTGCCGCCGGAGCACCGCCCGCTGCGCGACGCGCTGCCGCAGCGGATCGACATCCCCGGGCTCGGCGTGCAGGCCCCTGTCGTGGCACGCGGTCTCGACGCGCGCGGGGCCCCCGACCCGCCGCCCTACGACCAGCCGGGTGTGGTCGGCTGGTACGCGGGCGGGGTCGCGCCCGGGGCGCCGGGCACCGCGCTGATGGTCGGTCACGTCGACACCGAGACCCGGCCCGCCGTCTTCTACCGGGTCAGTGCCATGCGGCCGGGCCAGACGATCCGGGTGGTCAGGGCCGACGCCAAGGTGGCCGAGTTCACCGTCGAGTCGGTCCAGGTGCTCACCCGCGACCACTTCGACGCCCACCAGGCGTACGGGTCCCGCGAGTCGGGGCGGGCGGAACTGCGGCTGGTCACCTGCGGCGGCAGCTTCGACCGTACGACCCGCAGATACACGGCGAACGTGGTCGTCTCGGCATACCTGACGGGCGCTGCGGGCGGGGGTGCCGTCCGTGACCCCGACGCAGAAGAGCGTCGTGGGCAGGCTCAGGAGAGCCGGTCCGGGTTGCTGCCCGTGCCGGGAGCCGGGGCCTTCGCGGGGACGGGCTGATCCCCGCCGGTGTGGGCCGTGTCGACGGTGTCGTGGTCCTTGTTCGTTCTCCTGAGAACGGCCGGGCGCACGGGCAGAGTGTGGTGAGCGACCCGGACGTGGTGATCGTCATGGAGCCGCTGCCGAGCCCGGCGTCCGGGACAGGACCGGAGAGGGGGCCGGACATGGCCCCCCCGCCCGTCGTGGCCGGTCACACCGGCAACACTGGGGTCTGCACGCGTACCTCCGAGAAGATGGGCTCTATCAGTGGCGGAACAGAGCGGGCCGGTCACGGCGCCGAACGAACGGTCTGGCGAGTCACCGGGCGCGGGCGCGATGGCCGGGCTCTTCTGGATCGACCGGGACGGGTGCTGGCTGGGTGCCCCTGCCGGTGCGGAGGGAACCGGCGTACGGCTGACCCCTGAAGGGCTGACGCCCGTGGGATTGCCCGCGGCCGACGCGCTGAGCTGGACCGCGACGGAACAGGTGACCGTGCCCGATGCTCCTGCCCGTTCGAGCTTCCGCCGTGGCCTGAGCCTCGCGTTGGACGTGGCGATGAACATGGCGGGCTTCGGCGGTCCGGACGGCGGGCACGGGATGACCGTGTGTGTCACCCACACCGACGGACGGAGCGAGTACCCCGTTCTCTCGGCCGCCGCGCCCGCCTACACCGAACGGGAAGTCGAGCTCTCCGAACAGCTTCTGGCCCGATTCGTCGCGGGCGAGCTGAGCCCGTCGGTGCTCACGGAGTGGTGGCGGTCCGACGGTCCGCGATCCACTCCCAAGCCACAGGAACGGGAGGCTGTTCTGGAGCGGCTGCTGAAGCAGCCGAAGCGACCGTGAGTCCCCTGAGGAATCTTCTTGCAGGCGAACAGGGCCAGACGGTCGAGCCGCACACGCACAGCCGGGAAGGGAACGCTTTCGAGGGCCGGATGGCCGGCGAGGACCGCGTCGCGGGACGTATGTCAGGATTGAGACTTGGAACGGTGCACCCAAGGGGGAGTTGGATGTACGGCAGCAGGGGGGTTCGGGCGTTCGCCGGGAGGCGGATGTCCGCAGTGGTGCTGGGGGCGGCACTGCTGGTGACGGGATGCTCCTCCTCCGACGGAGGAGACGGCTCGGACGGCAGCGGTGACGCGGGCGCCGGGATCACCCAACAACCCAAGGACAAAGCGCCCTTCTGGGTCAACCCGGACGGGACGGCGGCCCAGGAGGTCGCCGCGCTGGAGAAATCCGGCAAGAAGCAGGACGCCGAGCAGATCCGCAAGATCGCCGAGCAGCCGGTCGCCGAATGGGTCGGCCCCGACGACCCGGAGGGGCAGACCCGGGGCTTCACCGAGGCCGCCGACAAGGCCGGCCGCACGGCACTGCTCGTCCTCTACAACATCCCGCACCGCGACTGCGGCCAGTACTCGCAGGGCGGCGCTGCCGACGGCAACGCCTACCGCGACTGGGTCGACGGCGTCGCCGCGGGCATCGGCGACCGCCCCGCCATGGTCGTCCTGGAACCGGACGCCCTGCTGCACCTGGTCGACGGCTGCACCCCGGAGAAGTTCCACGAGGAGCGCTACGACCTCCTCAAGGGCGCCGTCACCAAGCTGAAGTCCCTGAAGAACACGAAGGTCTACCTGGACGCGGGCAACGCCGGATGGCAGAACCCGGACCAGATCTTCGAGCCGCTGAACCGCGCGGGCATCGCCCAGGCCGACGGCTTCTCGGTCAACGTCTCGAACTTCTACTCCACCAAGGACTCCATCGCCTACGGCAAGCAGCTCTCCGCCAAGGTCGGCGGCAAGCACTTCGTCATCGACACCAGCCGCAACGGCAAGGGCCCCTACGGCGACGGCAAGCCCGACGAGCGCTGGTGCAACCCGCCGGGCCGCTCCCTGGGCGAGACCCCGACGACGAAGACGGCGGACCCGCTGGTCGACGCCTACCTGTGGGTGAAGCGTCCGGGCGAGTCGGACGGCGAGTGCAAGGGCGGGCCCAAGGCGGGCGAGTGGTGGGCGGACTACGCCCTGAAGCTCGCCAAGGCCACCGGCTGACGGACCGGACCGGCGCCGCACAAAAACCGGTGCCTGCCGGCTCAAGACAAGTCAAGACAAATTCAAGACAAAGGGGGCGCTCTCCTCACGGAGAGCGCCCCCTTGTCGTCTGCTTCCTCGTCCGTCGCTACGGCACCTTGACCCACTGGGCCTTGCTCGGGGTGCCGTCGGCGTCCGTCACGAAGAGCATGTACCAGCCCGCCTGCACCAGGTTCCGGTTCTCCGGCACGGTCACCTTCAGCTTGTCGCCGGACGCCTTGAAGTCCAGGGCGATCGACCGCTGGTCGACATCCGTGACGTGCGTGGCGGCGCTCGGCCGGATCAGCCGGACCTTCTTGACCTTCGCCGCGTCCGACGAGGTGAACGTCCCCGTCCCGCCGCGCTCGATGGTCTGCGGACCGCCCGACAACGAGGGCTGTTCCTTGTCGCCGTACAGGTAGGGCGGCGTGTAGATCTCGATGCGCTGCTCGAACTCGCCCGGCTTGGTGTTGGCCTTGTCGGCGTAGAGCGAGTCGGAGCCGAAGAACATCACGCGTCCGTCGGGCAGCAGGATCGAACCGGAGTGGTAGTTGCGGCCCACGAGCGGGTCGGCGACGCGCCTGAGCTCGTTCTTCTCCGTGTCGTAGAGCCGCGCCTCGAAGATGTTGGAGTCGCCGCGACCGCGGTAGTCCTCCGAGCCGCCGGAGATCAGCACGCTGTCGTCGGGCAGGATCGAGGCGTTCGGGTAGCGGGTGCCCTTGTCCAGGGACGGGCCGTCCACGAAGCGCGGGTTCGCCTTCTTCAGATCGACGATCCGGGTCTTCTCGCTGGACTTCTCGGACTCGCCGACACCGCCGCCGCCGACCACCATGTACTTCTCGTCCTGCGCCGGCGGCAGCAGCACCGTGCCGGACGTCTCCATCAGGGTGGGGTCGCTCAGGCCGGGTATCTTCGAGAACTTGTTGGTGTCGACGTCCCACACGCCCGGCTCACGGCCCACGTTGTCCGGCCCGTAGCCCGCGTTGGACCCGGAGTAGAAGACCTTGCCGTTCTGCATGAGGAACAGCGCCGGGTACGTCGGGAACTGCCGGACCTTGCCGGTGTAGGCCCACTTCTTGGTCTTCGGGTCGAAGATCTCGTTCTTGCCCGGGACCAGCTGGCCGATGTCGTCGAGGCCGGAGACGCTGAGGATCTTCCCGTCGCTCAGGGTGGTGAGCGTCGGGTACCAGCGGGCCTCCTTCATCGGGTCGACCTTGATGTACTTCTCGGCGACCGGATCGAACTCGAAGGCGTCCCGGATGCCCTGGAAGTCCTTCTTGTCGAGAGCGAGCTTCTGGGCGATGCCGTAGGTGTTCTTGGCGGCGGTGCCCTTCAGGCCGTGCACGCGGTAGTTGTCCTGCGTGCCCGTCTCGTACTTCTTGCCGCGCTTCTGCGCCTCGACGTAGATCCGGCCGAGACCGGGGTCGTTGCGCAGGAACTTGCCCGTCGCCTTGTCGAAGACCTTCTTGGCACGCGGCACGAGGACCGGGTCCTTGGAGACGAAGGTCTTGCCGTTCTTCTTGCCGGTGAACGTGGTGCCCGCGGGCAGGGTGATCGGCTCGTCCGGGTTCTCGTTGTGGACGATCATCAGGCCGCCGGCCTTGGTGACGTCACCCTGGAGCTTCTCGTAGCGCTTGGTGCCGCCGGCTATCAGGAGATTGCCGTTGGCGAGCTGGGTGTGTCCGGTGCAGAACAGGTCCGCCGGTGTGGGCACCTTCTTGATCGTGCCCTTCACCGGGTCCCAGATGCGGGTGTCGAACCTCTTCGCGTCGAAGTTGTCCTGGTTGTTTCCCGACCCCGCGACGAGCAGCACCTTGCCGGTGCGCAGCAGCGCCGCGTGGATGGTGTTCTGCCGGTACTCCTCGGGGAAATCGACGATCTCCCACTTGCCGTTCGCGGCCTTGTACTCCGGCTTGTTGATTGTGTACTGGTGGTATTTCTCGGTGCTGAAGCGGTAGAGCCACGGCCCGTTCATCCCGGCCAGCGCGAGTACCACCGCCGTGCCGATCGCGAGTCGACGGGCCCGGCGGCGGCCTGCACGGTCGTTCATTCCTTACGTCCCCCAAGTCCACCAAGGGCGATCTGCATGGTCTGGTCGGATCCCCCGACCTCCCCGTGTGCGCCCGGGGATGCGGCCCAAGTGGGCTTCTGCTGCGGGGTGTGAGCCGACGGCTGCTGCGGGATGGGCAGCGGCTGCGTCGGGTTAGGACCCGCAGGGTCCTGCGGCTGTCCCGCGGCGTGGGCGGCGGGCTTCTTCGCGTCCTGCCGCAACTGCCAGCGCCAGGCGAACACCGGCGATGCGGTGATCAGCAGCGCGAACGTGGCCCAGATGATCATCGCGGGGTGGGAGTGTCCGTAGACGAAGCCGGCGGCGATCGACGCACCGAAGATCGCGATGAAGTACCAGTGGTAGCGGAACGTGCCGAACCAGCGGTCCGGGCTCGCCGAGTCGCCCTTGGGCGTCACCACGAACTTGCTCTTGCGCCGCAGCACGGAGTCGATCAGCGCCTTCGCGTACAGCGGCGCCGACAGCGCGGACATCACCATGCCGGCCACACCGCCGGAGCCCTCCGGCTCGTGCGGCGAGACGTTGTGCCGGCGGTTCCAGACGTACAGGCCGATCTGCAGGGCGGAGGCGTTGCCGTAGAGCATCAGCCACACGGCCGGGTCGATGTTCACACCTGAGGCGCCCAGGCCCAGGAACAGCGCGCAACTCAGCGCCGCCAGGATCCAGTTGAGGGCGGACATCGGGTAGAAGATGATCATCATCGTGTAGTTGAAGAGCTTGCTCGGCGGCAGCGAGTACCAGCCCTTCCAGTACTGCCCGATGATCGTCTCGTACGTCCCTCGCGACCAGCGCATCTGCTGGGTGAAGAAGTCCGTCCAGGCGCTCGGGCCCTCACCGACGGCGAGCACGTCCGGCGTGTACACCGAACGCCACTTCTTCCCCGTCGCCGGGTTCTTGTGGCGGTGCATCTCGAAGCCGGTCGCCATGTCCTCGGTGATCGAGTCGTACAGACCGCCGATCTGCTTCAGCGCCTTGATGCGCACCGCGTTGGACGTGCCGACGAACATCGGGGAGCCGTAGCGGTTGCCGGCGCGCTGGATCAGCGCGTGGAAGAGGAACTGCTGCGACTCGGCGGCCTTGGTGATGGGGTTGTCGTAGTTGCCGTAGACCTGCGGGCCGATGACGAAGCCGACGTCCGGGTCGCGGAAGAAGCCGAGCATCCGCTCCAGGTAGTTGGGCAGCGGCACGTGGTCGGTGTCGACCGAGGCGAAGAAGTCGTAGTCGTCGCCGTGCGCCTCGAGCCAGGCGTTGTAGTTGCCGTGCTTGGTCTTGGCGCGGTGCGGGCCCTTGGCCTGGTTCCACTTCGCGACGCCCTTGCGGGAGAAGTGGTGCACGCCCAGGCGCTCGCAGACCGCCTTCACGTCGGGGTCGTCGCCCTCGTCGAGCAGCCACACGTGCATCAGACCGCGGTGGCGGATCCTGACGGCCGCCTCCAGGGTCTTCGTCACCATCTCCAGCGGCTCCTTGCCGGGCACGAAGGAGGTGAGGAAGGCCACTCTGGTGCCGGTCTCGGGCACCACGGGAATCGGGTCGCGTGCCACCAGCGTGGCGTGCGCGTTGGACAGCACGTTCATGCAGCGGAAGAACTCGATCAGACCGATCGAGACGAGCATGACCATGTCGAGCGCGGGCAGCCAGTCGAAGGCGGGGTAGTCGCGCTCGGTCCAGTGCTCGGGCTGGAGCAGCCAGAACAGCAGCACCAGGGACAGCACCGGGGCCGCGGCCAGCATCAGCGCGACCCGGATGCGGTGCGGCTCCTGTGAGATGAGCGAGCGGTACTGCACCTTGTACGGCTTGTTCGGATCCGGCTGGGTGAGGGGACCCGCGAGCCGGCTGTAGTGCTCGTAGTCGTATCTCGGCAGCGTCTTCTTGATCCGCCGGAAGGTCCCCGTGGTGCTCATCCGGTGCGCCGGCACCCTGAGCTGGGTGGTCTGGGACGGGTCGTTTTCCTGCCGGGCACCCGTGGGCCTCGACGTCATGAGTCATCCCCCCACACGCGGAAAGCCGCGTGTTTCGTAGCTTCGTACCGTCTGGTGCAGGTCCCCCTCGACCTTCACAGACGTATCAGTGGTGGATCGCAGTCACCACGTCATCCACACCCTATAGACACGGCAACGCGACCTTCCGGTTGCATGATGCCCCCCACGGCATCGGTTCACCGAACGGGGCCCCTACCCCCGCCCGGCCCGCAACCGGTTCCGAATCCCCCCAACTGCCGCGAAAACGCAGCATCCTGTAAAACGAGAAGACCAAGGTTCTACGGCGTCCATCATGATCGCAAGATGGGAACGCGGTGGTAACCGGTCATACGCGTTCATTGTGGCGGGTGTGGGGGGCCTGTGGAGCCGTTGTCGACAGGCGGGCGCGGATGTTCCCGAAGTGCTCTCTTATGGCCTCCTCCGCCCGCATCGCGTCCCCGGACCGCACCGCGTCGAGGATCTCCCGGTGCTGCCGGCAGGTCACCTTCGGGTCCTGCGGCTCGCCCCCGAGGTCCGTGCGGACCCGGTGGAAGGCGTCCCAGAACGCCTCCAGGACCTCGCACAGCAGCACGTTGTCCAGCCCCCGGTAGAGGGTGGCGTGAAAGGCCCGGTCGGTCTCGGCGAGGCCGGCTCCGCGCGCGGCCTGCTCTTCCATACGGTCGACGAGCGCGTCCAGTTCAACGAGGTCCGCTTCCGGCATCCGCCCGGCGAGCCCGGACACCAGCCCCGTCTCCACGGCCTCCCTCAGCTCCAGCAGCTGGAGCAGGGAGTCCTCGCCCCGGTAGTGCCCGGCGACGGTGCGGAAGGCGAGGCCCTCGATCATCGGGGCCAGGGACATCGGGCCGACGTAGGTGCCGAAGCCGTGCCGGATCTCCACGATGCCCATCGCCTGGAGCGCCTTCAGCGCCTCCCGCACGGAGTTCCGGCTCGCGCCGAGGTGCTCCATCAGCTCGGGCTCGGTCGGCAGCGGGGCCCCGGAGGCCAGCCTGCGGTCGATGATGAGCTTCTTGATCCGCTCCTGTAGGTCACGCGCTGCCATGGCCAGAGGGTATCCGGCCAGGCCCGGAGGGGGGCCTCGGAAGGGCGAACCAAGACGGACGGGCCAAGACAGACGGAAGGCCCCTCGCTGCTGCGAGGGGCCTTCCGGTCGGTGCGCCGCCAGGGACTCGAACCCCGGACCCGCTGATTAAGAGTCAGCTGCTCTAACCAACTGAGCTAGCGGCGCCTGCTGACGTCGTAACCCTACAGGACGCCGATGGGTGCTCCTGACCACCTGCCGGGGCGCGAGCCGCCCGTTCCGGCGGCCGCGTACATCATTCGGACCGTCAGCATGCGCGTCCGGAAGACAGTTGCGAAACTGGCGACGCGCGCCCTCCGGTGCACGGGCGCCGCATTTTTCCGCCGGAAGTGTGAGGGGAATCGCATGGTGTCTCCGGTATTCGAGGAAATCGACCCCGCGAGCGATTGCGACTGCCCCGGCTGTGTCCACTGGCGCCGCGTCCTGCCGCATTCCTGGGCGGGCCGTACCAGCGGTCACCCGGCCGCCCACCGGGCCCTCGCGCTGGCCGCTGTGGCCTCCGCGGCCGTCGGCGCCGGCCACGCCGTACCGGCCGCGGCAGTTGCGTACGTCCCCCACCGTCCCGGTGTTTCCGCAGGTGAAGAGCCTGACAGCCCCCAGGGGGCGATGACCGCGCTGTACGGCCCCGGCGGCAGTCCGGCCACGCTCTCCGTCGCCCCCAAGCCCACCTCCATCACCCGCACGGAGATCATCAACCGGGCCAGGACCTGGGTCGCCGCGAAGGTGCCGTACAGCATGAGCGCCTACTGGTCCGACGGATACCGGCAGGACTGCTCCGGCTATGTGTCGATGGCCTGGAATCTGCCGCGAAACGAATGGACGGGCAGCCTCGCCCAGTACGGGGAAAGAATTTCCAAAGAGGAGCTCCAGCCGGGCGACATCCTGCTGTTCCACAATGCGTCCGACCCCGAGAACGGCTCGCACGTCACCATTTTCGGCGGCTGGACGGACAGCGCGCACACCTCGTACACCGCCTATGAGCAGACCCGCCCGCACACGAGCCGCCAGTCCACCCCGTACGCCTACTGGAGCAATTCGGCCCGGTACGTCCCCTACCGTTACAAGGGCGTCCTCCCGGAGGAGCCGGCCACCCAGCCGGGCGGCGGCACACCGGGCGCACCGGCCGTCACGCCGTACCCGGGAGCGGCGTATTTCGGCCCCGGCGCGAACAACAAGTACGTCACGCAGCTCGGGACCATGCTCGTCGCGCGCGGGGCCGGCGGCTCGTACGCGTCGGGGCCGGGGCCGCGCTGGACCGACGCCGACCGGCGGGCGACCCGGGCGTTCCAGTCGGCACAGGGCTGGACGGGGGCGGAAGCCGACGGCCTGCCCGGCCCGCACACCTGGGAGCTGCTCGTCACCGGCAAGGGCAAGGACGTGAAGGACGGGGCGGTCGGCCCGCCGCCCGCCTCCCACGGCGTCCCCGGCTATCCGGGGCGGGCGCTGTTCCGCCCCGGTGCGAACAACACCTACGTCACCCAGCTGGGCAAGCAGCTCGTGAGCAAGGGGTACGGCAGGTTCTACCGGGTCGGGCCGGGGCCGGTCTGGAGCGAGGCGGACCGGCGCGCCGTCGAGGCCTTCCAGCGCGCCCAGGGCTGGCGGGGCGGCGCGGCGGACGGCTACCCGGGGCCGGAGACCTGGCGGCGCCTCTTCGCGTAGGGCCCGGCCCCTGACCGGCCCCCGGCCGGTTCTTCCTGATCGGCCCCCCTCGGGCGGGCCCCGCACCCCGGCCGGACCCGTCCTCGGGCCCCGCACCCGGGACCACCGTTGTGACGCATCTGGCGCGGAGGCTGGAGGCACGCATGAGTACGACCACTTCCCACACGTCCGAGCCCGACGGGCCGGCCGACGGGCCGTCCCGGCCCGCCCGGCTCATCCAGAACGAGGCCACCACCGAGATCCCCGTCCACCTGCTGTTCCGTGACGACCCCGAT
The DNA here is from genome assembly GCF_044759525.1 of Streptomyces sp. NPDC101110. Taxonomy (NCBI): domain Bacteria; kingdom Bacillati; phylum Actinomycetota; class Actinomycetes; order Kitasatosporales; family Streptomycetaceae; genus Streptomyces; species Streptomyces sp. NPDC101110. Next base: position 63,743 of record NZ_JBIVZM010000015.1, on the reverse strand, counting down.
CCGGCCCCGGTGCCGCTGAGACCGGCGGTCGTCGGCCGCAGGCAGGGGACGGGGGAGCAGCCGCGGCTGCGGCGCCCGGCGGTCACGCCGAAGTCCCCGGTGCCGCAGGTCGATCCCGACCTGGTGGAGCGGCCGGCCCGGGTGCTGCCCGGAGCGGCGGGCGTACTGGCCGGGGCCTGTGGCACGGCCGGCTGTGTGGCCACCTCCTGGTGGGCCGGGGTGCTGCCGCCGCTCGCGCTGGAGGCGCTGCGGCTGCCCGCGTACGCCGGGGCCGGGCTCGGGCCCGCGCAGTGGGCCGCGTACGCCGGGGCCGGGGCGCTCGGGCTGTTCGGGCTCGGCGGGCTGGCCCGGGGCCGTACCGGGCGCGCCTGGGTGCTGGGCCTGTTCGGGCGCTACCGGGGGACCGTCCGGCGCTCCGGTCTGCTGTGGATCAACCCGTTGCTGCTGCGCCGGCGGGTGGACGTGCGGCTGCGGCACTGGCGCAGCGAGCCCGTGCCGGCGGCCGACGCGGGCGGGGTCACGCTGCGCGTGGTCGTCCTGGTGGTGTGGCGGGTGCGGGACACCGCGCGGGCCGTGCTGGGTGTCGAGGACCACGAGACGTATCTGCGCGAGTGTGTCGAGGCGGCGCTGGCCCGGGTGCCGGTGGAGATGCCGGGCGGGCCGCGGGGGGCCGGGGAGGCGGCGGGCGAGACGCTGACCCGGCTGGTGGCGGCGGACGCGGCCCCGGTCGGTCTGGAGGTGTTCTCCGTGCAGCCGGTCCGCGTGGAGTACGCCCCCGAGATCGCCGCCGCGATGCACCGTCGCCGGATCGCGGCGCTGGACGCGCGGCACCGGGCGAGTGTGCTCACCTCGGTCGTCGACTCGGTGGAGGACACGGTGACCCGGCTGACCACACGGGGTCTGGTCGAACTCGACGACTACGAGCGGAAGGCGCTGGTGAAGGACCTGACGGTGGCGTTCTGCGCGGGCCGTGGGGAAACGACCCCGTGATTGGTATGGACATGTTCAACGCGCGCCCATAATCTCGAACTTGGTCTAGACCTACACGCACGGCTCACCGAACTTCCCCCACGTTCTCCAGGAGCGGCAGCATGCGTAGAAGGACCAAGTTGTCCGCAGCCGCGGTGGGACTGGCCACGACCGGAGCCCTCGTGCTCTCCTCCGGCGGTGCCAGCGGCCACGGCTACACCGACCTCCCCATCAGCAGGCAGAAGCTCTGCCAGAACGGCACCGTGACCAACTGCGGCTCGATCCAGTGGGAGCCGCAGAGCGTCGAGGGCCCGAAGGGCTTCCCCGCCTCCGGCCCGGCCGACGGGCAGATATGCAACGCCGGGCTCGGCCACTTCGGCCAGCTCAGCGCCCCGCGGACACCGTCCGGCGCCGCCTGGCCCGCGACCAGGGTGACGGGCGGCCAGAACTACACGTTCCGCTGGCAGTTCACGGCCATGCACGCCACGACCGACTTCAAGTACTACGTCACCAAGCCGGGCTGGAACCAGAACCACAACCTGGCCCGGTCCGACCTCAACCTCACCCCGTTCTTCACGGTGCCGTACAACGGGCAGCGCCCGCCGTCCACGCTCTCCCACAGCGGCAGGCTGCCGACCGGGCTGAGCGGCCGGCACGTCATCGTGGCCGTGTGGACGATCGCCGACACGGCCAACGCGTTCTACGCCTGCTCGGACGTGACGTTCTGAACCTCTGAGGTTCCCTTGAGTCACCGCTGCGGCCGGCGCGGGTAGGTTCCTCCCACGCCGGCCGCTCGGGCCGGCGCACCGACCTCGGGGGATGCGTCATGGACGTGGTCTTCTACGTCGTGCCCGGCCTGATCATGGCCCTGGCCCTCTTCATGGCCGGCCGGGTCGTGCGGCGCTGGCTGCAGATCCGTGGCGCCTGGAACAGCGGGCTGACGGCGGAGGGCCGCTGCCTGCGCACCTTCACCACGGTCGGCGGCGGCCACGGCGGCACCGCCGTGCGCACCACCCTCCACCACGTCTACGAGTTCATCGCGCGCGACGGCCGGGTCATCCGCTTCGAGGAGGACGGCGGCCCCGCGACGACCGTCGAGGGCGACTACGTCACGGTGTACTACACCGACGGCCGCCAGGTCGTGGCCACGGCCCAGGCACCGAGCCGCGCGAAGCAGGCGGTGAGCGCCGTCGGCATGCTGGCGTTCCTCGGGGTGGTCGTGGTGTTCTGCGCGGGTTTCATCGCCGCGTACGGGCAGGCCTTCGGCGAGTACGGCGACGTCGTCTTCAGCGTCGACAGCCAGACGTCGGTGACACCGTGATCCGTGGTGCGGGGACCTGTGGTGCCGGGATCCGCGGTGCGGGTACCTGTGGTGCCGTGATGCCGTGATCCTCCGTGGTGCCGGGACCCGTGGTGCCGCGGCCCTCCACATCTGACGGGGCATCAATTACGGTGCCCGGCCATGGACTCCATGGGCTCCAGGGTGAGCACGGTCGCGGAACTGATCACCGCCCGGTGGGACGACCACCGCCCCGGCCTGCGCTGCGAGGACCGGACCCTGACGCACCACCAGATGGCGGCGGGTGCCGCGGCCCGGGCCGCACTCCTCGCGGACCTCCTCCCGCCGACCGCCGAACCCCACCTCGGCGTGCTGCTCGACAACCGCCCCGAGTTCCCGCTGTGGCTGGGCGCGGCCGCCCTGGCCGGGGCGGCGGTCGCCGGGATCAACCCCACGCGCCGCGGCGCGGAACTCGCCCGGGACATCCTCCACACCGAGTGCCGCGTGCTGATCACCGAGCGGGCTCACCTGCCGCTGCTCGACGGCCTGGACCTGCCGGGAGTCCGCCTCCTGGTGACGGACACGGCGGAGTACGCCGAGTTCCTCGCCACGTACGCCGGCGCCCGCCCGGACCCGTGCCGGGCCACCCCCGGCGACCGGCTCCTGCTCTACTTCACCTCCGGCTCGACCGGCGCCCCGAAGGCCGCGCTCTGCTCCCAGGGCCGCCTGGCAGCCGCCGGCCGCTCACTCGCCGAACAGTTCGCCCTGTCCCCGGACGACGTCCACTACGTCTGCATGCCGATGTTCCACGGCAACGCGGTGATCGCAGACTGGGCGCCCGCGCTGGTGACCGGCGCGACGGTGGCGCTGCGCCGCCGCTTCTCGGCGTCCGGGTTCCTGCCGGACGTACGGCGGTACGGGGCGACGTACTTCACGTACGTGGGCCGGGCGATCCAGTACGTCCTGGCCACCGAGCCGCGCCCGGACGACCGGGACACCCCGCTCCGCCTGGGTTTCGGCACGGAGGCGGGCGCGGTCGACGCGGCGGCCTTCGAACGGCGCTTCGGGGTGCGGCTGGTGGAGGGCTACGGCTCGTCGGAGGGCGGGGCGGCGATCACATGGTCACCGGGTACGCCGTCGGGCGCGGTCGGCCGGGCGGCACCGGGGCTCGTCGTCCTCGACCGGGAGACGGGGAAGGAGTGTCCGGCGGCCGTGTTCGACGGGGCGGGTCGACTGCGCAACGGGGACGCGGCGATCGGCGAACTGGTCAACCGGGGGCCCAGCCCCTTCGAGGGCTACTGGCGCAATCCGCGGGCGGAGGCGGAACGTGTCAGGGACGGCGGGTACTGGACGGGGGACCTCTTCTACCGCGACACCGACGGCTACCTCTACTTCGCCGGCCGCACCGACGACCGCCTCCGCGTCGATGGGGAGAACCTGGCGGCCGCGATGATCGAGAACATCCTGGCCCGCTACGAGGGTGCGGATGCGGTCTGCGTGTACGCCGTACCGGACCCGGTCACCGGCGACCAGGTGATGGCGACGATCGCCGGTTCGTTCGACCCTGAGTCCTTCGCTTCGTTCCTCGCCGCCCAGCCCGACCTGGGGACGAAGATGGCGCCGCGGTTCGTCCGGGTGGTGGAGCGGATGCCGGTGACCGCGACGAACAAGATCCACCGGGCGGAGCTGCGCAAAGAGGGCCTCACCTGCGCGGACCCGGTGTGGTGGCGGGGGCCGGGGGAGCGGGCATACCGTCTGCGGGCTCTAGACGGCGCGGGTGAGCCGCTGCCAGACGGGGGAGAGTCGGGGGCGCAGCAGCACGACGCCCTGCTGGGTGCTGACGGCGATGTCGAAGGTGGGCAGTACGACGAGTGAGGTGACCAGGGCGGGGATGGGGGCACTCCAGACCAGCTCGCAACTGGGCAGGTGGCACAGGGCGACTCCGTGTCTGTCGCTCACGGCCACGAGAGTCTCGCCGTTCGGGGCCTGGCCGGTCCACAAGATGCGTGCCGCCGCCAGAGGGAGGAGCCGGACGGATTCCGGGCTCCAGACGGTCACGGGAGCCAGCGCACTGTCATCCTCACCGGCGGGATCCATGTACAGGAGGAGCGGTTCACCCTCGGGCGTCTCGGCCCAGCGGACGAAGTAGCCGTGGCCTCCTGACAGGTCGCGGAAGCGTGTGTGGAAGGCTCGGCGAGGGTTCGGCTGTCCGGCGTGGACGGTGTGACGCTGTCCCGAGTCGACGTCGAGCACTTCGGCCAGCCCACGATGGGTCGTCAGGGCGACGAGGGAGCTGCCTTTCCGAGTGCGGTGCGGAACGAGCGTGCTGACCTCGGGCGGCAGCAGAAGCGGCTCGCGTGTGCGCAGCCGTCGTGCCGTCAGGTCCCACAGGTACGCTCGGCTGCCGCCGTCGTCGTCCGGATCGTCGGCGATGGTGTTCGACAGGAATACGCCGTCGATCCGGGTGTCGCCGCCCTTCGCTTTCCTGGGCACGACCATGAGCACGGATGCGCCGTCGGTGGACACGTAGGCGGTGGTGACGACCGTGTCGCTGTCCTCCAGGCGCCACGGAACGGTCATGGTCTCGCCGGGGTCCGTGGTACCGCTCACCACGACGACGGTGCCGCTCTTCGGTTCGTAGGAGACGACACGAGGCCCGCCCCGTCCCGGCAGTAGATGTGCGCCCGTCCGTGCCGGGACCTGGCGCAGAGCCGGGTGACCGAAGGTGTTGACCTGGTCGCCGGGGCGGAGCGAGGCGACGGAGAAGGTCGCGCTCGCTGCGCGGCCGCTGCTCTCGTCTCTCTCGGTCTCCTTCAGCAGAACGTGCAACTCCCGCCCGGGATCATCTTCGAGACACCGATGGCCTGTCCACGCGGGCATGTCGGCCACGAACCGGGCACCCGCCGACGTCTCCGTGCCGTCGGGCGCATCGAGCACGCGGGAGTCCACGGTGCGGATGCCGGCCCACGAGCTGGCGATCACCTGCGTGGCACTGCCTGGCCACACCCGCAGCAACTGGGTGTGGGACAGGCCTGCCACGTCCTCACCGGGTGGGTCCACACGGTCCTCGATCGCCGCGGAGCAGGAGCGGTCCCACTGCCAGAGACGGGCGGTGCCGTCGTTCCCCGCGGACAGGATGTCCAGACGGTCGGCGGTCGATGTGCCGAGCAGGTGGATGGCGCACACCGCGCTCTCGTGCCCGTGCAGTTCGGGACCCACGGGACGGCCTGTCGCGCAGTCAACCACCTGGAGGCCGCTGAATCCGGTTGTCACGGCGTGTGTCCGCCCACCCCGGGCGCGAGGGGCGACGGTGAATGTGCTGGAGCCGGTGTCGAGCGGGAGGGTACTCGGCTCGGCTCCCGCCCTGAGCGTGACCAGGGTGCGGTCGAACCCCACGTAGAGGGCGCGCAGATCGTCGTCGACGGTGAAGCCGCCGACCGGTCTCGAATCGGCACCACTGATCGACGTCGTCTGCCGGGTCATGACGTTGAGGAGCGTGAAGCGAACGGATTCCTTCGTGTCTTTGCCGCCCTGCTCGAAGAAGGCGACGACTGTTGAGCCGTCCGGCTCCTCCGCCTTGTCCGTCAGACGGGGAACGCTGAGGCCCTCCATGAGCACACCGCCGCCGAGCTGCTTCTCCAACGGATGCAGCGAGATGGTTCCGCCTGCTCTGTCGCACACGACCAGCCACCCGCCGGGACCGCCACAGTGCGCGAGGAAGGCACTCGGGATGTTTCGCCATGCCGCCCCTCCGAACACGGCGCAGGGCACCTCGAGCCGCGACTCTCCGGTGAGCACCTCGAGGACGACCACCTTGCCCGGTCCCTGGCCGACGACGACCGCGGTCCCGTCGGCGAGGACACCCAGGTCACCCATCTCCGCACAACCGGGCAGCGCGTACCGGCCCGACAACGACAGGTCGGCGAGATCCCAGATCCGCAGTTCCGCGGCGTTGTCGAGGGTCACCGCCAGCGAACGACCCCGGTGGGACAGGACCCGCAGGCCGACGACGGGACGCGCGTGGGGGAGCACCATGGCCTGGGACGGGTCGTCGAGTGGCCAGACCCGCACCTCCGTCGACTGGAAAGAGGTGGCCAGCACCAGGTGTCGACCCTGCTCGGTCACCAGGTCCCGGATGGTCCACCCGTACCAGACCGAGGTCGTGGAATACGTGCCCTGGCCATGCCGCCCCACGATCCTGTGCGGTGTCACCCGGCGCGGCTCCACCCACAGGCGCTCCACTGCGCCCGACAGTTCGACCGCCCTGCGGGCGAAGTCCGCCGCTCCGTGGGTGCGTGCCACGAAGGCCAGCTCGGCTGCCGGATCCGGGTGCGGTCCCTGGCGGCCGGTCAGCAGGTCCGCGCAGCGTTCCACCACCATCGCCAGCAACGGGTTCCGCTTCGAGTGCTGCACCGCCGGAACCAGCCCCGCGGCTGCCGCCGCCAGTACGAAGGACGGATCCTCGATCAGCTCGTCGATCGCACCGGACGCCGCGGCATGGGTGGCCAGGTGGTCACGGGTATACGGCTCGGCCCGGCTCCAGTCTCGGCCACCGGCCCCACCGGACGGCACCAGGTCCAGCAGCGTGCTGACGAAGCACTCCTGCACACTGCTCAAGTCCCGGTACCGCAGCGCCCGCGTCTTGAGATGGTCCGCCAGCTCCTGGTGGTAGAGCCGGAAGTACTTCCGCCCCTCGACCTCGACCGCGGTCAGGTACGAGCCGTCCTCGTCCAGCAGCGCGTCGACATCGGATTCGGTGAGGTTGATGCCGGAGAGACGGGACGCCACCCGTGTCCAGACGCCCGTGCGGGGGACGCCGTGGCCCTCACCGAAGGCCAGGGTGGTCAGGAGGGGCAGGGCGCTCGTGCGCGCGTCCCGGGGCATGCGCTCCAGGTACGCCTGGAACGCGCTGGCCGTGTCCGACGGCAACTGCCGCGCCCACCCGGGCACGGTGACGTCGACCCGCTCGCCGCGGCACAGCGCGGTCGCGGTCATCCGGGCCACCAGGAAGCAGCGCCCGGCCCGCTGCGCCACGCCCTCGGCGACGACCCGGGCGGTCGCGGGGTCCGTCTCGTAGGGAGAACCGGCGTCCGTGAGGATGCGCTCCACGTACTCCGCCGTGCTGGTGTCCTCGCTGTAGTCGGCGCTGTCGAGATCGATGACGGGCAGGCGGTCGCCGAGGTGCAGGAGCAGTTCGCGGCGGACGCCGACGACGAGGCGGACACAGGGGACGGTGGCGAGGTGGCGCAGCAGGTCCCACGCGATACGGCGGGCCTCCGCCTTGTCCCCGGCCGGGCCGGCCTCGTCCAGGGAGTCGATGACGACGCGGAAGGGGCTCTCCCGGTCGGCGAGCCCGGCCAGCAGTTCCGTGGGGCCGGCCGCGGTGAGGTCGGCGGCGGCCGCCAGCCGGGCCACGAGGTCGTCGATCGTCTGGTGCCGGGCGTTGATCGACACGTCGATGCGATGCTCCGCGCCGTCCGCCGTCGCGTCGAGCACCAGGCGCCCCAGCACCGCCGACTTGCCCGAGCCGGGCGCGGCCGTGACGACGAGCGGTCCGTTGCCGCCCGGGCCGGCCAGGCGGGTCCGCAGGGCGTCCAGGGCCCGCTTGCGGCCGGTGAAGTAGGAGCCTGAGTCGTGCACCTGCTCCACCCCACGGCCACGAGGGCTGAAGTGGGAGGTGAGGTCGCCGGCGTCAGCGCCGGGCCCCTGATCGGCGCCTGCCTCCGCCCGGGGATCGTGGCGGGGGTTGGGGAAGAACGGCGCCTGGACCGTCTGGTCGGTGACGGAGCAGGCGCAGTGCTGCCGCCGTCCGGCCTGCTCGAACGCCCGCGTGATCCGGTCGGCGAGCTTGGCGGGCGCGAGGTAGCGCTGGGAGGGGCCGTCGCCGAGGGCGTACGCCCGCTCCAGTTCCGCCGGGAACACACCGTCCTGGGCGAGGTCGCGATGGCGTGCGGACACCATCACCCACGTGCCCGAGCCGGCGGAGTCAGCGCGCGGCCGGACCGCCACGTGGGCGTCGGCCACGGCGCCGATCCCGGCGGCGCCCTTGCCGGCGTGGCAGGCGTCGATGACGATCAGCACGTTCCGCAGCGGTGACGCCGACAGCGTGGAGGTGAGGTTCTCCAGGGAGAGCCAGGAGCGCGGTCGCCGTGCGGTGCTGTCGGGGCAGGCGAGGCGGTAGCCGCCGGTGTCCGGGCGGTCGCCGTGACCGGCGTAGTACAGGACGAGCACGTCGTCAGGGGTGAGGTCGGCGCCCGCGCACCAGTCCGCCACCGCGTCCTCTAATGCGGCCGCGTCGGGGTCGAGGGACACCTCGTGCAGGATCCGCTCGTAACCCATGCCCTCGAAGAGGGTGGCGATGCGCCGTACGTCCTCGTGCGCCTGGGGCAGCTCGCCGAGCTCGCGGTAGGAACGCGTCCCGGCGGCGATCAGGAACCGCCTCGCTCCGGAGCTTTGCTCCGTGGGTCCCGCCAAGATCCCTCCCCGACGTCCGCCTACGACGAGAAGGGGCCCCTCGCTCCCACGAGAGGCCCCTCATCCGTGCGCCGCCAGGGACTCGAACCCCGGACCCGCTGATTAAGAGTCAGCTGCTCTAACCAACTGAGCTAGCGGCGCATGACTCTCGCCTGCCGGTGGAACCGTGTTCCTCGGCGGGCGACGGAGAAAATACTACCCAATGCCGAGGGGTGCTCCTGACCACCCCGGCGAGGGCCGGGGGCGGCGCCGGGGAGATGCCGCGGGAGGCCTAGATCGCCATGGACAGCAGCATCGGCGCCGCGTGGCGGTTGAGGGTGTCCGCGGCCTGGCGCAGGCGGTGGGCGTGCTCGACCGGGAGGGACAGGGCCAGGCAGCCGACGGAGGAGCCGGCCGTGATCGGGACGGCCGCGCAGACCGTGCCGACCGCGTACTCCTGGAGGTCCAGGACCGGCACGGTGGGCGGCTGGGCCTCCAGGCGGGAGAGCAGGAGCCGGTCGCTGGTGATGGTGCGCGAGGTGAGGCGGGCCATCTTGTGCCGGGCGAGGTGGTCGCGGCGGCCGGCGTGGTCGAGCTGGGTGAGCAGGCTCTTGCCGATGGCGGTGGCGTGGGCCGAGGAGCGGAAGTCGACCCACTCGTTGACCTTGGGCGCGGACGGGCTGTCGGCGTACTGGGTGATGCTGATCTCGCCGTCGACGTACCGGCTCATGTAGACGGCGGCGCCGACGGAGTCGCGCAGCCGGTCGAGGGCGCGCTGGAGCTTGTCGCGCAGGGCCTGCTCGCGGTGGTGGGCGGAGCCGAGGCGGTCCAGCGTCTCGCCCGTGACGTACGCGCCGTCGGCGATCTGCTCGACGTAGCCCTCGCGGCGCAGCATGCGCAGGAGTGTGGTCAGCCGCTCCGGGGTGATGCCGGTGCGCCGGGCCAGCTCGGCGTCGGCGACACCGCTGGTGCTCCGCGCCACCGTCTCCAGGACGCGCAGGGCTTCCTGGGCCGAGTGGTACGGGGTGGTCGGCTCGTGCTTCAGCGCCACGGTGGTCTCCCCCTGCGCTTGCTGTAGGGCCGTAATCCGGTCAGTGAACCTGTTCCAGGTTAACCGGCAACGGGCTTGTCAGGAGCGGGGGTTGACAAGATTCCCGGGGCCCCGGACTGGGGCAATGACACCCTGGCATATGCCAGACGCATGCCCCAGTCCGACCCTCGTCGCAAGGAGGGGAGTTCTCCCTGCTCACGCGGTGTAGTCACAGAACTGCGCTGAGGAACTCCCGTGTCCGGTCCAGCTCCGGGTCGCTGAAGATCTTTTCCGGGGTGCCCGACTCGATGATGCGGCCGTGGTCGAACATCAGTACCTGGTCGGAGATGTCCCGGGCGAAGTTCATCTCGTGGGTCACACAGAGCATCGTGATGTCCGTGGAGCGGGCGATGTCCCTGAGGACGTCGAGGACACCGGCGACCAGCTCGGGGTCGAGCGCTGAGGTCACCTCGTCCAGGAGCAGCACCTGCGGGCGCATCGCCAGGGCCCGGGCGATCGCCACCCGCTGCTGCTGGCCGCCGGAGAGCTGGGCCGGGTGCGCGTCGCACTTGTCGGCCAGGCCCACCATGTCGAGCAGCTCCTTGGCCCGTTCCACGGCCTCGTCCTTGGAGAGGCCGAGGACGGTGACCGGCGCCTCGGTGATGTTCCGCAGGACCGTCATGTTCGGGAACAGGTTGAACTGCTGGAAGACCATCCCGATCTTCTTGCGGACCTCGCGGACCTGCTTGTCGGAGGCCGGGAACAGCTGCTGCCCGTCGACCGTGATCGTGCCCTCGTCGGGCTTGAGGAGGGTCATCAGCAGCCGCAGGATCGTGGTCTTGCCGGATCCGGACGGCCCGATCAGGGTGACGTGCTTGCCGGCGTCGACCGAGAAGTCCAGGTGGTCCAGGACCGTGTTGCTCCCGAACCGCTTGGTGACCTGCTCCAGCCGGATCAGCTCACCGCTGCCCCGGGCGGGCGTCTTCTCGGGATCGGTGCCGGGATTGGGGAGAGTGTCAGTGGGCAAGGCGTCGCTCCAGGGCTCGCAGGGCAAGGGAGGCCAGGTAGGAAATGACGATGAAGGCCACGCCGATCACCGTCAGCGGCTCGGTGAACTGGAAGTGCTCCTGCGAGTACAGGCGCGCCTGGCCGAGCATCTCCAGCACGGTGATCGCCATGACCATCGGCGTGTCCTTGAGCATGGAGATGACGTAGTTGCCGAGCGCCGGCACGACGCGGCGCACGGCCTGCGGCAGGATCACCGCGGTCCACGTCCGGTGCAGCGGCAGGTTCAGTGCCGTCGCCGCCTCCCACTGGCCAACCGGCACGGCCTCGATGCCGGCCCGGTAGACCTGCATCGTGTACGTCGAGTAGTGCAGCCCGATCGCGAAGACGCCGGTGGTCAGCGCCGAGAACGTCAGGCCCCACTCGGGCAGCACGTAGAAGAGGAAGAACAACTGCACCAGCAGCGGGGTGTTGCGGACGAACTCCGTGACCACGCCGACCGGCCAGGTCACCCAGCGCGAGGGCACCCGCATCAGCAGCGCCCACACCAGTCCCAGCGCGAACGAGATCAGCGAACCGAGGGCCAGGATCTGCAGGGTGACCAGCAGACCGTCCCAGAGGTGCGGCATGAAGCCGCTGACAGCGCTCCAGTCCCACTTCATGCGACGGCACCTCCCACACCGGTGGTCTGCGGACGGTCCAGCTCCTGGTCGGGCGTGCTCCCGACGGGCTTGCCGGTGCCGGTCTTGAGCTTGCGCTCCAGGCCGCGCATGCCGCGGGTCAGGACGAAGGCGATCACGAAGTAGATCAGCAGCACGATCGTGTAGATCTCCGCGCTCTCCTGGAGCGCCAGACGCACCAGGTTGCCGCTGAACGCCAGGTCACCCATGCCCATGATGGACACCAGGGCGGTGCCCTTGAGCAGTTCGACCAGCAGGTTGGAGAACGGCGGGATCATCTCCGGCACCGCCTGCGGCAGCAGGATCAGCCGCAGCCGCTGCCAGGGCGTGAAGCTGAGGGCGATACCGCCCTCCTTCTGCGCCGGGTCGACCGCGTTCAGCGCCCCCCGCACGATCTCGGAGCCGTACGCCCCGTACGTCAGGCCGAGCGCGAGGGTGCCCGCCCACAGCGGCACCAGCTGCCAGCCGAAGGCGATGGGCAGCACGAAGTACACCCAGAAGATCATCACCAGCGCCGACGTGCCGCGGAACACCTCGGTGTAGACGCCCGCGAGGAAGCGGACGATCCACAGCCGGTGGGTGCGCGCCACGCCGACGACGAAGGAGACCGCGGCGCCCAGCAGGGCACTGCAGACGAGCAGCTGGACCGTGACCCAGACGCCCTTGAGTACGAGTTCCCAGAGTCCCGAGGTCATCCGCCGCAGAGCTCCTTCGCGGTCAGATCCGTCATCTCGGCCTCGGTGAAACCGAACGGCTTGAGGATGCGGAGCAGTTCGCCGCTCTTCTTGAGTCTCCGCAGCTCCACGTTGAACGCGTCGCGCAGCTTCGTCTCGGTCGGCCGGAACGCGAAGGCGCCTCCGTCGACATGCGGCTTGCCGTCGACGATCGGCTTGAACGGATCGGTGGCCTCCGCCTTGGCGGACTTCTTCACCACCTCGCGCACGGTGAGCGCCGTACCGGCGAACACGTCCACGCGCCCCGCCTCGACGGCGTTCAGCCCCGCCACCTGGTCCGGCACGATGAGGATGTCGCTCTCCTTGTACCCCGCGTCCACGGCGTACTGGATCTCGGCGTAGCCGGTCCCGGTGGCGAACTTCGCCCCCTTCCCGACGACGTCCTTGTAGCTGTGCAGCCCCTTCGGGTTGCCCTTGCGCACGATGAACGCGTCGAGCATCTGGTAGTCGGGGTCGGCGAAAATGACCTGCTCGCAGCGCTCGGGGTTCACGTACATCCCGGCGGCCACGACGTCGAACTGCTGGGAGTTCAGGCCCGGGATGAGCGAGCCGAACTCGGTCGGCACGGGCTGTACCCGGTCGACACCGAGCCGCTTGAAGATCACCTTGGCCAGTTCCGGTGCCTCACCGGTCAGTTCGCCGTTCTTGTCGATGAAACCGAACGGGATCTCGCCGGCGATGCCGAGCCGGACTACGCCCGCCGCCCGGAGCCGGGCGAGCAGGTCACCGCCCTTGGCGTCCGACGCGGTGGCGACCCTGCTGCATCCGGCGGCGCCCAGCGCGCCGAGCGCCGCCACCCCCGCGAGCAGCGACCGGCGGGCGGGCCCGGAGCCGGGCCGGGGTATGGGTTCAGGACCTCTGAGTGGGCTTCTCTGTGGTGGAGCCATGGGCGCGCGGCTACCCGACCGCCTCCGGGTTATGCCGATCTTTTCAAGCCCCCCACGTACCCCGTGCGCTCTTGACCCCAGCGGCGGCGGGCACTCCCATGGAGGGCATGGCTGATCGCTACATCGAAGTCTCGCTGGTCAAGCGTGACGTGACCTGCACGGCCAGGCTGCTGGACGACCGCGCGCCGATCACCTGCGCGGCCGTCTGGGATTCCCTTCCGCTGGCCGGCGACGTCTACCACGCGAAGTACGCACGCAACGAGATCTACGCGCTTTTCCCGCCCTTCGCCCGAGCCGAGCCACCCCTGGAGAACCCCACCATCACTCCGATCCCCGGCGATCTGTGCTATTTCACCTTCGCCGGGGCGGAGTTGGGGACCAAGGCGTACGGCTACGACCGTGAGGTCCGCGCCGGGACCACCCTCGTCGACCTGGCCCTGTTCTACGAGCGCAACAACCTCCTGCTCAACGGCGACGTCGGCTGGGTCCCCGGCATCGTCTGGGGCCAGGTCGTCGACGGCCTGGACAGCATGGCCGAGGCGTGCAACGACCTGTGGAGGTCGGGGGCGGCGGGGGAGTCGCTCAGCTTCCGGCGGGCGTAGGCCGGACGGCGGAGGCCAGCCCCGCCTCGTACAGCGCGTGGGCCGCCCGCAGCACCAGATCGTCCCGGTGCCGGGCGGCCACGAGTTGCAGCCCGATGGGCAGACCGTCCGCGTCGGAGCCGACCGGCACGCTCGCCGCGGGCTGCTGCGTCATGTTGAACGGGTAGGTGAACGGGGTCCAGCCCGTCCACCGCCGATGGCCGGAACCCTTCGGTACCTCGACGCCCGCCTCGAAGGCCGTGAGCGGCATGGTCGGCGTGACGAGCAGGTCGTAGCCCTCGTGGAAGCGGCCCATCCGGCGGCCCAGGTCCATCCGGACGTCCACCGCGGCCAGGTACTCCAGGGCCGAGTAGCGGGCACCCCGCGCGCAGATCTCCCGCAGGCCCGGGTCCAGCAGCTCCTTCTGCCGCGGGCCCAGGTGCTGGGTCACCCGGGCGGCCCCGCTGAACCACAGGGTGTGGAAGGCCTCCACCGGGTCGGTGAGGTCCGGGTCCGTCTCCGTGACGTACGCGCCGAGTTCCGCGAGCCGTTCCACCGCCCGCCGCACCGCCCTCGCGACCGCCGGCTGCACCGCCACCTGCCCGCCCAGCGACGGCGAGTACGCCACCCGCAGCCCGCGTACGCCGGACCCGCCCGCCAGACCGTCCGTGTACGGACCGGCCGGGGCCGCGAGCGCGGACCAGTCGCGTGCGTCCGGGTGACCGATGACGTCCATCAGCAGCGCCGCGTCGGCCGCGTCCCGGGTCATCGGCCCGACGTGCGCCAGCGTGCCGAACGCACTCGCCGGGTAGAGCGGCACCCTCCCGTACGTGGGCTTCAGCGCGAAGATCCCGCAGAACGACGCCGGGATGCGGACACTGCCGCCGCCGTCCGTGCCCAGCGACAGCGGCCCCGCCCCGAGCGCCACGGCCGCCGCGCTGCCGCCGCTCGACCCGCCCGCCGTGCGTGAGGGGCCGCACGGGTTGCGCGTCACCCCGCTGAGCGGCGAGTCCGTCACGCCCTTCCAGCCGAACTCGGGCGTCGTCGTCTTGCCGATGAACACCGCCCCGTGCTCCCGCAGCCGGGCCACGGAGGGGGCGTCCTCGTCCCAGCGCCCCGCCGCCGGGTCCACGGCCTTGGAGCCGCGCAGGGTCGGCGCCCCGCGCTGCAGCAGGATGTCCTTCACGGTGACCGGTACCCCGTCCAGCAGCCCCCGTGGCTCACCGCGCCGCCATCGCTCCTCCGACTCCCGGGCCCGCTCCAGCGCGTCCTCGGCGGTCAGCCGGACGAAGGCGTTCACCTCCGGCTGGATCGCCTCGGCCCGCTCCAGCACCGCCCGGGTCGCCTCCACGGGACTCCACTCGCCCTTGCGGTACCCCTCGAGGAGCCGTACGGCGGTCAGCTCGGTGAGCTCGGTCATCCACCCTCCCAGGAACGTCAGTGACCAGGTACGTACCCACGCTGCTTGTCGACCACGTTCCTCAACGGCTCCCCCGCCGCCCACTGTTCGAACAACTCCACGAACTGGGCGCCGAGTTCGTCACGCCAGCCGATGGTGTCGCCGCTCATGTGCGGGGACACGATCAGGTCCGGCGCCCGCCACAACGGGCTGCCGGAGGGCAGGGGTTCGGCCTCGAAGACGTCCAGGGCGGCACCCGCGATCCAGCGCTCGGCCAGGGCCTTGGCGAGCGCGTCCTCGACGACCAGCTGACCGCGGCCGATGTTGACGAACCGGGCCGACGGCTGCATCAGGCCGAAGCGGCGGGCGTCGAACATCCCCCGCGTCTCGTCCGTGAGCGGCGCCGCCGCGATCACCCAGTCGGCGCGCGCCAGCAGCCGGTCCAGGTCCTCCGGGCCGTGCACGCCGGAGCGCGCGGCTCGGCCCACGAGCGCGGTCGTGATGCCCAGCGCCCCCAGGGTGTGCGCGATCGCCCGGCCGATCGGACCGGAACCGACCACCACGGCACGGCTCCCGGCGATCCTGTGCGACTCGCGGTGCCGCCAGGTCCGCTCCCGTTGCAGCTCCAGCGTCCTCGGCAGATCCTTGGCCATCGCCAGTACGAGCGCGGCGACGTACTCCGCGATCGGCTGGTCGAAGACACCGCGCGCGTTCGTCACCACCGTGTCGGAGGCGGCGAGTTCCGGACACATCAGATGGTCCACACCGGCGCTTGCCGTGTGCACCCAGCGCGGCCGCGGACCCTCGCCCGGCCAGGCGTCCCGCACGGCGCGCGAGGTGAAATCCCACACCAGGAGTACGTCCGCGCGCGGGAGGCGCTCGGCCAAATGCGCCGCGTCGGTGTGTTCGATACGGGCGCGGCCGGTGAGGCGGCCGAGGCGGGGGAGGGGTTCGGCGTCCAGGACGAGGAGCGTGGGGGTGGACATGAGCAGCCGTTTCTCCAGCCGTTCGGCGGGGCCGGCCGGCCCCGTGGCGCCGGTCGGTGACGACGAGTTAACCCGGTGTTGACCAGGGAGTGATCCGGGCGGATTGACCACGCTCGCACCCGAACCTACCGTCGTCAACACGGGCGTTCCCACGATCCGTTGCACACTAGTTGCCCAGCGTGAGGCCGGTGCTTGCCATGGACGTCTCATTTCTCGGCGGGCCCGGCCCGCAGCGCGGGGTCGGCGTCGTCGCCCCGTTCGACTTCGCACTCGACCGCGAGCTGTGGCGCTGGGTGCCGGACGAGGTCTCCCTCCATGTGACCCGCACACCGTTCGTGCCGGTCGAGGTGAGTCTCGACCTGGCCCGCCTGGTCAGCGAGCACGAGACGCTGAGCGAGGCGGTCCGCACGCTCACCGCGATCGCCCCCGAGGTCGTCGCCTACGCCTGCACATCGGGCAGCTTCGTCGGCGGCATGATGGGCGAGCGGGCCATGTGCGAGGCGATGAGCCGGGCCGGTGCCGTCCCCGCGATCACCACTTCCGGCGCGCTGCTGGAGGCCCTGGTGGAACTGGACGTGCGCCGGGTGGCGCTGGTGACGCCGTACACGGTCTCGGTGACGCAGTCACTGGAGGCCTACGTCGCCCAGGCCGGCGTGACGATCTCCGGCTGCGCCTTCATGGGGCTGACCCGGCACATCTGGAAGGTCCCCTACCGCGATGTGGTGGACATGGCCCGGCGGGCCGTCCGCGCCGACGCCGACGCGCTGTTCATCAGCTGCACCAACCTGCCCACGTACGACGTGATCCCCCAGCTGGAGGCGGAGCTGCGCATCCCCGTGATCTCGGCCAACCAAGTGACGATGTGGGCGGCACTGCGCCGACTGGGTACCCGTGCGGTGGGGCCGTACCAAGCGCTGATCAATCCGGCGGCGCGTTCCGGTCCCGCAGCGCCGGGGGCGGACCCCGGTCCCGTACTGCCGGAAGAAGAGCAGCAGCAGGAAGGCTGGACATGACAGCACTGGGATTTCTCTACCCGGGCCACTCCGCCGAGGACGACTATCCGCGCATCGAGCAGTTGCTGGGCAGCGACATCCGGGTGGACCTGGTGCACACCGACATCGGTGAGGACGCGCACCGGGTGGACGCGCTGCTGGAGATGGGCTCGGCGGGCCGGCTCGCGGCGGGAGTCCAGGAACTGCGGCACGCCGGTGCGGACGCGGTGGTGTGGGCCTGCACCAGCGGCAGCTTCGTCTACGGCTGGGACGGCGCGCAGGAGCAGGTCCGCGCCCTGGCGCAGACGGCCGGCATGCCGGCGTCGTCCACGTCCTTCGCGTTCGCGCACGCCGTGCGGGAGGTGGGGGCGGGCAGGGTCGCGATCGGTGCGACCTACCCGGAGGACGTGGCGCAGCTGTTCGCCGAGTTCCTCCGCGCGGCCGGCCTCGAGGTCGTGTCGGTGAGCAGCTCCGGCATCATCACCGCCGCCGAGGTCGGCACCTGGGGCGAGGCCGAACTCCTCGCCCTGGCCCGCAACTCCGACCACCCCGACGCCGAGGCCCTGCTCCTGCCCGACACCGCCCTCCACACGGCGGCCCACATCCCGGCCCTGGAGAAGGAACTCGGCAAGCCGGTCCTCACCGCCAACCAGGTCACGGTCTGGGAGGCGCTGCGCCTGGCGGACCGACGGGTGAACGCGCCGGAGCTGGGCGCGCTCTTCACGAGGGAGCCGATCGTCCAGGTGTGAGCCCCACGGCCTGATCCTCGCCCCGGTGGCCACTGCCGCGGGCGGCGAGGTGAGGTTCCATGGATCCCGACCGGGGTCCATGGAACCCGTGTGCCCCGGGGCGGCCGGGAAAGGGCACCCTGCCCAGGAGCGTCTCCTTCATGGGGGCCGGAATCGGTCCCACCCCTTCTTCGGTGCGGAGCGGGGCAAAAGCGCTCCAACTTCCCGCCCGATGCTGAGGAATGCTCAACTCCGCCGCATCACGCGACCCGTGGGTTGACCGAAAGCGCGTTCCCCTTCTCTCGCCCATCGCGTGCACACTGACCACGTCCGCAGCCAGTCGTGCCGTGAAGGACTCCCCGATGGCCGTACCGGTCCCGTTCAGATCCTCTGCAAGCGCTGTCCAGCTGGCCGGGCGCCTGCTGTGCTGGAGCCTGGCCGCGGCCATGGCCGGTGCCGCCGTGGACGCCTTCGTCCATCCCCGGTTCCGCTGGTGGGGTGCCGTGTGGCAGCTGCCCTGGTGGCTCACCGGCGCGGCCGTCCTCGCCTGGACCGTCCTGCGCGCCCGCGAGAAGGCCGACCGCAGGCCCCCGCGTGACAGCGTGCGCAGCGACTGGGAGCGGGCCGCCTGACCACCCTGCCGCACCCCGGGAACAACCGGAGACAGTCCCCTGTTAGAGCCGGAACGACAACACACGGCCCACAGCAGGAGGCACCCCACCGTGGCGGCAGACGAGACACGCGGCGACGAGATACGCGGCGCGGCGCAGGGCAGCGCCCCCGTCCCCCTCTCCGTACTGGACCTGGTCACCGTCGGGGCCGGCCGCACCGCCTCCGACGCCCTGCGCACCAGCGTCGACCTGGTCCGTCTCGCGGAGAACCGCGGCTTCCACCGGTACTGGGTCGCCGAGCACCACTCCATGCCGGGTGTGGCCTCCTCGTCCCCGGCCGTGATCCTGGCCCACCTCGCCGCCCACACCGGTCGCATCCGCCTCGGCTCGGGCGGCGTGATGCTGCCCAACCACGCCCCGCTCGTGATCGCCGAGCAGTTCGGGACGCTGGAGGCCATGGCCCCGGGACGGATCGACCTCGGCCTCGGCCGCGCCCCCGGCACGGACGGCGCCACGGCCGCCGCCCTGCGCCGCACCGACCGGCTGAACGAGGGCGCCGACGACTTCCCCCAGCAGCTCGCCGAGCTGACCCGCTTCCTCGACGACGACTTCCCCGACGGGCATCCCTACCGCCGTATCCATGCCGTACCGGGTCCGGTCCAGGCCACCAGCCCAGGCGGCGTCCAGTCCCCGCACCGCCCGCCGCTCTGGCTCCTCGGCTCCTCCGGCTTCAGTGCCCGCCTGGCCGGCGCCCTGGGCCTGCCCTTCGCCTTCGCCCACCACTTCTCGGCGCAGAACACCGTCCCGGCGCTCGACCTGTACCGCGAGTCCTTCCAGCCGTCCGCCGTGCTCGACGAGCCGTACGCCCTCATCGGCGTCTCCGCGTTCGCCGCCGACGAGGCGCGGGAGGCCCGCCGGCAGGTGCTGGCCGCCGCCCTCAGCATGGTCCGGCTGCGCACCGGCCGCCCCGGCCTCGTGCCCACCCCGCAGGAGGCGGAGGCCTACGAGTTCAGCCCGATGGAGCGCGACTTCGTCGACTCCTGGAACGCCAACGTCATCCACGGCACCCCGGACGAGGTCCGCTCCGGCCTGGACGACCTCGCCAAGCGCACCGGCGCCGACGAGCTGATGATCACGGCCAACGCGCACGGCGGCGACGTCCGCCTCCGCTCCTACGAACTCATCGCGGACGCCTACGGTTTGCCGACGCCCGCCTCCGCCGACACGTCCGGCGTGCCGAGCAGCTCGGAGATGCGGTCCGGCGACACCGGACGGGAGTAGAGCCAGCCCTGTCCGGTGTCGCAGCCGATGCTGCGCAGCCGAGTGGCCTGCGCCGAGGTCTCGACGCACTCGGCCGTGACGGTCAGCCCGAGCCGGTGCGCGAGCTGGATCATCGCCTCGACGACGACCTCGTCGGCCGGGTTGGCGCGGGCCGCCGCCTCCCGGTCGTCGTACTGGAAGCCGCGCACGAAGGACCCGTCCAGCTTCAGCACCGACACCGGCAGCCGGCTCAGGTACGCCAGGTTCGAGTAGCCGGTGCCGAAGTCGTCGATGGCGATCCGCACCCCCATGTCGCTGAGCGCCTTCAGGGTCTGCAGGGGCCGCCCCGCGGAGCCCATCACCGCCGACTCGGTCAGCTCCAGCTGGAGCAGGTGCGGCGCGAGGCCCGTCCCCTCCAGCGTCTGCGCCACGTCGGCCACCAGGTCCGAGTCCCAGACCTGCCGCACGGCCACGTTCACACTGACGAAGATCGGCGGCTCGTCCGGGTGGTCCAGCTGCCACCGCCGGGCCTGCTCGCAGGCCGTACGCAGCACCCAGCGGCCCAGCGGGACGATCGAACCGTCCTCCTCGGCGAGTCCGATGAACCGATTCGGCGTCAGTACGCCGAACTGGGGATGATTCCATCGGATGAGCGCCTCGACCCCGTGCAGCCGGTCGTCCTCCATGCCCACCAGCGGCTGGTACTCCAGCTGGAACTCGCCGCGGTCGATGGCCGGCCGGAGCGTGGAGGCGAGGGCCTGGCGGGTCATCCGGTGGGCGTTGCGCTCCGGGTCGAACAGCGTCCAGCGGGCCTTGCCGTCGGCCTTCGCCCAGTAGAGCGTGGTGTCGGCCGCCTGCATCAGAGCGGTGGGTGTCGTGCCCGCAGCGTGCCGCTCCACGACCCCGATCGACGCGGAGACCGACAGCCGCTGCCCGGAGATGTCGAACGGGTCCTGGACCGCGCGCAGCGCCGACTCGGCCAGCTCGGCCAGCTGTTCGGTGCCCGTGGAGTCCTCGACGAGCAGAGCGAACTCGTCACCGCCGAGCCGGGCCACCAGCGGGGTGCTGGTCCGTGCGTGGCCGGCCTCGTCCGCACAGCGCGTGAGGCGCTCGGCGACGGCGGCCAGCAGCCGGTCGCCGACCCGGTGGCCGAGGGTGTCGTTGATGGCCTTGAAGCCGTCCAGATCCAGGTAGCACAGCCCGATCCGGCCCGTGCCGCTCTCCTCGTACGACTCCGCCTCCAGCGCGGCCGACAGCCGTTCGAAGAACAGGGTGCGGTTGGGCAGCCGGGTCACCGGATCGTGCATCTGCAAGTGCCGTAGCCGGGCCTGGAGTTCCCGACGGTCGCTTATGTCGGCGACGGACAGCAGGACGCCGCTGTCCTCGACGGGCAGCGGGGTGACCGTCACCTGCACCCACAACGAGTGCCCGTCGGGGTGCTTGAGCCGGCGTGTGCAGCGCAGCCGGGACTGCCGGCCGCGCAGCACCTCGCGGTAGGCGTGCCAGGTCCGGGCGTCGGAGGTGAGGTCGACCAGGTCGGCGGCGACGGACCCGGCGAGCTCCTCCCGGTCGCCGCCGAGCAACGCGGCGAGCGCGTCGTTGGCGCTGACGACCGCGCCCTCGCGGTCCACGACCGCCATCGCGAGCGGGGCGGCCGTGAAGGCGGCGAGGTAGGGCTGCCGGGACGGTGGCCCGGTACGGGGAGACGTATGGATCTCACTCTCTGTGACGACCGGCCGGTCCAGGTCTGCTGCGGGCGCCGGCCCTTCGAAGGTTCCGCTCACCGCTCGCTCCCGCATGTATTCGATCTCTGTCCGTGCAGGAAAGGTCAGGAAAGTGTGCCGATCATAGAGGCTGGCCCCAGTGCCTTCCAGCCGGTGTCCAGTCTTCCCGGCCAACCGGCCCTTCTGCCAGATCGTTTCTGCGCGCACCTGGACGCCTTCTTCAAGCCCCCGACCAGTTGTGACGTTCTGTGAGTGCTTCGAGGGTGTCGCCTTCCGTGATTTTTCGACCCCTTCACCCGACCGGTGCAGGCAAACAGGGCGCAGTACGACAAATCAACACAGGCTGGGTGCGGTGTCCCGCGAACCGTACCCGGAGGTACCCGTGCCGCGTCCGTTTCCGCGCGCCCGACTGCGCAGTACCGCGGCCGTGTTCACCACCATGTCGGCGCTCGCCGCCACCTCCCTCGGTGCCGGGCCCTCGGCCGCCGAACCCGATTCGGCGGCGCCCTGTGCCCTGACCCGGACCGACGCCCATCACTCGGAGGGTCTGGACACCTGGAACGCCGCCTACCCGCGCCCGGCCCGGACCCTGGACGCGGTCATGGTCTTCCTGTCCTTCCCTGACTCCCACCCGCTGGCCACCCCGCAGGAGCTGACCGCCGACCACTTCCCGGCCACCACCCGCTTCTTCGAACAGGCCTCCTACGGCCGCTTCACCCTGCGCCCGCACGCGCTGCGGCACTGGATCCGGATGCCGAAGCCGTCCACCGCGTACGACATAAAGCGGGACTGGAGCCCCGAGCGCCGGGCCGCCTACCTGCGCGACGCCCTCGCGGTGGCCGACCCCCGGGTCGACTTCTCGCGCTACGACGTCGTGTACTTCGTCGCCGACCCCGACGCGCCCGGCGTCGACTCGGACGCCACCAAGGTGGTGAACCTGACGAGCCCGCTGCGGGCCGACGGCACCGACCTGCGCCGGATCGTCACGGTGTTCGAACAGCACCCGCCGGACCGGCTCGTGCTCGCCCATGAGACCGGGCACGTGTTCGACCTGCCCGACCTGTACCACCGGCCCGTGGACGGCAAGGGCGACTGGGACACGCACGTGGGCGACTGGGACCTGATGGGCAGCCAGTTCGGGCTCGCGCCCGACCTCTTCGCCTGGCACAAGTGGAAGCTGGGCTGGCTGGACTCCCGGCAGGTGCGGTGCGTGCAGGACGCCGGGCCCGCCCGGCTGACCCTGGAGCCGCTGACCGCGGGACCGGGGGCCCCGGCGACGGGGACCGCGGGGGCGCAGGCCTTCGGCCTTGGGCGGGGTGCCAAGCTCGCGGTGGTGCGGACGGGGGTCGACAGCGTGCTCGCCTTCGAGGCGCGGGGGCCGGTCGGCAACGACGCGGCCGCGTGCCGGCAGGGGGTGCTCGTGTACCGGGTGCGGGGCGGCGCGCAGTCCGGGGGCGGGCCCATCCAGGTGATCGACGCCCACCCGAGCACCGAGGCGTGCTGGGAGAGCTCCGTCTATCCGCCCCTCGCGGACGCCCCGATCGGCATCGGGGAGAGTTTCACGGTGCCGGGGGAAGAGGTGCGGGTGAAGGTGGAGGGGCGTACGGCTTCGGGGGCGTGGACGGTGAAGATCACGGTGGGGCGCTGAGGACGCCGAGGGCTCTGCTGGTGCTGAGGCTCTGCGGGGCATGCGAAAGGCCCCTCGCTCTCGCGAGGGGCCTTTCGCCGTCTGGTGCGCCGCCAGGGACTCGAACCCCGGACCCGCTGATTAAGAGTCAGCTGCTCTAACCAACTGAGCTAGCGGCGCCTGCTGACGTCGTAGACCTTAGCATCCTGGTCGGGGGGAGGAAAAATCGAAATCCGCACTGCCGAGCGGGCAGCCCGGACGGCCGCCCAGAGCAGTACTTCGGGGCCGGGGAGCCAGGGCTGACGGGTGTCGGGGGCGACGAGCCAACGGGAGGCGGAGCGGACCGGGCCGGCGGCCCCGGCGGGCGCCGGATGGGTCGGGACGGGGCTGTCCGCGAGGGCCGGGCGGGTGTGCTCCGACGGGGCCGGGGTGGCGGGGTGTGTGCGCTGCGACGGGGCCGGGGTGGCGGGATGGGTGCGCTCCGCGGGGGCCGGTGCAGCGGTGGAAGTGCGCTCCGGCGGGGTCGGGGTCAGGTCGGTGGGGAGGGTGCGCTGCGACGGGGCCGGGACGGTCACCGCGTCGCCGGTGCCGTGGCACAGCAGCGGCGGAACGGAGTCCGTACGGCGGTCCCCCCGGCCGCGCGTGCCCCACTCCTCCCACTCCAGCAGCGTGGGGAGTCGCTGTGCCGTCCCCGGGGCGGCGAACAGCAGCATTCGGCCCCGGAACTCCGCGACCGGCCCGGAGCCGGGGCCGTCGTCCCACAGCCGGTCGAGCATGCGCCGGCCGAACAGCGCGGGGGCGCTGACCACGTCGAAGACCGCCCCGCAGGGCAGCACGACCGGGGCGTCCGGCCGCTCCTCCCAGAGGGCGAGCGTGCTTCGCGGATACGTTCCTGCCGAGGCGAGCCAGGCGGCCCCGTCCGGGGTGACATCGGAGGCGTTCCATGCGCTGCTCATGACGTGCAGGTCTACCGGCCGTGAGCGTGCGGTTCCCAAGGGTTGCGGGAAATCGGGACAGGAGCGGGTGGGAGGGGGTATCTTGCCCGCCTGGCATATGCCAGGTGATCGGGAAGGGGCGCGCAGGGCGTCTCAGACGGTGCCGCCGGGTCCCCGGCCCTCGACGCCGCCCCGCATCAGGTCCCGCCCGAACTCGACCATCTTCTTGGCGTAGTCCTCGGTCCACTCGGCCCGCTCGGCGATGTCGGCGGTCGTCAGCCGGTCGAACTTCCTCGGATCGGCCAGCTGCGCCGCCGCCATTGCCTGGAACTCCACCGCCCGGTCCGCAGCGGCCCGGAACGCCAGCGTCAGCTCCGTCGCCCGGGCCAGCAGCGCCCGGGGGTCGTCGATCGACTCGAGGTCGAAGAAGTGCTCAGGGTCGGAGGCCGCCTCCGCCGGCTCGAAGAGCAGGGGCGCGGGGCGTAGCCGCGGTTCGTTCCGACGCGGCGTGGGCTCCGCCATGTCTTCTCCTCCTCGTACGTCGCGCACGACCCTCCCGGTGGATGGGCCACCGTCCATTGTCTCGCGGGCGCGCAAGTGGGCATCGCGGTAGTGGGTACGGCTGTCGCACCACCCGGTGTTCGTCAGGGCGTCGGGGACACGTCGCTTTCCGGCCACATCAAGGCCGCCGCACGGTGCGAAGGCACCGTTCACGGCCGCCAGACCACGCGGTGCTCCGCCAGGTGGGCCAGGACCGCGTGGTTCGCCTCCCAGCCGTCCGGGCTGTGTTCATCGGCCGCCTCCGGCCGGCGAGGGGGTGAGTGCGCGTGGGAGGCACCGCTCACGGCCGCCAGCTCACGCGGTGCTCCGCCAGGTGCGCCAGGACCGCGTGGTTCGCCTCCCAGCCGTCCGGGAACTTCACCACCGTCCCCAGCTGGACCGGCTCCGTCGACGGATAGTCGTCCAGGAGGCCGGTCACCCCCGCTCGGCAGACCACGATGCAGGCGTGCCGGTGGCGGGAGGCCAGGACGCACAGGCGGCCCGTCTCCAGGTGGAAGGCCGTGGCGTCGGGACGGCCGGAGAGGGGGTGCAGGACCACCGTGACGTCGTACTCGCGGCCCTGCAGCCGGTTCGCCGTGTCCACGACCACGTCGGTGACGCCGAGGCCGGCCAGGGCCGCGCGAACCGCGGCCGCCTGGTCCCGGTGGGCCGTACCGACGGCGATCCGGTCCGCCGTGAGGGGTGAGGGGGCCGAAGAGCGCTCCGAGGTCGCGGCGCCCGCCCGGTCCAGCAGACGCCGTACGACCACGGCCACCGCCCGGACCGCCTCCGGGTCCGTGCGCGGCGTGTGCCGGGCGGGCAGCTCCAGCAGGCCCCAGCCCGACTCGGCCGCCTCGTCGATCACCCGGTCGGGGCCCGAACCGTCCGACGGCACGCCGAAGGCAAGGGTCCGTTCGCCGGGGCCGGTGCCGCTGCGGAACGGCGTGTACGGGTAGAACGCGTCCGAGACCAGGGGCGCCGCGGAGGCCGGGAGCCGCCAGGACACCGGCAGTCGGTGCTGGGGCAGGTCCGGGTTGTGCGCGAGCAGGGTCGTCACCGCCGAGGCCGACGGGTCGTACGCCAGCCCCGCCCACTGCTCGCTGCCCACGATCGCGAACGGGTCGAGCTGGCCCGGGTCGCCCACGAACAGCGCCCGCTCGAACAGCCCGGCCACGGCGAGCAGCGCGTCCGAGCGCATCTGGTAAGCCTCGTCGACGATCGCGTGCCGCCACGGCTCGTCGACCTTGACGTGCGCCCACTTCGCCGCCGTGGAGATCACCACCGCGAGCCCCGCGAGGTCGGCCGCCTTGGCGGACTTGCGGACGTTCTCCAGATCGTCGAGCGCCTTGTCGTACGGGTCGGAGTCGCTGCTGTGCAGTCGCCCCACCGGCAGGTCGGGGTTCTTCTCGGCGAGCCGCACGACCAGGTCGTCGACCTGGGCGTTGGTCTGCGCGACGACCATCAGCGGGTGGCCCGCCTCGGCCAGTTCCAGGGCCGCCCGGACCACCAGGGTCGACTTGCCCGCACCCGGCGGGGAGTCCACGACGACACCGCGGGCGGTGCCGTGCAGCGTGTCGTGCAGGATCGCGTCGGTGGCCTGCGCCGCGGCGGCCGACGGATCGAACACCGTGGTCACAGCACATCCTCCTCGGTCACCGGGTCGGCGGCCTCCAGGGTCGCCTCACCGGGCGGCCCGCCGTGCGTCCACGGCGTCTCCTCCGGGTCGGGCAGCTTCGCGCCGCCCCGCTGCTCGTGCTCGAACAGCGTGAAACAGACCCGGTCGCCCTTCTCCGGCACCGAACCCGGCTCGGGCTCCTTGCCGCGGCCCATCTTGTCGAGCACTCGCAGCACCACGACCGCACCGTCCTCCTCGGCCGCGACGAACTCCGCCGACTGCGGCTTCCCGCCCAGCGAGCGGTACACCTTGGTGCGCTCGCCGAGATGCGGCCGGTCGTCCGTGCGCACCGTGACCAGGGGGCGGGGGCTCGGCCTCCTGCCCTCGCTGTACGCCATCGCGACATCGGTGACCTCACCGGCGAACGCCTCCCCGGACAGCCGCCGGCCCGCCATCACCAGCGGGTCGTCGAGGGCTTCCTGCGCCTCCAGCCGGGCCTGCTCGCGCTCGCGCGTGGCGAGCTTGTTCGCCGCGGTGACCGCGTCGTCGCGGCGCGGCTGCGGCGGCTCGCCGGCCAGGACGCGGTCGCGGTGGCCGGTGAACGACCAGCGGTCGCGGGTCCACCGCTCCTCGACCCGCGCCCCTTCCGGCAGCTCCCGCAGCAGGTCGAGGCCGCGCCAGACCGCGTCCCAGGTGGGCCGGGTGCGGCTGAGGACCAGCTCCCGGATCTCCCGCTCGGCGGCGGTCAGCGCACCGAGCCGGTC
This sequence comes from Streptomyces sp. NPDC101110, assembly GCF_044759525.1. Classification (NCBI taxonomy): domain Bacteria; kingdom Bacillati; phylum Actinomycetota; class Actinomycetes; order Kitasatosporales; family Streptomycetaceae; genus Streptomyces; species Streptomyces sp. NPDC101110. Next base: position 36,944 of record NZ_JBIVZM010000015.1, on the reverse strand, counting down.
GTCCGCCTCCAGGCCGTCCTCGGCGGCGGCGAGGGCGGTGCGGGCCCGGTCGTAACGCTCGATGGCCGGGGCGAGCAGCTTGTTGTCGAACGCCGGGTCGGTGGCCGGACCGGCCGGGGGACAGGTCAGCTGCCCCTGCGCGTCCCGCTCCAGCTCGGCCCGCAGCGCGGCCTCGGCACCGGTGACACCCTCCGGCGGGTCGATCCAGGCGAGCAGCGCCCCCAGATGCTGGTCCTCCAAGGTGGACTGGCCCGTCACCCAGTGCCGGCCCAGCACGTCGGTCATCGCCAGCAGCAGCGAGGAGCCGGGCACCCGGGCACGCTCCCCGAAGTGCGTCAGCCACCGCCCGAGCAGCGGCACCCGCGGCGGCGCCGGGTAGGGCGCCTCCGGATCCTGCTCCGCCGTACGCCGGAACCGCATCGAGCGCCCGAGCAGCCGCACCAGGTCGATGCCCGCCCGGCTCGGCACGATCAGCTGCGGCGCGTCCGCGCACAGGTCGACCTCGACCTTGACGCGCTTGCCGGTCTCCGGGTCGGTCTCGGTGCGCTCGGCGGCCTCCACGGTCTCGGCGTAGGAGTCGATGTACGGCAGCACGATGCCGGCCAGTTCGGCCAGGAACGCGAACCTGAGGTCGCGGTCGCGGGGCTGCGGAACGGCCAGCAGACGGGGCGCGTCCCGGTCGGTGCCGACCAGCGCGCCGAGCGGGGCGCCGGCCTCACCGGCGGTGGTCAGCGGCACGAACACCAGCGGGCGGTCCCCGAGATGCCGGTGCCGGACGGTGGCGGAGGGCTGGGCGCGGCCCGTGCTGACGGCTTCGAGGCGGGCCAGGGTGGAGATCAGCGACACGCCGCCTCCAGCGCCTCGGCACGCAGGGCGGCCGCGCGCCGCAGGGCCGCCACGGCCGGGTCGCCGGGATCGCCCGCCTCGCCGCGCGCGGCGGCGAGGACGTCCTCCACGGTCGTGAGACCGCCCAGCTCCGCCCGCACCGGGCGCCCGAGCGAGGTCACCGCGCCCGCCTCGCGGGACCGGCTCCGGCAGTGGAAGGCAAGCTCGCACGCCGACAGGCACTCGGGCGCGTAGGTCGCCGGGACCGACTCCACGGACGCCGCCAGCGCTTCGGCGGGCAGCTCGGGCGAGAAGCACGTGCCCTCGGGCAGCGCGTCGGCGATGTCCTCGATGCGGGTCAGCCGGGCCAGCTGGCGGGCCGTCACCGCCCGCTGCTTGCGGATGTCGACTGCGGACGCGGCCGGCAGGTTGGAGAAGTCCCTGGGACACACCAGCAGGATCCGGTGCCGCACACGCGGGGCGGACACCGAACCCCCCTCGGCCCCTGCGGCACCGGCGTCGCCCTCCCGCTCCGCGCCGAGCCGCGCGGCGAGTTCCTCCAGGGCCAGGACGTACACCGCCGCCTGCCGGGCCGCCGCCCCGACCTTCGCCGGGTCGGCCGAACCGTCCAGCAGGGGGAAGGACTTGATCTCCACGACCGTCCAGCTGCCGTCCGGATGGACCACCACCGCGTCCGGCTCCAGGAACGCGGGGGAGCCCGCGACGTCCAGCGCCAGCATCGGATGGTCGAGCAGCGTCCATGTGCCCGGGTGCGCGGCGGCCTCCCGCAGCTCCAGCTCCGTACGGGCCGTACGCCCCCGGGGGCCGGTCGCCGTCAGGTCCGGTACGCGCGCGGCGACGGGCGGCTCGGCGGACCGGTCGAGCTTGTCGTGCACCAGCCGCAGCAGCTCCGCCCCGCCGTCGGCCTTGACCTTCGCCTCGAAGGCGTTGCCTCTGGTGAGCGCGAACTGCGACTGCCCGAAGGCCGACGGCGAGCCCAGCGCGCTCGCCAGTGCGGCCTTGTTCACCCCGGCGCCGTCGAGGATCGCGCGCCGCGCACAACCGGGGTTGGCGGCCAGCGCCGCCAGGGCGCGCGCGTCCAGTGCCTTCGCGGGTACGTCGGGGCCGCGCAGCTCAGCGAGCCGGTGCCGGAGCGCCGTCCCCCGCGTCCTTGGGGGAGGCACCCGGCTCGGCTCCCGCTCCGAGCCGCGACTCGCGCTGCCGTGGAATTCGCTCACCCGCGGAAGTCTGGCATCCGGCACTGACAATCGAGGAACCCGTGGCGGGAGAGGCGGCGGCGGAGTCGGTGGGGGTCGAGGCGGGGAGGCCGGCGGTGAGGTCGGCCGGAGTGTCCGCCGCGACCGGTGCCGACAGTACGAACCGCGCCTTGACCCGGTCCGCGGTGCGCATCACGAGCGGCGCCAGCAGCAGCCCGGCGCCCATGACGGCCGCGCCCGCGACCGCGTCGAGGAAGTAGTGGTTGGCGGTGCCCATGACCACGATCGTCGTGATCAGCGGATAGGCGACGGCGGCGGCCTTCGTCGCGCGTGTACCGCCGAAGCGCCACAGCATCACGCCGCACCACAGGGCCCAGCCGACGTGCAGACTCGGCATCGCCGCGTACTGGTTGGTCATGTTCCCCATGCCGCGCGGCGCGCTCGCCGCGCCTCCCCACCAGCCGTAGGAGCTGTACTGGGCCATCGTGTCCACGAAGCCGTGGCTCGCGTCGAGGAGCCGGGGCGGGCAGGTCGGCAGCAGGGTGAAGCCGATCAGACCGATGAGGGTGGACGTCATCAACCAGGTGCGCGCGGCGCGGTAGCGCACGGCCCGGGAGCGGAAGAGCCACACCAGCACGGCCGGGGTGACCAGGTAGTGCAGCGACGCGTACCAGAAGTCGGCGGGTATGCCTATCCAGGCCTCGCGCGTGAAGAAACGGTTGAGCGGGTGCTCGAAGTTGAGATACAGCGCCTTCTCGGAGCGCAGGATCGTCAGACCGTTGTCGACGGCGCCGGAGACGTCGCCGCGGGCCAGGAGCCGGCCGGCCGAGTAGCACGCGTACACCAGCAGGATCAGCGGCAGCTCGGTCCACCAGCGCAGCCTGGGCGCGGGGGCAGCCTCGGTGCCCGGTGTATCGGTGTGCGGCATCCGATCGTCCTCCCCCTTCGTCATCACGCGTAACCCGTTCGGCCGTGTCACTTTACGGTGTGGGCGCGCGCCACGGGGTGCGCCTCCGGCCCTCGAAGACGCAGGGATCGCCCCCCGGGTTGCCCGCCCAGGGCGTGCGCGATGATGGAGGAGTTCCCCTTGCGTTGTTCTTCCGGAAAGGTTCCCCATGGCCGCGCGCATCCTGCTGGCCCGCCACGGACAGACCGAGTGGTCCCTGTCCGGCAAGCACACGGGCAGGACCGACGTGCCACTTCTGGAGGAGGGCCGACGCGGCGCCAAACTGCTCGGCGAGCGCCTGCACCGGGCGCCGTACGACGGCCTCGACGGCGTCGAGGTGCGGACCAGCCCGCTGGCACGCGCGCGGGAGACCTGCGAGATCGCCGGCTTCGGTGACCGTGCGCACACCTGGGACGCGCTGCTGGAGTGGGACTACGGGGCGTACGAGGGCATGACCCCCGCGGACATCCAGGCCGTCCGGCCCGGCTGGCTGATCTGGCGCGACGGCGTCCCGGGCGGGGAGTCGCTCGCCGAGGTCACGGCCCGGGCCGACGAGGTGGTCTCGTGGGCCCGCTCCGAGGACCGCGACGTCCTGGTCTTCGCCCACGGGCACATCCTGCGCTCCATCGGAGCCCGCTGGCTCGGCCTCGGAATCGACTTCGCGGCCCGGATACGGCTGAACCCGACGTCGCTGTCGGTGCTGGGCTGGGCCTACGGGGAGCCGGCGATCGAGAGCTGGAACGACCTGGGGCACCTCGCATGAGGTCTCACGCCCTGCGCGGCGCCGAGGCGTGCCGGTCCAGGAACGCCGACACCCCCGAGGCACGGCGGTGCGGCAGCAGCACCCGGGCCGTCGCGGCCAGCATGGTCTGCACGCGGGACGACTGGACCTCCTCCAGCAGGTCCAGCACCTGCATGCCCGCCACCGCCGCCTCGTCCGGCCGGCCCCCGCGCGCGAGGTCGTCGGCCAGCTCCGCCGTGTACAGGGCGATGTTCCGCGTGAAGTGCGGGTCCTGCAGCCCGGCCGCCCGGCGCGCGTGCCGTGCCGCCCGGGGCCAGTCCCCGAGGGCGGACCAGCACTGCGCCTCCAGGCCCTCCAGTTCCGCCTCGCCGTAGAAGCTCATCCACTCCGGGTCGGCGTCCGACGGGCCCCGTTCGAAGAAGGCCTGGGCCCGGGCCAGTGCCTTCTCGCAGCCGACGCGGTCGGCGAGTCCGGCCCAGCCGCCCGCCTCGCGCAGCGCGAGCAGCGACATCAGCCGGGCCGATCCCACGGGCCGGGCGACGCGCTGCGCGGCCTGGGCCGCCCGGACCGCCTCACGCGGCCGGCCGGCGTCACGCGCCAGGAACGCGGTGTTGCAGAAGGCGTGCGCCTCCACACCCGGATCCCCGGTCATCCGGGCCGTCGCCAGCGCCTCCGCGTAGTGCGAGCGGGCGTCGTCGAAGCGCCCCGAGTCGTGGGCCAGCCAGCCCACGGAGATGGCCAGTTCACCGGCGCCGGAGTAGAGCCGGTCGGCCGTCGACTGCCGGGTGGCCCCGGCGTCCAGCAGGGCGTAGGCGGCCCGCAGCGGGGCGGCGGCGCGCCGGTAGAGACCGTCGGCCCCGTGCCGGTCGTCGAGCAGCCTGATCCGGCGGACGGCTTCTTCCAGGGCCCCCGCGTCGCTCGCCCCGGCGCGGTGCACGGGGCGCTGCGCCGCCGCGGCGTCGAGGGCGAGGCCGACGGGCCCCAGTGAGGCGGCGGCCACCGTGGCGCCTCCGCCGGTCATGAACGCGCGACGTAGCACGTCGCTCTCCTCGTAGGTGTCGTGCGGGTGGTACGGGTCGTACGGGTTCCGTCTTTCATACGGCTCGCACGCCCTGCTGGTCTCACTCGTGGCATTCGCCGGGTTCACGGCGCGCGGCAGGGGCGCGTCCTCGGGGTCGCGCGCCCGGCGTCCGCGTACCGACGAGCGGGGCGCGAACCCCAGGTCGGTCAGCGTGCGGCCGGGGAACATGTGCAGGAACACCCGTTCGTACGCGTAGTTGGGGCAGCGGATCTCGCCCGCTTCGACCCGGCCGATGTAGCGAGCGTCACAGCTGACCTGTTCACCGATCTCGAGTCCGGCGCGCCGGATCGCCGCGGCGAACTCGGTCGGCGAGCGCTGTCCGCGTAGCCGCCGGAAGACGAGATTGGGCCGTGGCGGCCGGTTGGGTTGAGACGAGGTCACCGTTGACGACGCCATGGCCGGGTCCTCCCGTGCGAACCGTCGAACCATGCCGGACCGGGGGTGACTTGTGATGGATCGACCACAGGATCCGCCCCGTGTCCGGCGAGCAAGAACGTACCTGCTGTGATGGAGCCACCACGCAGCGTTTGGCTACAAACCGGATATCTCATCCGTGATCTGCCATGAAGTGCCATCCTTTGTGGCTGACTTCCGCCGTAGCCGTTGACGCTCCGCCGCGTTGAACTTCCCGGACCGGGAGGCCCCCGCTCCCGACCGCTCGTCCAAGCAGGGGTTCTCGTGGTGGAGGCCGGATGGAGACCAGCCGGATCAACGATCCTCGTACGCCGCCGGGTGCACCGGCGGCCGGCTGCGATGTGGTGACGGTGCCTGCGCGGCACGGGCTGGAGGCGGTCGACATCCTGCGCCGCGGGCCGGCGGACGCGGTGGGACCCGTCCTGCACGATGGCGGCGGCGACACCCTGGGCTTCCTCGTGCCGCCGGGGACGGCCGCCGCGTGGGACGTGCCGGGAAGCACCTGCACGGAAACCGAAGGAGACTTGAGCGGACCGGCCCTGACGCCCGGGCCTCCCGTCGCCGGCTCGGACTGGCTGCTGCCACCCGGCGAGGCGGACCTCGCGACCGACCCCGCGGTGCTGCGTGAGGCCCTGGGCGAGGCCGCCCGGATGATCAAGGCGGCGGACAGCTGCCGCTGAGGCTCCTCGTCCACGAGGCGGCAGGAGCGTACGCCCCCCTTAACAGACGACCCCGATAATGACCCCATGGGAAAGTCCAAGGGCGGCCGACGCAGACAGGCCGGCGCTCAGCCCGTCGTGGAGAGCGTCGACGGCGGGCTCGCCGAGCTCATCCCCGATCGCGAGCGGGCCCGGGCCTGGACCCTGGTGATCGACGGGGCCCCGCAGTCGCACGTCGACCTGGACGACCCGGCGTACCTGTCCTTCGAGTACCAGCGCCGCCTCGGCCACATGATCGACCTCGTCGCACCGCCCGGCAGGCCCCTGCGCGCCGTGCACCTGGGCGGCGGAGCCCTCACCCTCGCCCGCTACATCGCCGCGACCCGGCCCCGTTCCACCCAGCAGGTCGTCGAACGGGACGGCGCCCTCGTGCACCTGGTCCGCCGGGAGCTGCCGCTGGATCCGAACGCGCGTATACGAGTGCGCTCCGCGGACGCCCGCGCGGGCCTCGCCAAGGTGCCGGACGGCTGGGCCGACCTCGTCATCACCGACGTGTTCAGCGGCGCCCGGACCCCGGCCCACCTGACCTCCACCGAGTTCCTCGACGACGTGCGCAGGGCCCTCGCACCCGGCGGTGTCTACGCCGCCAACCTCGCCGACGGACCGCCGCTCGCCCACCTGCGCGGCCAGATCGCCACCGCCGCCGCCCGCTTCGAGCAGCTCGCACTGGTCGCGGATCCGGCGGTGCTGCGCGGCAAGCGCTTCGGCAACGCCGTCCTGGTCGCCTCCGACCGTCCACTGCCCGTCGCCGAGCTGACCCGCCTCGCCGCCTCCGACCCGCACCCGGCCCGGGTCGAGCACGGCAGGACGCTCACCGACTTCACCGGCGGGGCCGTGCCCGTCACGGACCTCGCGGCGGTGGCGTCACCGGCACCGCCCGCATCGGTGTTCACATGACCGGCCATGACGGCTCGTGGGCGCCGACGGCAGCGCACAGCGCTCAGTAGGTCCCCACGTCCACCCGCGGCGGCCCGTCGTGCCAGGTGCAGAACACCGACACCCGGTCCGCGCCCGAGGAGAACTCCACGCGGATCCACGACTCCGTCTTCCACACCTGCATCGACCAGCCCGCCCCGGGCGTCGCCGAGACCAGCGAGGCGGACCTCCTCCCGAGGTCGAAGACCGCCCGGCCGCCGTCGGTGTCATAGCTCCTGACCCGGCCGGAGGCGGCGGGGGCGGTGCCGGGCGGCGGCGAGGGGGCGGAACCCGGCTTCTCGGACGCGGCCGACGTGCCGGGCTGCCGCCGCTTCGGCGGAGGCGTCCGTTCCGGCGGTGCGGCCGACGCCTTCGGCTCCCGCGTGGACGACGTGTCGGCGGCCTTGACGGGCAGGGCGCGCGGCGGGTCGTAGGCCGTTCCCGCCATCACCGTGTGGACGCCCCACCACGACAGCGTGACCGCCGCGCCCGTGGCGAGCAGCCATGCCAGTACGTGTACGAGTCCTCTGCGCATCGCGGGCCATACTGCCTCACGCGCCCCACACGTCGCCCGCAAACGCAGTCCCCCGAGGGCAAGTTGCCCACAGCCGGGGAGTTGTCCACAGCCCCGCACCCGGTTGTTCGAGATGGCGTACGGTGCGGCGCATGGCAAGTGTGCTCGTGGTCGAGGACGACCAGTTCGTACGTTCCGCGCTGATCCGGCACCTGACCGACGCCTCGCACACCGTGCGCAGTGTCGGGACGGCGCTGGAGGCGCTGCGCGAGGTCGCCCATGTCCGCTTCGATGTGGTGATCCTTGACCTCGGACTGCCCGATCTCGACGGGTCCGAGGCTTTGAAGATGCTGCGCGGGATCACGGACGTCCCGGTGATCGTCGCCACCGCCCGGGACGACGAGACGGAGATCGTCCGGCTGCTCAACGCCGGGGCGGACGACTACCTGACCAAGCCCTTCTCCGTGGAGCACCTCTCGGCCCGCATGGCGGCCGTGCTGCGCCGTGCCCGCTCCGGCGCCGCCGACGGGGAGCCGTCCCCCGCGATCCGCGTCGGCGGCCTGACCGTCGACCCGCTGCGCCGCCAGGCCGAGCTGGACGGCACCCGACTCGACCTCACCCGCCGGGAGTTCGACCTGCTCGCCTTCCTGGCCCGCCGGCCCGGCGTCGTCGTCCCCCGCAAGGAACTGCTCGCCGAGGTGTGGCAGCAGTCCTACGGCGACGACCAGACCATCGACGTCCATCTGTCCTGGCTGCGCCGGAAACTGGGCGAGACGGCGGCCAACCCGCGCTATCTGCACACCCTTCGGGGCGTCGGCGTGAAGCTCGAACCACCGGGGGCGCCGCGATGAGGTGGGCCCTGGTCAAGGTGTCGCTGGCGGTGACCACCATGGTCGTGGTCGCCTTCGCGGTTCCGCTCGGACTCGTCATCCGCGAGCTGGCCCGCGACCGTGCCTTCTCCAACGCCGAGCGGGAGGCCGCGGCCGTCGCCCCCGCCCTGTCCATCACCACCGACCGCGACCAGCTCGAACGCGTCGTCGCCGCTGCCGGTTCCGACGCCGGGATGGCCGTGCACCTCCCCGCGGGAGACGGCCGGGCCGCCCTCGAACTGGGCCGCCCTCGCGCCGCCGACGAGGACATCGCGGCCGTGCGCGAGCTGGGCCGCGCCTCCACCACCGGCGTCACCGGCGGCTGGACACTCCTCCAGCCGGTCGCCCTCAGCACCGGCCGGATCGCGGTCGTCGAGGTGTACGTGCCGGAGTCCGAGGTCACCAACGGCGTCGGGACGGCCTGGGCGGTGCTCACCGGGGTCGGGGTGGCGCTGATCCTCGGCTCGGTCGCGGTCGCCGACCGGCTGGGCGTGCGCATGGTCCGGCCCGCTCAGCGCCTGGTCGAGGGGGCGCACGACCTGGGGGAGGGCCGGCTGGGTGCCCGCGTGCCCGAGGAGGGCCCGAGCGAACTGCGCCTCGCGGCGGTCGCGTTCAACTCGATGGCCGACCAGGTCGTCCAGCTCCTGGCGAACGAGCGGGAGCTCGCGGCCGACCTGTCCCACCGGCTGCGCACGCCCCTGACCGTGCTGCGGCTCAACACCGCCTCGCTCGGTGAGGGGCCGGCCGCCGACCAGACCCGGACCGCGGTCGAGCAGCTGGAGCGCGAGGTCGACACCATCATCCGCACGGCGCGGGAGGCCAAGCCGCAGACGGCCGCGGCCGGGCCGGGCGCCGGGTGCGACGCGGCCGAGGTGGTCCGCGAGCGGATGGCGTTCTGGTCGGCGCTCGCCGAGGACGAGGGCCGCAAGTGGCGGGTGGCCGGGGCCGACCGGCCGGTGCGCATCCCCGTGGCCAGCGCCGACCTGGCCGCCGCGCTCGACGCGCTCCTCGGAAACGTCTTCCGGCACACCGCGGAGGGCACCGCCTTCGCGGTCGACGTGCACAACGGCGAGGACGCGGTGATCGTCCTCGTCTCCGACGCGGGCCCCGGCATACCCGACCCGGAGGCGGCGATGGCGCGCGGCCGCGGCTCCGGGAACGACGGCTCGACCGGGCTCGGCCTGGACATCGTGCGCCGCCTCGCGGAGTCCACCGGCGGGGACGTACGGATCGGCTCCTCGGTGCTGGGCGGGACCGAGGTGCGGATCTGGATCCAGCTGGACGGCCGCGCCCCGGCCGGCGGGGGACACCGGCAGCTGCGGCGCCGCCGCCCCGGCCGGCTCGCCACCGTGTACAACCGCGCCCGGTCCCGCTGAGCCCTCCCGACCTCGCGCCTTCACGGGACGGTCACGTTTCGACAAATGGAGGCAACGGCTCTTGACGGGTGACCGGACCTACGGCTGTCATTGCGCCACCGTGTTCGGTCAAGTTGATTTCTGGTCGATTGCGACTGGATTTCACGCCACACCCCTCGTGGCCGAACCCTGCCTTCAGGAGCAGTCCATGCACGACCTCTCTCCCTCCGGTCTCTCCCTCTCCGCTCCCAGCCGCCGCACCCTGCTGCGCGGAATGGGCGGCGCGGCCCTGCTCGGCGCCGGCATACCCCTGCTGAGCGCCTGCGGCGGCAGTGGCTCGTCCGCCGACCCGAAGACGGTCAGTCTCGGCTCCAACTCGTCCGACGCCGTGCCGAAGAAGGCGTTCGCCGAGATCTACGCCGCCTTCACCAAGAAGTCCGGCATCAAGGTCGACGTGAACACCAAGGACCACAACACGTTCCAGGAGCAGATCAACTCCTACCTCCAGGGGACGCCCGACGACGTGTTCACCTGGTTCGCCGGCTACCGCATGCAGTTCTTCGCGGCGAAGAAGCTCGCCTCCCCGATCGACGACGTGTGGCAGAAGATCGGCGGAAACTTCCCGGAGGCGATGCAGAAGCTCAGCAAGGGAGAGGACGGCAAGTACTACTTCGTGCCGCTGTACACGTATCCGTGGGCCGTCTTCTACCGCAAGAGCGTCTTCGCGCAGCACGGCTACAAGGTCCCCGCCACCTGGGACGACTTCGTCGCCCTGTGCAAGCGGATGAAGAAGGACGGGCTGGTCCCGATCGCCTTCGGCGACAAGGACGCCTGGCCCGCGATGGGCACCTTCGACCAGATCAACTTCCGCACCAACGGCTATGACTTCCACGTCGAGCTGATGGGCGGCAAGGCCTCCTGGACCGACCCCAAGGTGCGCAAGGTCTTCGACCACTGGACGGAGATCCTGCCCTACCACCAGGAGGGTGCGGTGGGCCGCACCTGGCAGGACGCGGCGCAGACCCTCGTGGCCAAGAAGGCCGGCATGTACCTGCTGGGCACATTCGTCGGCCAGCAGTTCACCGACAAGGCCGACCTGGACGACCTGGACTTCTTCGCCTTCCCGGAGATCGACCCGCAGTTCGGGCAGGACACCGTCGAGGCGCCCACCGACGGCTTCATGCTCTCCAAGGCCCCCAAGAACCGCGACGGCGCGGCCAAGCTCCTCGAGTACCTGGGCACGCCCGAGGCCGAGCAGATCTACCTCAAGGCCGACTCCAGCGTGGTGGCCGCCTCCACGAAGGCCGACACCTCCCCCTACACCGCGCTGCAGAAGAAGTCCTACGAGATGATCTCCGGCGCGAAGAGCCTCACCCAGTTCATGGACCGCGACTCCCGCCCGGACTTCACGTCCACGGTGATGCAGCCGGCCCTGCAGAACTTCGTCCGCAACCCCAGGAACATCGACGGCATCCTCTCGTCGATCGAACGCCAGAAGAAGACGATCTTCGCCTCCTCCTGACCGAACGGAGACCCGACGACTCGGATCCGAACATGACCACCACCCCCGCGAAGGCCCCGGAGCCGGCCCTCCCCCCGGCTCCGGGGCCCGCCCCCGTGTCCCCGCCCGCCCCGACGCCCCACGGGCACCGGCGGCTGCTCACCCGCCGTGACCGCGTCACGCTCGGCCTGATGGCGGGCGTGCCCACGGTCCTGCACGTCGCCCTGGTCTGGCTGACGGCCCTCGCCTCGATCGCGCTGGCCTTCACCACCTGGGACGGCATCGGCTTCGACTCCATCCAGTGGGTCGGACTGCAGAACTTCCGTGAACTGTTCACCAGCAACCCGCAGTTCTGGCCCGCCGTCGAGCACAACGTCATCTGGTTCGTGGTGCTCATCCTGCTGCCCACGCCCTTCGGCCTGTTCCTCGCCGTGCAGCTGGACAAGAAGATCCGCTTCAGCCGCGTCTACCAGACGGCGTACTTCCTGCCGGTCGTGATGTCGCTGGCGGTCATCGGCTTCGTCTGGCAGCTGATCTACAACCCGGACACGGGCCTGATCAACAGCATCATCGGCGCCAACGAGCCCGGCCACTACATCGACTGGATCGGCGACCCGGACCTCAATCTGTGGGCCATCCTGGTCGCCGCGTCCTGGCGGCACGCCGGCTACATGATGATCCTCTACCTGGCCGGACTGAAGAGCGTTGACCCCGCCCTGCGCGAGGCGTCCGCCCTGGACGGCGCGAGCGAGTGGCAGACGTTCAAGAACGTCATCTTCCCGACCCTGCGCCCGACCAACACCGTCGTCCTGGTCGTCACGATCATCGAAGCCCTGCGCGCCTTCGACCTGGTCTTCGTCTTCAACAAGGGCGCACAGGGCACCGAGCTGCTGTCGATCCTGGTGACCAACAACATCATCGGCGAGTCCAGCCGCATCGGCTACGGCTCCGCCATCGCCGTCGTCCTGCTGGTGATCTCGCTCGCGGTGATCATCCCGTATCTGATCGCGACCTTCCGGAAGGAGCGGCGCGCATGAGCACCCTGAGTGTCCCGCGCAAGCGGCGCACCCCCATCCGCCCCGCCCGGATCCTGCTGCACACCTTCCTCGTGGTCACGGCTCTGGCCTGGCTCGCGCCCCTGCTGTGGGCGCTGCTCGCGGCGATGCGGCCGTACGCGGAGACCAGCACCAGGGGCTACGTCTCCTGGCCCGACAAACTCACCTTCGACAACTTCACAGGCGCCTTCCAGCAGTCGGACATGCTGCACTACTTCGGCAACACGCTGCTGATCGCGGTCCCGGCCGTGCTGCTGACCCTGCTGCTGTCGTCGATGGTCGCCTTCTACGTCAGCCGCTTCGACTTCCGGCTCAACCTGTTCCTGCTGCTGGTGTTCACGGCCGGCAACCTGCTGCCCCAGCAGGTCATCATCACCCCGCTGTACCGGCTCTACCTGCTGATCGACCTGCCCGGCATCACCATGAGCGGCAAACTCTACGACTCCGCGCTCGGCCTGGTGCTGATCCACGTGGCGTTCCAGTCCGGCTTCTGCGCCTTCGTGCTCAGCAACTACATGCGCTCCCTGCCGCACGAACTCACCGAGGCCGCCCTCGTCGACGGCGCCTCCGTGTGGCGGCTGTACTGGCAGATCGTGCTGCCGCTGTGCAAACCGGCGATGGCCGCCCTCGCCACCCTGCTCTCCATCTGGATCTACAACGACTTCTTCTGGGCGATCGTCCTCATCTCCACCGGCGAGAACATGCCGATCACCTCGGCGCTGAACAACCTCTCCGGCCAGTACTTCACCGACCCCAACCTGGTCGCCGCGGGCGCCCTGCTCACCGCGATCCCCACCCTGATCGTGTACTTCGCCCTCCAGCGCCAGTTCGTCAGCGGCCTCACCCTGGGCGCCAACAAGGGCTGACGTCCGCCCTCGGCAAATGCGCCGCCCGGCCGGTGGAGACGCGTCCACCGTTGAGGTGCGGCCGGGGCGCGGCACTCCCCTAATCGTGCCGCGCCCCGCCCCCGCCCCCCGTCGGTCAGACCGTCTCGGTCTCCGGCAGCGTCCCCGTCCGCGCCGCCCGCCCGTACCACCGGGCGCTCGTCTTCGGCGTGCGTTCCAGCGTCGCGTAGTCCACGTAGACCGCGCCGAAGCGCTTGCCGTAGCCGTACGCCCACTCGAAGTTGTCCATCAGGGACCACAGGTAGTAGCCCCGGACGTCGGCGCCGTCGGCGATGGCACGGCGGACCGCCGACAAGTGGCCGTGCAGGTAGGCCACCCGCTCCGGGTCGTGCACCCGGCCGTCCGAGTCGATCTTGTCGTCGTAGGCCGCGCCGTTCTCCGTGATGTACAGCGGCAGGCCCGGGGCCTCACGCGTGTAGCGCATGATCAACTCGTGCAGGCCGGTCGGGTCGATCGTCCAGCCCATCTCCGTGCGGTCGCCGGGCGTCTGGTGGAACGCGACGTCGTCCGCGGCCGGCCACGGCGAGTGGTCGCTCGCCCCGTGACCGTCGGCGCGCGGTGCCTTCGCCGACACGTCCGCCGCCGACACCAGCGACGGCGTGTAGTAGTTGAGGCCCAGCGCGTCCAACGGCTGGTTGATCAGCTCCAGGTCGCCGTCGAGGACGTGGTCCCAGTCCGTGAGGCCCGCCGTCGCGACGTACAGCGACTCCGGGTAGGCACCGTGCAGCATCGGCCCGTGGAACACACCGTTGGCCAGGTCGTCGATCCTGCGGACCGCGTCCAGATCCGCCGGGTCCTGCGAAAGCGGCCTCACCACGGAGGAGTTGAGGCTCACCGCGACCGTGTTGCGGGCCGGCATCACCGAGCGCAGCGCGGACGCGCCCAGGCCGTGCGCCAGATTCAGATGGTGCGCGGCACGCAGTGAGGCTGCCGGGTCCGTACGGCCCGGGGCGTGCACCCCCGAGGCGTACCCCAGGAACGCGCTGCACCACGGCTCGTTGAGCGTGATCCACTGCTCGACCCGGTCGCCCAGCGCCTCCCCGGCGATCTGCGCGTACTCCGCGAACCGGTACGCCGTGTCGCGCTCCGGCCAGCCCCCCGCGTCCTCCAACTCCTGCGGTAGGTCCCAGTGGTAGAGCGTGATGGCGGGCTTGATGTTCTTCGCCAGCAGCTCGTCCACCAGCCGCCGGTAGAAGTCCAGACCCTTCTGCACGGCGGGGCCCCGGCCGGTCGGCTGCACCCGCGACCACGACATGGAGAAGCGGTAGGCGCCCAGGCCCAGCTCCGCCATCAGCGCCACGTCGTCGCGGTAGCGGTGGTAGTGGTCGACAGCGATGTCACCGTGGTCGCCGCCGACGGTCTTGCCCGGCGTATGGCTGAAGGTGTCCCAGATCGACGGCGTCCGGCCGTCCTCCCGCACCGCACCCTCGATCTGGTACGCGGACGTCGCCGCGCCCCACAGGAAGGCGGGCGGGAAGGTCACCGGAGTGGCCGGGTTCTCGGAGTCAGGCATGGAAGCGCTCCCAAGAGGGGTCGTGTGGACCGACGAGCGGATGGGGGGAAAGGGGCCGAGGCGGCAATGGCTCGACCCCCGGGAAAGCAGGGCTCAGCCCTTGACGGCGCCCTGCATGATGCCGCCCACGATCTGCTTGCCGAAGATCGCGAAGACCAGCAGCAGTGGCAGCGTGCCCAGCAGCGCGCCCGCCATGATCAGGGACTGGTCGGGGGTGTAGCCGCGGCCCAGACCCGCGACCGCGACCTGCACGGTCGGGTTGCCCATCTGGGTCAGCACCAGGAACGGCCACATGAAGTCGTTCCAGGTCTGCACGAACGTCAGCATCCCGAGCACGGCCATCGCCGGCCGCGCCGCGGGGAACACGACGTGCCACACCACACGCCAGCTGCTCGCGCCGTCCACCCGGGCGGCCTCGATGATCTCGTCCGGCAGCGCCTGGATCAGGTACTGCCGCATGAAGAACACACCGAACGCGCTCACCAGCGACGGGAGGATCACCGCCTGCAACTGGTCCGTCCAGTCGAGCTTGGCGACCATCATGTACAGCGGGATCACACTCAGCTGCGGCGGCACCATCATCGTGCCGATCACGATCAGCATCAGCGCGCCGCGGCCCCTGAAGCGCAGCTTGGCGAAGGCGAAACCGGCGATCGTCGACAGGAAGACGATGGTCAGCGCCGACGTGCCCGCCACGATCGTGGTGTTGAAGAACGCCTCGCCCAGGTTGGCGTCCTTCCAGGCGATCTCCAGTTTGTCGAACAGGCCGGAACCGAACCAGAAGGGCGGCGGCGTCTGCGCCAGCCGCTGGTTGTCACGCGAGGCGGCGATCGCCGTCCACACCAGCGGGAACAGCGACACGAGCGTGAACACGATCAGGATCGCGTACGCGATCGGGCCGCCGTGCAACTGCCCACCGGCCCGCGCGGACTTCGGCAGCCGGGGGCGCTTGGGCGAATCGACGGACTTGGTGTCCGGGGGCGTCACAGTCGTCGTCACGGCCACACTCCTTAACTACTGGCGCGCAGCCGGCGCGAGATGACGTAGTTGACGATGCCGATGACGATCAGCATGAGGAACATCGTCCAGGCGATCGCCGAGGCACGGCCCAGGTGCTGGGCGACCCAGCCCTGCTCGTACAGATACAGACCGAGCGTCTGGAACTGGTGCTCCGCGCCACCGGACGTGCCCTTGTTGGCGTCGAACAGCAGCGGCTCACCGAAGACCTGGCTCGCCCCGATCGTCGAGACCACACAGGTGAACAGGATCGTCGGACGCAGCGACGGCAGCGTCACATGGATGAACTGCTGCCAGCGGTTGGCCCCGTCCAGGGCGGCGGACTCGTAGAGGTCCTGCGGGATCGCCTGCATCGCGGCCAGGTAGATCAGCGCGTTGTAGCCGGTCCAGCGCCAGATGATGATCGACGAGACCGCGATCTGCGAGGGCCACTTGTCGTTCTGCCAGTCGACCGGGTTGATGCCGGCCATGTCGAGCACCCAGTTGATCATGCCGTAGTCACGGCCGAAGAGCAGCACGAACACCAGCGACGCGGCGGCGATCGACGTCGCGTACGGCGCGAGCATCGCCACCCGGAAGAAGGTCGAGGCGCGCAGCTTGTAGTTGAGGATGTGGGCGATGCCCATCGCCATCAGCAGCTGCGGAACGGTGGAGATGATGCCGATGGTCAGCGTGTTCTTCGCCGCGTTCCAGAAGAACTCGTCGTCGAAGATCCGGGTGTAGTTGCGCAGCCCCACCCAGTTCATGTCGGTCGGCGCGGTCAGCTCCACCTGATGCAGCGAGGCCCAGCCCGTGTACAGCAGCGGGAACAGGCCGAACGCGACGAACAGCAGGAAGAACGGTGACACGAACGCGTACGGGCTCCAGCGGATGTCCCGCTGCCAGCGCCGGGACAACCTGTCCCGGCGCCGCCGCGCCTTCTCAGCGGCGGCGTCCTCCGGCGGGCGGCCCGGGGCCGCGCCCCCCTTCACGGGGAGCGCGGCGGTGTCGTGACGGGTGGTCATCCGGGTCACTGGTCCAGCTTGTTGTCGATGGTCTTGACCGCGGAGTCCCAGGCCTCCTTGGCGGACTTGCCCTTCGTTGCGAGGATGACGCCGTTGTCCGTCAGCCCCTGCATGATGATCTGGTCCTTCGGGCCGATCACCTGGACCGGGGCGGCCTTGGCGGCCTCCGCGAAGATCGGGCCGATCTTCTGGTCACCGGTCATCTCGTTCGTCGCGCCGGTCACCTCGGGCATGGTGTAGGTGGACGGGGCGCTCGGGAAGCTGGCCTGCACCTTGAACAGCTTCGCCTGCTGCTCCGGCGCGGTCAGCCAGGTCACGAACTTCTGGGCTTCCTTCACGTTCTTGCCGCTCTTGGGCACGGTGAGGAAGGTGCCGCCCCAGTTGCCGCCCTTGGGCGCGACGGCCACGGCCCACTTGCCGGCGGCGTCGGGCTTGGCGTTGCCCTTGATCGTGCCCAGCATCCACGGCGGGCAGGCGATCGCGGCGAACTTGCTGTTGGCGATCGTGGAGTTCCAGCCCGGCTGGAACTGCGTCTGCGACTGGACGAGGCCCTTCTTGGCGGCGTCCGCGGTCAGGTTGAAGGCAGCCTTGACGGCCGGGTTCGTCTTGTAGATGACCTCGCCGGAGGAGTCGTAGAACTTCTCCTTCTCGCTGCCGAGGATCGCCTGGATCAGACCGCCGGGGGAGTCCATGAAGAAGGTGCCCTTGGGTGCCTTCTTCTTGTACCGCTCGCCGACGTCGACGAGCTTGGCCCAGTCACCCGACCACAGCTTGCCGACCTCGGCGGGGTCCGTGGGCAGACCGGCCTGCTTGAAGAGGTCCGTGCGGTAACAGATCGCCATCGGGCCGACGTCGGTGCCGAGGCCGACCGTCTTGCCGTCCTTGGTCGTGGCCTGCTGCCACTTCCAGTCCAGCCACTTGCTCTTGTCCACGCCCGACACCTTGGACATGTCCTCGAGCTTGTCGGCCTGGGTGGCCGTCACCTCGGCGATGTTGGCGACTTCGACGGCCTGGACGTCCAGCAGGCCGCTGTTGGTGGTCAGGTGGTTCAGCAGCGCCGGGTAGTAGTTCTCGTTGCGCTCGACGACGTTCTCGGCGATCTTGATCTTCGGATTGAGCTTCTCGTACTCGGCGTAGAGGCCGGCTTCCTTGAAGCCCATGGTGCCGAAGAGGCCGACCGAGATCGTGGTCCTGCCGCCGCTGTCGCCGCCCGACGAGGAACCGGAGCCGTCGTCCTTGCCGTCGTCGGCACAGCCGGCCAGCAGCCCGGCGCCCAGCGACGCGACGGCCGCGACGACCATCGCCTTGCGGGCGGTTCGGATGCGTGCTCGCATGTCGTCCTCCTGTTGCCCTGACGTGCCGACCCCCCGGCCAACTGCTGTGTCGGACCGTTTTTACGCGCTTAAGGCTCGGGCGGGGAACGTGCGGGTTGTGTATGTGTCAGGTAGTGTGGGAGCGCTCCCACCAGTGATGTGTTGAAGAGTCCCCGGTCGCGGCGGGGGTGTCAAGGGACCGGACAGGGAGAGATGCGTTCAGTTATCTGCCTGTTAACTGGACCCGGACCGACGTCGGTTGGAGCCCGGGCCGGTTGAATCGAGCCAGTCGACCGCTGGTGGCACGGCTCGTCCGGCCGAAACGGAAGGCCGGGGCAGCGCGTCCCCGGCGAAGGTCGTCACGGCCGGCGGGCCTGTTAAATTCCAGGCCAGTCGCAGAGTGCGGGTGTGGACGGGAAGGCGGAGCCCATGGCAACCCACGGAGCGCGGGGCCGAAGTGGTGGCCGGCCCACCCTCGAAGAGGTGGCGGCGCGCGCCGGTGTCGGCCGCGGCACCGTCTCGCGGGTGATCAACGGCTCGCCCCGGGTCAGTGACGCGACCCGGGCCGCCGTCGAGGCGGCGGTCGCGGAGCTCGGCTACGTCCCCAACACCGCGGCCCGTGCCCTGGCCGCCAACCGTACGGACGCGATCGCGCTGGTCGTGCCCGAGCCGGAGACCCGGTTCTTCGCGGAGCCGTACTTCTCGGACATGCTCAAGGGTGTCGGGGCGGCGTTGTCCGACACGGAGATGCAGCTGCTGCTGATCTTCGCGGGCAGCGACCGGGAACGCGCCCGCCTCGCCCAGTACCTGGCGGCCCACCGTGTGGACGGCGTCCTGCTGGTCTCGGTGCACGCCGACGATCCGCTGCCCGACCTGCTGGCCCAGCTGGAGATCCCGGCGGTGATCAGCGGTCCGCGCTCGGCGGCGGAGACCCTGCCCTCGGTCGACTCGGACAACTACGGCGGCGCCCGCCAGGCCGTCGAGCACCTGCTGTCCCGGGGCCGCAGCCGGGTCGCCCACATCACCGGCCGTCTCGACGTCTACGGTGCCCAGCGGCGTGTCGACGGCTATCGCGAGGCCATCAGCGACGCCGGCCTCGGGGTGGACGAGGGGCTGATCGAGGCGGGGGACTTCACGGAGGAGGGCGGGCACCGGGCCATGACGGCCCTGCTGGAACGCCGCCCGGACATCGACGCGGTCTTCGCCGCCTCCGACGTCACCGCGGCCGGCGCCCGCCGGGCGCTGCGCGACGCGGGCCGCCGTATCCCGGAGGACGTGGCGCTCGTCGGCTACGACGACTCCGCCATCGCCCGCCACATGGAGCCGCCGCTCACCAGCGTGCGGCAGCCCATCGAGGAGATGGGCCGGCGGATGATAGACCTCCTGCTCACCGAGGTCGCCGACCGCCGCCCCCTGGCATCCCGGGGCCTGGAACGCCGCCAGATGGTCCTGGCCACGGAGCTGGTGTCGCGGTCGTCGTCGTGACCCTCAGTGCCCGCGGCCCCCGACCGGAGCCGTTCCTGCGCACTCGGGTGAACGGCTCACCGACCCGGGGGAGTTGGCGGGGCCGTGGCGGCGGCCCGTGAGCTCCGTTCCACCGGTTCGCCCATGGGTGCCGCGAGCGCACGCCCTCACGCCCGAGCCGGTGTCGGGCGTCGTACCAGGTACAGTCCCGCGACCACGACCAGGGCCGCCATGCATGCGATGAAGACCAGCCCCGCGCCCTCCAGGCCGATCGGGCCGGTCAGGAGGCCGACGCCGATCACCGGGAGGGAGATGCCCGCGTAGGCCACCACGAAAAGGGTCGAGATCACCGCCGCGCGCTGATCCGCGGGGGAGGCCTCGGCCACGTCGGACAGGGCGCCGCGGAACGCCAGGCCCTGGCCGATCCCGCCGACGAGCGCGCTGGCGATCAGCAGGGCCATCTGGTCCCACCGCAGTGCACCGGCGAGCAGCGCCAGCCCGGCGAGGAGCCCGGCGCAGCCCAGCGGCAGGGAACGCCGTACGCCGACCCGGCCGACCGCCAGCTGCCCGGCTGTGGAGGAGAAGAAGGCCAGCGCGACGATCAGCCCGCTCACGGCGTGGTCGGTCACGTCCAGGGACTCCACGAGGAAGGCCGGGCTGACCGAGGTGAACACCCCGAACAGGGCGAATCCGACGAAAGAGGCGGTGGCGGCGGGGCCGAACACGGCCCGGACCTGCGGCGGCAGCGCGGGCCGCTGCGGCCGTACGGTGTGCAGCGGCTGCCGCTCCCGTACGGTCTCCGCGAGCCACAGCAGCACGGCGGCCGAGGCGGCGACCAGGGCGAGGTGGGTGACGAACGGCAGGTACAGCGGCCAGGGGGCGTATTCCGCGAGCAGCCCGGAGAGCAGGGGACCGCAGCCGAGGCCGCCCATGTTGGCCGCCGTCGCCACGAAGGTGGCCCGGGAGGCACCGCCCGGCGGCGCCAGTTCCATCACGTACGCCGTGGCGGCCCCGGTGAACAGCCCGGCGGACAGCCCCGACATCAGCCGCCCCGCGTACAGCCAGCCGAGGCCCCCGGCACTGAGGAAGCAGACGGCGCTCACCGCCGCGCACGCCAGGCCGCACAGCAGCACCGGTCGTCTGCCCACGACGTCCGAGGCGTTGCCGACCAGCAGCAGCACACCGATCACCGCGAAGGCGTACAGGGCGTACACCACGGTCACCGTCAGCTCGGAGAAGCCGAACTTGTCCTGGTAGAGGGGATAGAGGGGAGTCGGCAGCGTGGTGCCGGCCATACAGACGGCGAACACCGCCCCGCCGAGCTCACACGCACGCCATCCCGTCCGCCCACCGTCCATGCCGCCGACGGTAGCCCCGGCCCACCGACGCCTCGCCGACCGGCACGCTGAAAACGCTTCAGCCGGTGGCCTCTTTCGAGGCCACCGGCTGAATACTTCAGGGTGAGTGACGGGACTTGAACCCGCGACTTCCTGGACCACAACCAGGTGCTCTACCAGCTGAGCTACACCCACCATGACCGGCTTGGAGGTCCGTGACTTCCTGACCGGCCGAGAAAAAGTGTACAGGGTCCGAAGGGGTGCTCGCGCCCACCTTTCACGGCGCTCCCCGGCGGGCCTCTGTCGCGCCTACTGAGCAGGCAGGACGTGCTTCGCGGCGATCGTCCGCGCGGTGTCCGAGTCGGGGCCGGGCTGGGGGACGAACACGGCCTCGCGGTAGTACCGCAGCTCCGCGATCGACTCGCGGATGTCGGCGAGCGCGCGGTGGTTGCCGTTCTTCTGCGGGCTGTTGAAGTAGGCCCGCGGGTACCAGCGGCGCGCCAGCTCCTTGACCGAGGACACGTCGACGATCCGGTAGTGGAGGTAGTTCTCCAGCGTCGGCATGTCCCGCAGCAGGAAGCCGCGGTCGGTGCCCACGGAGTTGCCGCACAGCGGGGCCTTGCCGGGTTCCTTGACGAACTCCCTCACATACGTCAGGACCTGGTCCTCGGCGTCCTTCAGGGTCGTCCCGGCGGCGAGCTCCTCGAGCAGCCCGGAGGCGGTGTGCATCTGACGCACCACGTCCGGCATCGTCTCCAGCGCCTGGTCCGGCGGCCGGATGACGATGTCCACGCCGTCCCCGAGCACGTTCAGCTCGGAGTCGGTCACGAGGGCGGCCACCTCGATGAGCGCGTCGTCCGACAGCGAGAGGCCGGTCATCTCGCAGTCGATCCACACCATGCGATCGTTCATGTGTCTAACCTTACGGCCCGCTGCCTCCGGCGGGGCGGCCCGTACCGTGAAAGCCGCGGGGCCCGCCGGGAGGCATGCTCCCGGCGGGCCCCGCGGCTACCGGATCACGGTGCGCTGCGCTGCCCGGGCAGGCTCCCCGACAGGGCCGGGGACTGGCCGACCGCGCTCGCCGCCGCCGTACGGCGGGACTGCAGCGGGACCGGGTGCTCCGGGTGGAGCGGGGCGGGCGCCTGGCCGGGCTGGCCCGGGTGCCCCGCGTGGCCCGGATGGCCCGGCATGCCGGGTCCGGGGCCGCCCGGTGCGCTCTCGGTCTCCTGCGGCCGCTCGCCCTGCGGGCGCCGGGCGCGGTACGCCGCCCGGTACGCGGCGGGGGAGGAGCCGAGCTGCCGGCGGAAGTGCCCGCGCAGGGCGACCGGCGACCGGAAGCCGCAGCGCCCCGCCACCTCGTCCACCGAGTAGTCCGACGTCTCCAGCAGGCGCTGCGCCTGGAGGACCCGCTGCGTGATCAGCCACTGCAGCGGAGCGCTCCCGGTCAGCGAGCGGAAGCGGCGGTCGAACGTACGCCTGCTCATGTACGCGCGTGCCGCCAGCGTCTCCACGTCGAACTGTTCGTGGAGGTGCTCCAGCGCCCAGGCGACGACCTCGGCGAGCGGGTCGGCGCCGATCTCCTCTGGTAAAGACCTGTCGAGGTAGCGCTCCTGCCCGCCGCTGCGGCGTGGTGGCACGACGAGCCGCCTGGCCAGGGCCCCGGCCGCCTCGTTTCCGTGGTCCGTGCGCACGATGTGCAGGCACAGGTCGATGCCCGCGGCCGTGCCCGCCGACGTGAGCACGTCGCCGTCGTCGACGAACAGCTCACGCGGGTCCACGTGCACCGACGGATAGCGCTTGGCCAGCGTCGGTGCGTACATCCAGTGTGTCGTCGCGGGACGGCCGTCCAGCAGGCCGGCCGCCGCGAGGACGAAGGCGCCGGTGCACAGTCCGACGATGCGGGCGCCCTCCTCGTGGGCGCGGCGCAGCGCGTCGAGCGCCTCCTCCGGTGGCGGCGAAGTGATCGAGCGCCAGGCGGGCACGACGACCGTGCCCGCGCGCGAGATCGCTTCCAAGCCGTGTGGTGCGGTGAGTTCGAGGCCCCCTGTGGTCCGCAGCGGGCCTTCCTCGCCTCCGCACACCAATAGTCGGTAGCGCGGTACGCCGGCGTCCTGGCGGTCAACCCCGAACACCGACAGTGGTATGGAACTCTCGAAGATGGGGCCGCCGCTGAACAGCAGCACCGCGACGATCTCCTTGCGGCGTCGCCCGGAAAGCTTCCGGGCCGCGGCTTCCGGCGCGGCAGTGGAGTCGTGGCTCATACTGCTAAGCCCCCCTCGGTGGTCGCGGCTCCTCGGTTGTGTCGCTCCTGCACGTTTCCCCTCGGTCCTGCACGAGTCCCCCGCCGTGGTCAAGATCGAATCTACTGTGTGCCGTTGTGCCGGAGTGGCCGGTTCGGCCCTCGGCGCATTGTCGACTTGGCAACTTGGCGTGAAGCATTCGATCACGAAGCGTTGCACTCGTGGGGCGTGCAGGGAAGTGCGCCTTGTCGCAGTGGCCAATCCACGTAGGGTGCGCCGACCCCCCGAGGCCCTTTCCGTGCAGGTCAAACGGGGGTTGAGGGGTGGTCGGACGGGGTGATGCACAGGTGCGGGAAGTTGGCTGAAAACCGCTGTGTGTGTGCGCGG
The DNA here is from genome assembly GCF_044759525.1 of Streptomyces sp. NPDC101110. Classification (NCBI taxonomy): domain Bacteria; kingdom Bacillati; phylum Actinomycetota; class Actinomycetes; order Kitasatosporales; family Streptomycetaceae; genus Streptomyces; species Streptomyces sp. NPDC101110. The sequence continues at coordinate 13,611 of NZ_JBIVZM010000015.1, read as the reverse complement.
AAACCGGTCAGCTGACCGGTGTATCTCCGCCGGTGTGCCGTCCGCCACGGTGTGACCCGGTTCCCGTGCGGTGACGCCGGCCCCGGTGGGGTGCCCGGTCCTCCGCCGCGAGGCGGGCCGCGCCGCGCTCGGACTGGCGCAGCAGGACCCGGCAGGCGCCCGTGACGGCCGCGAGCCCGAGGGCGGTGCCCGCGGCACCCGCGAGCGAGGTGCCGTAGCCGAGGAGCACCACCGGGACGAGCAGGCAACTGAAGGCGGCCCAGCGAACCACATCCGTCACGGTGTCCCGCGGCGGCGGGGTCGCGCGGTCCGCCTCGGCGGCGGGGCGTGGTGCGGACATGCGGGCTCCCTGTGGCGTGACTCACGGGGTTCAACGCGCGGCCCCGGCGTCGGTCACTGCCTGCGCCGATCGTCGCCACGGGTCATTGAATCCCGTGCAAACCGCCTGTACAGCGCAGCAACCATTGCGTTACGGGCGGTGCCTCGTGCATGCTCCCTGGAACCCGCACGCACAGTAAGCGGGATCTGGGCTAAGGAGGCGTGCCGCCGTACCCTTGGGGGTATGGGGTTGGGAAGACCATTCCCGGACACAGCTCCGCCGCACATGTTGTCCCTCCCGTATAAGGATCACGACGCCGAGACAGCCATGGCCGGTCACGAATTCTTCGAACCAGCGGACCGCAAGCGGCCCGTCGCCGATCCCACGGCGGCCGAGCCCCTGGCGGCGGAAGAGCCACGCCATTCCTGCGATCCCGCCTTCAAGCACGGGGTCGTCGTCGGCTTCGACGGCTCCACGTCCAGTGAGCGCGCCCTGGCCTACGCGATCGGGATGGCCCATCGTTCCGGATCGGGCCTGATCATCGTCCACGTCGCCAACCGGCTGCCGACCACGGTGTGGGCCGGCTGTGAGCCGCCGGTGTTCGTGGACGTGCCGGACCACCGCACCGAGGTGCTCGGTCTGGAGCTGGCCTGTGCGGACTATCTCACCGAGGTGCCCTGGATCCTGGTCGAGCGCGGCGGTGACATCTGCCACGAACTCGAAGAGGTCGGCCGCGAGTACGAGGCCGACGCGATCGTCGTCGGCTCCACCCACGGCATCGTCGGCCGCATCTTCGGCTCGGTCGCGGGGCGGCTCGCCAAGCGGGCGCAGCGGCCCGTCATCGTCATCCCCTGACGTTCACGCAGCAGCAACTCCCTTGTGCGTCGCGCGGATTCCCCTACGCGCAGAGGTGTTTGTGCCCTTGTGAAGGGCATATACGGAACAGCGCACCACTGCATGCGCGAGGGGAGCCCGCCGTGAACAAAGAGGTCTCCGCGGGAAGCGGAATCACGACCGTGGCCGGTCGACTCGCCCTGGACGTCGCCCTGTTGGCCTTCTGGCCGAGCCGCACCGCTCCGATCGACGGCGTGTCAGGTGTTGACGCCGTGTCAATCGCCCAGCGCGCGGCCGGAGTCGGCCGCGGCGGGCTGCCGGCCGGGGTGTGACGGCCACCGGCTGAGTCGGCAGCCGACGCCGGGGAGTCGGGCGGCTTCCCGGCGATGAAACGGACCCCCCGTGCATGGTGGCAGCACGTGGGGGTCCGTTTTCCTGAGCGGCATGCGCGGGTGCCCGGGTGCCTTTCGCGCCCACGCGGCGGAGCCGCACATCGATACGGCCCCGCGCCCCTAAAAGGGGGTCACCTACTCAACCGTCACCGACTTGGCCAGGTTGCGCGGCTTGTCGATGTCGCGGCCGAGCACCAGCGCCGTGTGGTACGCCAGGAGCTGGAGCGGGATGCCCATCAGGATCGGGTCCAGCTCGTCCTCGTTCTTCGGGACGACGATCGTCTCGTCGGCCTTCTCCTGGGGCTGGTGGGCCACGGCGAGGATCTTGCCGCTGCGGGCCTTGATCTCCTCCATGGCGGCGCGGTTCTTCTCCAGCAGATCGTCGTCGGGCACGATCGCCACCGTCGGCAGGGCCGGCTCGATCAGGGCCAGCGGGCCGTGCTTGAGCTCCGAGGCGGGGTAGGCCTCGGCGTGGATGTAGGAGATCTCCTTGAGCTTCAGGGAGGCCTCGCGGGCCACGGGGTAGCCCCGGACACGGCCGATGAAGAGCATCGAGCGGGCCTCGGCGAACTGCAGGGCCAGCTTCTTGACCTCCTCCTCCTGCTCCATGATCGCGGCGATCTGGCCGGGCAGCTTGCGCAGGCCCTCGATGATCCGCTTGCCGTCGCTGACCGACAGGTCGCGGGTGCGCCCCAGGTGGAGGGCGAGCAGGGCGAAGGCGACCGTGGTGTTGGTGAAGCACTTGGTGGAGACGACGCAGACCTCGGGTCCGGCGTGCACGTAGATGCCGCCGTCCGCCTCACGGGCGATCGCCGAGCCGACGACGTTCACCACGCCCAGGACGCGCGCGCCCTTGCGCTTGAGCTCCTGCACGGCGGCCAGTACGTCGTAGGTCTCGCCGGACTGGGACACCGCGACGTAGAGGGTGTCGGGGTCGACGACCGCGTTGCGGTAACGGAACTCCGAGGCCGGCTCGGCGTCGGCGGGGATGCGGGCCAGCTGCTCGATCATCTGGGCGCCGATCATGCCCGCGTGGTACGAGGTGCCGCAGCCGAGGATCTTCACGCGGCGGATCCGCCGGGCCTCGCGGGCGTCCAGGTTCAGGCCGCCAAGATGCACGGTGGAGAAGCGGTCGTCGATGCGGCCGCGCAGCACGCGGTCCACGGCGTCGGCCTGCTCGTGGATCTCCTTGTGCATGTACGTGTCGTGGCCGCCCATGTCGTAGGAGGCGGCCTCCCACTCCACGGTGGTGGGCTCAGCGGTGGTGCGGGTGCCCTCGGTGGTGTAGGTGCGGAAGTCGTCGGCCTTGAGGGTGGCCATCTCGCCGTCGTCGAGGGTGACGATCTGCCGGGTGTGGGAGACCAGCGCGGCGATGTCCGAGGCGACGAACATCTCCTTCTCGCCGATGCCGAGGACGACCGGGGAGCCGTTGCGGGCGACGACGATCCGGTCGGGGAAGTCGGCGTGCATGACGGCGATGCCGTACGTGCCCTCGATGACCCGCAGGGTTTCGCGGACCTTGTCCTCCAGCTTGGTCGCCTGCGAGCGGGCGATGAGGTGGACGAGGACCTCGGTGTCGGTCTCGGAGAGGAACTCGACGCCGTCCGCCTCCAGCTTGCGGCGCAGGTCGGAGGCGTTGTCGATGATGCCGTTGTGGACGACGGCGACCTTGCCCTCGGCGTCCAGGTGCGGGTGGGCGTTCACGTCGGACGGGGCGCCGTGGGTGGCCCAGCGGGTGTGGGCGATGCCGGTGGTGCCCTTGAAGCGGGCCGGGACCTTGGCCTCCAGGTCGCGGACGCGGCCCTTGGCCTTGACCATCTTCAGGCCGGACGTCTTCGGGGACGTGACGACGATGCCCGCGGAGTCGTAGCCGCGGTACTCCAGGCGCTGCAGGCCCTCCAGGAGCAGGGGCGCGACGTCACGCTTCCCGATGTAACCGACGATTCCGCACATGTATACGTATTCCTAGCCGTAGACGATGCGCCGCAGCTGCCGGAGCGAGAGCTCCGGCGGGGCCACGGCGCGGTATTTGAGGTCCGCCTCGATCCGTTCGAAGATCGCCGCGTTGACCAGGCCCTGGGCCTGGAGCTCGCGGTGGCGGCGACGGACGTACTCCTCGGTCGTCTCGTCGAAGTAGGCGAGCACGTCCTGGATCACACGCAGCGCCTCGCCCCGGCCGAGGGCGGTGGACCGCGTCAGGTGATCAACGAGTTCGTCGTGCACTCGCTAGATCCTGAGGTACCGAGGACGCTTTCGCAAGATTCCTGCCCGATTTCGGGCAGATGTCTGTGGGGAGTCCTTGGGGGAACGTTGAACGTGTCATGAGTGCTTGTTCGTGACAAGTCCACCGGACGTCCGGCAGCCCGTTGCCCGGGGCGTCGATTTTTGGGCGCCATGGACACTCCTCGTATGGGCGTACCCCAGCGGCTCGCCGAGCGCATGAGCATGGCCGAGCAGCACGACTACCTGCGCGCAAGATTCTCCCGGCGCACGATGATCAGGGGCGGTGGCGTCACGCTCGGTGCCGTGGCGGGTGGCGCGTTCGTGCCCGGTGCCACCGCCCGGGCCGCCGTGCCGACTCCCCGCACCGCCCCGGCGGCCGAGGCCGTCGACGGCGCGCTCGTCGCCCCCTTCGGCCGCCACCTCGCCTACGGTGCCGACCCGCGCACGGAGATGACCGTCTCCTGGCAGGTCCCGGTCGCCGTCAAGAAGCCCTTCATCCGGATCGGCGCCCACCCCTTGGACCTCTCCCGCAGGATCGACGCCGAGGTCCGCACCCTCTTCACGCCCGCCGGTGTCGGCGCGAGCGGCAACCACACCCAGTACTACGTCCACGCCAGGCTGAGTCGCCTGAAGCCGGGCCGTACCTACTACTACGGCGTCGGCCACCAGGGCTTCGACCCGGCCGCACCGCACCTGCTGGGCACGCTCGGCACGTTCACCACCGCCCCCGCGCACAAGGCGCCGTTCACCTTCACGGCCTTCGGTGACGAGGGCGTCAGCTACCACGCGCTCGCCAACAACAGCCTGCTGCTCGGCCAGAACCCGGCGTTCCACCTGCACGCGGGCGACATCGCGTACGGCGACCCGGCCGGCCAGGGCAGGACCGACGACACCGGCTTCGACTCGCGTGTGTGGGACCAGTTCCTCGCCCAGACCGAGTCCGTCGCCAAATCCGTGCCGTGGATGCCCGCCTACGGCAACCACGACATGGAGGCCTGGTACTCGCCCAACGGCTACGGCGGCGAGGAGGCCCGCTGGACGCTGCCGGACAACGGCCCCGACAAGAAGAACCTGCCGGGCGTCTACTCCTTCACCTACGGCAACACGGCCGTCATCTCGCTCGACGCCAACGACATCTCCTTCGAGATCCCCGCCAACCTCGGCATCTCCGGCGGCACCCAGACCACCTGGCTGGAGGCCCGGCTCAAGAAGTACCGGGCCTCCCGCGACGTCGACTTCATCGTCGTGTTCTTCCACCACTGCGCCTACTGCACCTCCACCTCCCACGCCTCCGAGGGAGGGGTCCGGCAGGAGTGGGTGCCGCTGTTCGAGAAGTACACCGTGGACCTGGTCATCAACGGCCACAACCACCAGTACGAGCGCACCGACGTCATCAAGGCGAACAAGGTCGCCAGGAAACTCCCGATCGGCGGCACGGCCTACCCCGAGACCGACGGCGTGGTGTACGTGACGGCCGGTGCGGCCGGCCGCGGTCTCTACGCGTTCAGCGCCCCGCTGTCGTACGAGGGCCATGAACACGACGTGGACTCCGTCGCCTCGTTCGTCAACGTCGAGGGCGGCAAGCAGGACGAGACCGTCGCCTGGTCCCGGGTCCGCTACCTCGACTACTCCTTCCTGCGCGTGGACGTCACCCCCGCCCCGAAGGGGCACCTGGCCACGCTGACGGTGCGCGGCATCGCCGAGAGCGGTGACCGGGTCGACCACTTCACGGTGGCGCGCCGGGCGAAGTAGCCGCGAGCGCTACATCCGCTTGAGGATCGCCTGCTTGGCCAGGGTGAACTCCTCGTCCGTCAGCACCCCCGAGCGGTGCAGCTCGCCGAGCTCGCGCAGGCGGCGCAGCAGGGCGTCGTGGTCGGCCTCGGACGACGCGCCCGAAGCGGAAGGGGGCTCCGGTCGCGCGTTCTCCGGGTCGGCGGCGGCCCGGGCCGGGTGCGGGAGCCTGGCCTGGACCGCCGCCGCGACCAGCGCCATCAGCGGGTCCTTCTTGAAGCCCCACAGCTCCACCGCGTTGGGGTCGTACTTGGGCGGGGCCTTGGTGGGCGCGTTCCGCACGGTGAAGCGCAGGTGGCCGTTCTCCAGACCGGCCGCCGGGTGCCATTCCACGCCCGTGATGTCGGTGAGGGCGAGCGTGCGGGTGCCGGCCGCGGCCTTGGCGTCCTCCGTCTTCCAGTTCCACTCCAGGCGTATGCGCTCTCCGTCGAAGCCGGCGGTGCCGTCCCCGGCGGAGACCGACAGGGGGACCGACGGGCCCGGCAACAGATACGTGTCGACCGGGCCGGCGGGGACCTGGTCGAGCAGCAGGGCGCTGCGCACCTCGTCCACGAAGTACTCGGCGACGCCGTACCGGTCGGACTCCACGACCAGCTGGTACGGGTCGTGCGGCTCGGTGAGCCGGCCGCCGGTGGCGTGCAGCAGGGGGTCGGCACCGTCGCGCAGCCGCAGTCTGAGCCGTCCCGACTTCTTGCCCTGCTCCAAGGAGATGCCGGCCAACGCCCCTAAGGGAACTACCAGTTCACCCAATTCCCTGCGCAGCAGACCGACGTTCTTGTCCCGCCCGGGAGTCAGTCGCAGCGCGTCCCCGTCGAAGGCCCACGTGCCGTCCTTCTGGATGATTTCCGCCATGGGGTGGATTGTTCCACCCGACTCACGAGAGAGTGGTCCAGACCTCCTGGAGCTCAACGGCTCGTGAAGGGACACGCTTGTGAGAGATGGCCGTGTGAGACAGCACCGCACAACGCTCCGCCTGCTCGGTCCCCTGCTGCTGGTCGCGCTGGCCGCCTCGGTGACCGGGGCCGCCCCAGCACCGGCGGCATCGCCCACCCCGCTCGACCGGGTGGTCCCCGCGCCCGCCTCCACCGTCCCGGGCGGATCCGCGTACCGGATCACCCGCGGCACCCACATCCGCGTCGACGGGGCTCGTGAGGCCAGGGGCGTCGGCGAGTACCTCGCGACGATCCTGCGCCCCTCGACCGGCTACCCCCTCCCCGTCACCACCCGGGGAGCCGGAGGCATCCGGCTGCGCCTCAGCGAGGGCCCCTTCGGCACCGAGGGCTACCGGCTCGACAGCGGCCGGAGCGGCGTCACCGTCACCGCCGCGCGACCCGCAGGGCTGTTCCACGGCGTGCAGACCCTGCGTCAGCTCCTGCCCGCGGCCGTCGAGAAGGACTCCGTCCAGCCCGGCCCCTGGCTGGTCGCGGGCGGCACGATCAAGGACACCCCGCGCTACGGCTGGCGCGGCGCCATGCTCGACGTCTCCCGGCACTTCTTCACCGTCGAGCAGGTCAAGCGCTACATCGACCAGCTCGTCCTCTACAAGATCAACAAGCTGCATCTGCACCTCAGCGACGACCAGGGCTGGCGCATCGCCAACGACTCCTGGCCCCGCCTGGCCACCTACGGCGGCTCCACGGAGGTCGGCGGCGGCCCGGGCGGCTTCTACACCAAGGCCGACTACAAGGAAATCGTGCGCTACGCCGCCTCCCGTTACCTGGAGGTCGTCCCCGAGATCGACATGCCCGGCCACACCAACGCGGCGCTGGCTTCGTACGCCGAGCTGAACTGCGACGGCGTCGCGCCCCCGCTCTACACCGGCACCGAGGTCGGCTTCAGCTCGCTGTGCGTCGGCAAGGAGGTCACGTACGACTTCGTGGACGACGTGATCCGCGAGATCGCCGCGCTCACCCCGGGCAGGTACCTGCACATCGGTGGCGACGAGGCGCACTCCACCAGCCATGAGGACTACGTGACGTTCATGGACCGGGTGCAGCCGATCGTCGCGAAGTACGGCAAGACGGTCGTCGGCTGGCACCAGCTGACGGGGGCGACCCCGGCGAAGGGGGCTCTCGCGCAGTACTGGGGGCTGGACGGCACCAGTGCCGAGGAGAAGGCACAGGTCGCCAGGGCCGCTCAGATCGGGACCGGGCTGATCCTGTCCCCGGCGGACCGGGTGTACCTCGACATGAAGTACACGAAGGAGACGCCACTGGGGCTGTCCTGGGCGGGGTACGTCGAGGTGCGGCGGTCCTACGACTGGGATCCGGGGGCGTATCTGCCGGGGGTGCCGGGCGGTGCGGTGAAGGGGGTTGAGGCGCCGATGTGGTCGGAGACGCTGGAGAACTCCGGGCATGTGGAGTTCATGGCGTTTCCGCGGTTGCCCGGTGTCGCCGAGCTGGGGTGGTCGCCGGCTTCGTCGCATGACTGGGAGCGGTACAAGGGGCGGCTTGCTGCGCAGGCTGAGCGGTGGGATGCGCTGGGGATTGAGTGGTATCGGTCGCCGCAGGTTCCTTGGGGGGCCGGCGGGCGGTGAGTCGTCTGCGGGTGCGTGGGGGCTGGTCGCGCAGTTCCCCGCGCCCCTAAAAGATTGCGACGTTCCCCGCGCCCCCAAAAGGTTGCGCCGTTCCCCGCGTTCCCAAGAGACGCGCACCCCCGGTGGACCGTACACCGGGGGTGCGCGTCCGTCCGTGGGGTCAGAACTCGGCGATCGGGTTCCTCAGGTTGCCCACCAACTGGAGGGCGCCCGACGGGTCCGACAGGTCGACCATCTGTTCGTTGTTGCGGAGCTGGAGGCGGTTGAGGCAGGAGAGGGCGAACTCGGGTGCGAACATGTCGTACTGCCGGAACTTGTCGGTGAGCTCGGGCATCGACTCCTGGTAGCCGCGGGTGACCTCCGCGACCGTGCGCCAGAAGTCGTCCTCCTCCAGGATCCCCTCGGAGGCGAGGTTCGCCGCCAGGAAGCGGAAGAAGCAGTCGAAGACGTCCGTGAAGATCGACAGGAGCTTCTTGTCCTCCGGGACCTCCACGCGGAGCCGCTCGACCGCCGGCGGCAGCACCGCGTCCGGGTCCATGACCGCGATCTCCTCGGCGATGTCCTTGTAGATCGCGCGCTGCACGACCCCGTCCTTCAGCACCAGGATGACGTTCTCGCCGTGCGGCATGAACACCAGGTCGTAGGCGTAGAAGCTGTGCAGGAGGGGCGTGAAGTACGCCTGGAGGTAGCGGCGCAGCCAGTCCGCCGGGGCGAGGCCCGACTGCTCGATCAGTGCGCCCGCGACGGACGCGCCCTCGTGGTCGACGTGCACCAGGGACGCCATGGTGGCCAGGGACTCGCCCTCGTTCAGCGACGGCACCGGGCTCTCCCGCCACAGCGCGGCGAGCATCTTGCGGTACGGCGAGTAGCGGTCCGTGGCCCGCTCGTACTCCAGGTGCCGGTAGCCGACGGCCGCGCGCTCCCTGATGATCGACAGGCCGGTGGCCTTGAGCACCGGGTCGCCCTCGATGAGCTGGGCCAGCCAGTCGTTGATGGCCGGCGTGGCCTCCATGTAGGCGGCCGAGAGGCCGCGCATGAAGCCCATGTTGATGACCGACAGCGCCGTTTTGACGTAGTGCTTCTCGGGGCTGGTCCGGTTGAAGAAGGTCCGGATGGACTGCTGCGCCAGGTACTCGTCGTCGCCCTCGCCCAGGCACACCAGGTGCCGGCGGGCCACCTCGGCGGCGAAGGTGACGCTGAGCTTGTTCCACCACTGCCAGGGGTGGACCGGGATCAGCAGGTAGTCGTCGGGGTCCAGATCCATCTCGTGCAGAACGCCGTGGAAGCGTTCGACGGTCTCCGCGCCGAGTTCGTCACGCAGGAACGACTCGTACTCGATACCGACACCGGCCGTGAACGCGGCGCGCGACCGGTGCGCGGCCAGCCACACCAGGCGGACGGGGCTCGCCGTCTCCGGCGCGTAGGACAGGTACTCGTGGATGCCGAAGCCGAGCCGGCCGTTGTTGGCGACGAAGCAGGGGTGGCCCTCCGTCATCCCCGCCTCGATGGCCTGGAAGCCGGCGCGCGCCAGTTCGGCCGCCGTGGCCTTCGGCTTGGTGAGCTTGTAGCAGGTGCCGGACAGGGTGGAAGAGATCTCCTCCAGGTAGACCGGCAGGATGTCGTCGCTCAGGCCGAGGGACTTCTGCAGCTCGATGAAGAAGTCCAGTGCGGCGAGCGGGACTTCGGTGCCGTCCCGGTGGCGGGTGATCGAGTCGGCGTCGACCTGCCAGTGGTCCAGGGCCCGGCGGGTGGCGGTGTAGCGGTAGCTCGTCAGGCCGTCGTCGCTGCGGACGACGTACTGTTCCCCGTCCTGCTCGGGGGTGATCAGCCGCTCGTGCGCGAACTCGGCGAGAGCTTTGCGGATCAGGAGGCGGTTGGCCCGCGCCCAGCGGTGGGGGGACAGATGCGCTACGGCGTCGGACAGGGTCATACGGCTACTCCTCGGGCGGCCAGGAACTGTGCACGCGTGCAGAAGCTGAGCAGCGCGCGCTTCTCCGGCTTGTCGATCTCGCGCTCGGCCACGAAGCCGACGGCCTCGTTGAGCGCGTGTACTGCCTTGTTGGCGACGTCGGGCTCCACCACGACCCGGCGGGTGCGCGGGTCGGCGAACAGTTCCTCCATCACGGTGGTGATGACGGCCCGGGTGAAGCCGTGGATCGGCCGGTCGGTCGGCGCGACGAGGAAGTGCATGCCGACGTCCCCGGGCTCCGGGTCGTACAGTCCGACCAGTTCCACGTACCGGGGGTCGTACTTCTCCATCAGGAACGCGGGCCGGCCCTCGTGCAGGCCGATGAAGGCGTCGTGGTGCTCGTGCGCGGCGATCCGCATGTACTCGCGCTCGACGTCCTGGAGTTGTGCGTCCTGCATCATCCAGTAGGCCGCCTTGGGGTGGGTGACCCAGGCGTGCAGCAGCTCGGCGTCCTTCAGCGGGTCGAGGGGGCGGACGGTGAGCGTTCCGATGCCGGTTCCGGTGCTCATACGGCGAACTCCTGGAAGGCGATCGTCTTCTCCACCGGGTAGTACTCGCTGCCGAGCAGCTCGCGGATGATGTACGCGTTCCGGTACGGGCCCATGCCCAGGTCGGGGCTGGTGATGCTGTGCGTGTGGACCCCTGCGTTCTGCAGGAAGACGCCCCGGCCGGTGACGTCGATCGCGTAGTTGCGGGCGACGTCGAAGTTGCCCTGCGAGTCGTAGACCAGGCGGTCCCTGACGGGGGCCAGGAACTCCGGCTCGGCGTACTTGTAGCCGGTCGCCAGGACCAGGCCCTGTGACTCCAGCTCGAAGTCCTTGCCCTGCTCCTCCTGGCGGAAGCCGAGCGTGTACGTGCCGTTCTCGTACCGCGCACTGTGCAGCGTGGAGTTGGTGAGCAGTCGGGTGGGGACCGGACCGCCGAGGTTCTTCTGGTAGAGCAGGTCGAAGATCTCGTTGATGAGGTCGCCGTCGATGCCCTTGAACAGGCCCTTCTGCTCGGCCGTGAGGCGGTAGCGGGTCGCCTCGGGCAGCTCGCGGAAGTAGTCGACGTACTCCGGGGACGTCATCTCCAGCGTGAGCTTGGTGTACTCCAGCGGGAAGAAGCGCGGCGAACGGGTCACCCAGTTCAGCCGGTAGCCGTGCACGTCGATCTCGCTGAGCAGGTCGTAGTAGATCTCGGCCGCCGACTGGCCCGAGCCGACCAGGGTGATCGAGTCCTTCTTCAGCAGCTCCGCCCTGTGGGCGAGATAGCGGGAGTTGTGCAGGAAGTCGCCGCCCAGATCCCGGCAGGCCTCCGGTATGTGGGGCGGGGTGCCGGTGCCGAGGACCAGGTGACGGGCCCGGTAGGTGTCGCCGGCGGTGGTGCTCACGACGTAGAGCTCGTCCTCGTACGTCACCTCGGCGACCGTCGTGCCGAAGCGGATGCTGCTCAGTTTGCCCGCGGCCCAGCGGCAGTAGTCGTCGTACTCGACGCGCAGCGGGTAGAAGTTCTCGCGGATGTAGAACGAGTAGAGCCGGCCCTTCTCCTTCAGATAGTTGAGGAAGGAGTACGGGGATGTGGGGTCGGCGAGGGTGACCAGGTCCGACATGAACGGCGTCTGGAGGTGGGCACCGTCCAGGAACATGCCGGCGTGCCACTCGAAGTCGGGCTTCGACTCCAGGAAGACGCCGTCGAGCTCGTCGATCGGCTCGGTCAGGCAGGCCAGGCCGAGGTTGAAGGGGCCGAGCCCGATGCCCACGAAGTCATGGGTAGCGGTCGGGTTTTCAGGACGCGCGGTCAAGGGACTCTCCCAGGTACTGCTCGGCGTGGCCGGCGATCAGATCGAGGACGGCGGCGATGTCGGACGCCTGCGTCTCGGGGTTGAGCAGGGTGAACTTCAGGTAGTGGCGGTCGCCGACCTTGGTGCCCGCGACGATGGCGTCACCGGAGGCGAACAGGGCCTTGCGGGCGTAGAGGTTGGCGCGGTCGATCTCGGCGGGGTCGGTGACGGCCGCCGGGATGTAGCGGAAGACGAGGGTGGACAGGCTCGGCTCCACGACGACGTCGAAGCGCGGGTCGGCGGCGATCATCCGCCAGCCCTCCCGGGCCAGGTCGCACACCTCGTCGAAGAGCTGCCCGATGCCGTCGGCGCCCATGGTCCGCAGGGTCATCCACAGCTTCAGGGCGTCGAAACGGCGGGTGGTCTGCAGGGACTTGTCGACCTGGTTCGGGATGCGCTCCTCCACCATGCGCCGCGGGTTGAGGTACTCGGCGTGGTAGGTGGCGTGGCGCAGCGTGGCGGCGTCCCGGACGAGCACGGCCGAGGAACTCACCGGCTGGAAGAAGGACTTGTGGTAGTCGACGGTGACCGAGTCGGCGCGCTCGATGCCGCTGATGCGGTCCCGGTGCTTCAGGGACGCCAGCAGGCCGCAGCCGTAGGCGGCGTCGACGTGCATCCAGGTGCCGAACTGCTCGCACAGCTCGGCGATCTCGGGCAGCGGGTCGATGGAGCCGAAGTCGGTGGTGCCGGCGGTGGCGACGACGGCCATGGGGACGAGGCCGTCCTTCGCGCAGCGCTCCAGCTCCCGGGCGAGCGCGACGGTCTGCATGCGCTTGTCGTGGTCGACGGGTATGGAGACCACAGCGTCCTGGCCGAGCCCGAGCAGCTTCGCGGACTTCTTCACGCTGAAGTGGCTGACCTCGGAGGCGAAGATGCGCAGTTTCGCCAGGCTGTCGCTCTTGGCTTCCTCGCGGGCGAGCAGCAGCGCCTGGAGGTTGGACTGGGTGCCGCCGGAGGTGAACACGCCGTCGGCCGCCGGGCCGAGACCGATGCGGCCGGTTGTCCAGTCGATCAGTTTCCGCTCGATGAGGGTGCCGCCGGCCGACTGGTCCCAGGTGTCGAGGGAGGAGTTCACGGCGGACAGGACGGCCTCGCCGAGCACGGCCGGGATGACGACCGGGCAGTTCAGGTGGGCCAGGTAGCGGGGGTGGTGGAAGTAGATCGCGTCCCGGAGGTAGACGTCCTCCAGTTCGTCGAGCACCGCGGCGGTGTCGTGCAGCGGCCGGTCGAGGTCGATCTCGTCGATGCGGGGGGAGAGGGCGTCGACGCTGATGCCGGTGAACGGCCGGTCGGTGGCGGCGAGTTTGGCGGCCACCCGCTCGACTCCGTCGGTCACGGAGCGGCGGTACTGCTCCGCGGTGGTGTCGTTGAGCAGGTGCGAGCGCATGTGGGGGTCCTCCGGTGGGGACAGTCCGGTGTGGGACGGGCGGATCTCCGGCGTCCAGAACTTAGGTAAGCCTAACCTAAGTTGATCGAGGGGTCGGCGGGCTCCGCCGTGACTGTGGTCACTCGTGTCACTCCAGCCCCGGCGTAGCCGCGGCGAGTTGCGGTGAGGGCCTGTCGCTTGGATCAGGTCGGCCGAGAGTGGCTGTGCCGCCCCGCTCGGGCCGGCATGATCCAAACGACAGGTCCTAGGTGTGCTGACCGGACAGGTTGGTGACGCGGCTGGCTGGGGTGTGGCCGCTGATTCCGGTGTGGGGTCGGTGGTAGTTGTACCAGTCCAGC